>JAFQBG010000007.1 GCA_017416705.1 Bacteroidaceae bacterium
CACGCGAATATAGCCTTTGGGGCGGCAAGCCGCACTCCTTTGGGAACATAAATGTTCCGTCGTCGCAAGCAACGCTTATTTCGCGTTGCCGCTGTGAAAAATATCGAAGTAAACTTCATATTTTTCGCTCGTTTGTAGCTATATTTGCGAAAATAAGCCTATTATTGTATTTTTTACAAAAAACATATAAAAAATAATCATGATGAAAAACAAGCTACTCTCCACATTGTTTCTTTTATCGTTGTTCACAATTTCCTTTGCATCGACACCGGAAAAGCCGGCAATGAAAATTTATCGTATTCAAAATGTATATAATGAAAAGTACATATCGAACAACGACAATCTTAACAACGATGCCAGAATTGTGTTCGCCACATACAACGAGGCGAGCATGGGGCAAGAATGGGCACTCTACCCCACCGACACCGAGGGGGTATTTGTATTCTACAACCCCACATCGAAAAAGGCATTGGACATGGCACCGGGAGTAGGATATCCCGTTCAGTGGAATTTCGAGCCCGAGAATGAAAACCAGCGTTTCAAAGTCATTGAGACAGGCGAAGGATTATATCGTTTTGCCAACGAGGCCAACGTGTACCAATTTTTGGGTGCAACAGCCACCGGCGTACCGGCAATGTCCACATATTTGTCGGGCGATGCCATACTGTTCCGTCTGAACGACACAGGAAAATTGACCGCACTGATACCCTCGGCGGGAAACACCTACGTCATAACCAACGTGGGCACAGGCCAAGTGCTATCGGCACCTGCCGATAGCGAGTTAGGAACCTTCATACAATCCACACCATACAACGCCGATGACGACGGACAAAAATGGCTTATAACAAACGGCGAAAACGCACTCATATTCACTGTTCACAGTTGCGAGCTATCGATGGATATGGGACTTAACGGCGACAAAGTGCCCCTTTTATATACCAAAGACACAAAAAACTATAACCAGAATATATCTGTCGAGGATGCAGGCGACGGCACATTCCGTCTGTCGGCTATATACCAAGGAATTAAATATTATCTGAAATCGACAGCCGATTCCCCAATGTCGGTAACAACCGACGCCACCGACGACTACACACGCTTCTATTTCACCAAAGTGGAAGCCCCACGTGGCAATGTATGGGAGGACCAAACATTCTTCGAAGAGAACAAAGAACCGGCACACGCCACATTCATCCCCTATACATCGACCGAGGCCATGAACAGCGATGTCAACTACGAGAAGCCTTGGCTAACACCCGAAAAGGCCGATTACCTGAGCCTTAACGGCGTGTGGAAGTTCAACCTTGTACCCGACCCATTGTCGCGCCCCCGTGAAAAAGATTTTTGGGGCAACGATGCCGACGTATCGGCATGGGACGACATAGATGTTCCATCGTGCTGGGAAATGAAAGGCTACGACCTGCCCATGTACATAAACGTAGAGTATGCTTTCCTGAACAACCCGCCCCACGTAGTGAACAAAGTAACAGGCGTAGGCGACAACCCCGTCGGTTCATACCGTCGCACATTCACGCTACCCGAAGGATGGGATGCCAAGAACGTATTCCTGCACTTCGACGGACTTTATAGCGCAGCCTTTGTATGGATAAACGGGCAATATGTCGGCTATACACAAGGAGGCAACAACGACCACGAGTTCGACATAAGCGAGCATGTGACAACAGGCGAAAACAATATATGCGTACAAGTATTCCGTTGGAGCGACGCATCGTACCTTGAAGGACAGGATATGTTCCACATGAGCGGCATGCACCGCGATGTATATTTGTATGCCACACCCAAAACATTTGTGCGCGACCATTACATAACTGCCGAGCTAAACTCCGACTACACAAGCGGCAAAATGGATGTAGAAATAGAGGTTGAGAACAGGGGAGAAACCATCGCAAACAAGAGCATAGATATATCGTTGCTGGCCCCCGACGGCCGGTTAGTGGCACAGCGCAACATAAGCGACCAATACGAAGCAGGCAGCAAAGTTATAAAAAGCGTCACATTCGAAAATCTTCAAGGCCTGACAGCATGGACAGCCGAAACCCCCACGCTATACACCGTCGTAGTGAGCCAAAAGGACGAACAAGAAAACGAGGAGATGGTATTCTCGACCAAATATGGTTTCCGCGACATAAAAATTAGCGACGGCGTGGTGCTTATAAACGGCAAGCGCGTATTCTTCAAAGGAGTGAACACCCAAGACACACACCCCATTCACGGACGCTCCATAGACGTTGCCACCATGCTTAAAGACATCGAGATGATGAAACAGGCCAATGTAAACACCGTTCGCACAAGCCACTACCCGCGTCAAGCAAAAATGTACGCTATGTTCGACTACTACGGCTTGTACATAATGGACGAGGCCGACATAGAATGTCACAAGAATTGGAGCGAGATGAAAAGGAACTGTATTTCGAACGACCCCACTTGGCAGGCACAATATGTCGATAGAACAGTGCGCATGGTATATCGCGACCGCAACCACCCATCGGTGATATTTTGGTCGTTGGGCAATGAATCGGGCATTGGCGTTAATTTCGACGCCACATACTCGGCCACACGCGATTTGGACTCGCGCCCCATACACTACGAAGGCTATTCGAACGAAAATTCGGCCAACAACACCGACATGCACTCCAAGATGTACCCCAACCTGTCCTATGTACAGAACTATGCCAATTACAGCATAGGCAGCGAGCCATTCTTCATGTGCGAATATGCCCATGCCATGGGTAACGCAGTGGGCAACCTGAAAGAATATTGGAATATAATAGAGAGCAGTCGCTATGGTATCGGTGGTTGCATCTGGGATTGGGTGGACCAAACAATATACAACCCACAGGATATAAAGAACGGAACCCTGATGCGCAACGGCTTCCCCGCCTACACAACAGGATATGACTACCCCGGCCCGCACCAAGGCAATTTCTGCAACAACGGAATAATAACAGCCGACCGCGCATGGACAGCCAAACTCACCGAAGTAAAAAAAGTGTACCAATATGCCGAATTCACCTACAATGCAGGCACATTGCAAATAAAGAACAAATACGACTTCACCAACCTCGACCAATTCCATCTGCGTTACTCGCTGCTTGAAGACGGTGATATAGTAGAGACAAACGTCGCAGGCCTGCCCTCGACACAACCCGGCAGCACAGCAAGTATCGACATAGCTTTAAGCACCCAAATGCAAGAAGGAAAAGAATATACGCTGAACGTGGAACTACTGAAAAACACCGCCGAGGCTTGGTGCGAAGCAGAATACCCCATAGCCGCCGAACAGTTCACGCTGCAAGAACGCGCCGCACTGCCCACGCTGACAGCCGAAAACACCCCCCTTACACTGGAAAAGAACAATGGCTACTCGGTGCATAACGAGAACATAAGTTTCAAGCTCAACAACAGCGGCTTTGTCACCGAGTGGATAGCCAACGATGTAATGGTGCTTGAACCCGGCGACACACACCCCATATACAGCAACATACGTTGGATTGAGAACGAAAGCCCCTATGGCGAGCATGTATTTGGCGACATCGAAACAAGCATAAACTCGGCAACCATAAGTGCAGAACTATCGAGCGATGCCACAACATGCACCATCACAGTAAATGCAAGCCATAACAAATGCCCCTACACAATAGTGTACACCATCTATTCACAGGGCGTTGTAGATATGAATATCACCTACGAGCCAAGTACCACACTGCGCCGCATAGGCATGGACTTCATATTCCCCACCGGCTACGACAACATAACTTATTATGCAAGAGGACCTTGGGAAAACTACATAGACCGCATGACCGGCTCGTTCTTGGGACGCTACACCACAACGGTAGATGACATGTTCGAACAATACGTGCACCCCCAATCCATGGGCAACCGCATGGATTTGCGCGAGCTCACCATGCAAGACCCCTCAAATGGGAATATCATAAATATAGAGACCGAAGGCAATGTATCGTTCTCGCTATCGCACTACGACCAACGTCAATACCTTGTTCCCGAAATACACACATGGGAACTCGAAAAGGACGACGTTATATATGCCACATTCGACTATATGCAACGCGGATTGGGCAATGGCAGTTGCGGCCCGGGTACCGAAAGCATGTACCACTGCCCTGTGTACACAACCTGCTCGCACAAACTACGCATAAGCACCATAAACGGCATTGAAACCGACATTGAACAAAACGAAATAGTGGAATGTACCATAAAATACGATGCGGCACAACAAGCAGTGCAATGCGCTAATCTGCCACAAGGAGCCACTGTGAGCGTTATAAACCTTGGCGGAGTACAAGCAGGCAAATCATACGCCACCGACAATGCGGCAACAATATCAATGAAAGGCATGCCATTTGGCTCATACGTAGCAGTGGTTACATTGCCCAATGGAAAAACACGCATGCACAAATTCATTAATAAATAATATAACGGCTGATAGTTTTTCGGATAAATAATCATAAAAATAAGACAATGCACCTCTGTTAATAAACGTTAAAGAATGGGGGGGTGATTGTCATATAGTTGAATTAACATATATTTGTAAATATTCCGCTAATTTATTTGTAATAAATGAAAAAGGAGTATATAAAGCAGACCAACTGTTTTTTGTGACAAGCATAATAAACAGCGTACAAGTCTAAACAGAATATTCCAATGAAATAATAATCATAAAAAAATCACAATGAAAAAATTCACATCGTTATTCTTGTTCCTTGCCATATTGGGCTTGTTCGTCAAGGCCGAAGCACAAGGAAACTACTACGTTGTACATGGTGCCGACGTAAATGTAACACACAGCGCACACTACCCCATTTCGGTGAGTATAGTGGGTGAGAACAGCGCAAGTCAGGCTATAAACAATATAGCATCGGCTCCACGTTGTGCAGCCTATTTCGATAAATCGGCAACAGTGTTCGAGGTTGCAGCCGGCGATATAGTTACTCCCAACATATCCATCAACGGCCAATGGATGCATGGCTACGTTTTTGTCGATTGGAACAACAACGGCGAATTTGAAGTTGTCCTGAACGGTAGCGGTCCCTACACAAAAGGCGATGGAAACGAGCTTATGTGTTGGTCGAACTATTCTAAAACAGGCAATGGCGACACAGGTTGGAACAGCGACGGCACATACCTGACAAACACCAACGTGCTGACACCCGGTACATTCCAAGTACCAGAAGGCCTTGCCGAGGGAGCAACATACCGCATGCGCTATATGGTAGCATGGAACAGCGTAGATGCAACAGGCGGATACGGCAATTACATCAGCGACGGCGGCTCCATAATAGACGTTACACTGAAAATAGTCGCACCCGTGGAGATAACAGTCGATTACCCCATAAACGACTACGAGGAGCCACGCGTGGGAACAACACCCGATGCCAACGCATGGGGAGCACTCACCGATGGTCTGCACGCCACTTGGGGTTCGCGCGACAAACACTACTCGTTGCACGAAGTACCCAACGACGTTCAAAAAGACGAAGCCACAATATACGCATGGAAGGGCGAGCGTGCCAACATACAAGCAGTGCTTTTCAGCAAGAGCGACCAAGGCAGCCTCACAGTGCGCATGAGCGAATGGAAAAAAGACAATGTAGCAACCGGAATAACCGATGCCGGCGAAGCTCGTTTTGTAAATTATATAATAACCGACGACTATGACGCCTGCGGCAATCACCCCATGACATTGCCCACTTGGTTGGTAGCCGATGTCATTGACCAAGACAAGCCGCATGCCGTACCTGCCATGGAGACACGTCCCGTTTGGTGTACATTGGAAATACCCCGTACAATAGACGCCGGCACATACACCACCGCATTGGAGGTAGTGAACGACAACGACGAAGTCATAAAGACACTTAAACTAAACGTAATTGTCGATAGCCACACACTCCCCACAGTGGAAAATCAGAAATTCCACCTCGATTTTTGGCAACAGCCCTACGCTGTCAGCCGCTACTACCAAGTGGAGCGTTGGAGCGACGAACACTTCGAGGAATTACGTCCCTACCTGCAAGCATTAGGTCGCGCAGGACAAAGAACAGTTTCGGCAATCATGTTCTACGAACCTTGGGGCGAGCAAACACACGACAAATTCGACCCCATGATACAAACCACCAAAAAGACCAATGGCACATGGGAATACGATTACACCGTTTTCGATAAATATGTGGAGCTATGCGACGAATATGGCATAAACAAACAGATTAACTGTTTCAGCATGGTGCCTTGGGACATGAGCTTCCGCTACTACGACGAGGCAAGCGACACCTATCAATACATAAGCACAACAACAAGCTCCACAGAATACAGCGAGCTATGGACAAACTTCCTTACCGCCTTCAAGGAGCACCTTGTAGAAAAAGGCTGGTTCGACAAGACCAATATAGCCATGGACGAGCGTTCCGAGTCGGACATGCTTAACGCCTATGACATAGCAAGTTCATTGGGATTCAAGATGGCATTGGCAGGAAACTACCACGCCTCGCTCAGCGACAAATTGCAGGATTTCTGCGTGGCACTGGGACAAGACAAATATTTCACAGCCGAACAACTTGCAAGCCGCAAAGCAAACAACCAAATAACAACCATATACACAAGTTGTGCCGATGCCGAGCCGAATATTTACACAAACTCCTACCCTGCCGAAGCCACATACCTGCCTTTGTATGCAGCCGCTAATAACTTGGACGGCTACCTGCACTGGGCATGGATAAATTGGGACGAGCATCCGCTCACCGACAGCCGTTTCCGCAAGTTTGGTTCAGGCGACACCTATTGCTACTATCCCGGCAATCGTTCGAGCGTTCGATTTGAGCGTTTGATAGAGGGCATACACCAATACGAGAAAATACAAATTCTGAAAGAGGAGTATGCAGCAAACAACCCCGAGCGTTTGGATACACTCAACGCTCTGCTCGAACGTTTCCAAAGCCACGCAATAGCAGGTGAGGAGTGTGCAGCAAAAGTAAACGACTTAGAGGCATTCCTAAATGGCTTGGACGTGGAGATACCCGAAGCAAAAGACGTTGTGACAGGCTACTATCACATTGTGAGCAAAGCCACCAACCGCACAGAGCACTTATACAACAATGCGCTTCTAAGCGGTAACGGCTACAAGTTCACACTGCAATCGAACAGCATGGTAAACACCAACAACGGTATATGGCACGTAACAGTCAAGGACAACAACAAGTTGGAGTTAAGAAACGGCGACGGTAATCCCATGGTGGCAGGTGCCAACTGGGGTGCAGGCATAGCCGGAACATTCACCGAGCTCACAGTGGCAGAAACATACGACGTCGATGCCTATCGCTACTACTATTTCGACGAGGCCATCAACTGCACCAACGGTGGTGTCAACTTCAAGCTGAACGGCGCCGACTTCATAACCACATGGGCCGACGGCCCCAGCAATGCCGACGACCAATTATGGCGTTTCGAGCCCGTTGCAATAGACGACATGAACATATATGACGTTGTAATAGACGACGAAAGCAACGGCGATGTATATGTGACATACACCAACGGCGCAACAACAGAATATGCATTCGACGGAGGATTTTTCATATCGGCAAACACCATAGACAAAGCCTCCCTGAGTGTAAGTGTAATAGGCAACACCGTTAAAAATTCCGATATATCAATAGCCGACGGAGTCATAACAATCTCCAATGTACAACTAATGGAGGCACCGCAAAAGCAAGATTTGTTCAACACCAGCAACGGCGATGGAGTTATCCCCCCCTATCGTATTCCCGGTATAACCACCACAAGCAACGGACGCCTTATTGCAGCAGCGGCACGCTTGGTTTGCGGTACAGACCCCGGCTACGGACAAGTTGACGTCGTATGTCGCAGAAGCGACGACCATGGCGTCACATGGACCGAGATAGAAGAGGTTGCAGTGGGAACAGGCATAACATCGGCCACAGAAAACTACTTCGACACCGCATTTGGCGACCCCGCCATTGTTGCCGACCGCACAAGCGACGAGGTTATTATAATAGCAGTGGCAGGATGCACCGTATATGCCAATGGAAACACCACACGCCAAAACCCCAACCTTATTGCGCTCATACGCAGCAAGGACAACGGAGAGACATGGGAAGAGCCCATCGATATAACAGAGCCCATATACAGCCTGTTCGACAGTGGCAACCCCATTCAGGCAGCCTTCGTAGGTGGCGGTAAGATATTCCAAAGCCGCATTGTAAAGAAAGACAAATACTATCGTATATATGCAGCTATGTGTGCACGCCCCAATGGCAACCGCGTAGTCTATTCCGATGACTTCGGTGCCACATGGCACGCCCTTGGAGGAGCATCGGCACTTCCCGCCCCCGGAGGCGACGAGCCCAAATGCGAGGAGATGCCCGACGGCCGCGTCATCCTGTCGAGCCGTGTAGGCGGAGGCCGCATATACAATATATTCAACTACACAAACACCCTCGAAGGCACAGGCGAGTGGGAAACATCGGTGAAGAGTACATTTGCCGGAGCAGGCCTCACCCCCGGTGGCAACTCCACCAACGGCGAAATATTGGTAGTGCCCGTAGTACGCAACAGCGACAACAAGGAAATGTATCTGGCACTGCAATCGCTCCCCACAGGAAGCTCACGTACCAATGTAGGTATATTCTACAAAGAGCTCACCGAACTTAGCGACATGAACTCCGTAAATAATTTTGCCATCGACTGGAACGGTTTCTTCCAAGTAAGTACCACAGCATCGGCATATAGCTCCATGGACCTTCAAGCCGACAACAGAATAGGTTTCATATACGAAGAGACACTCACAAGTTTCGGCAAAAGAGACAACCCCATATCGACATCGTTCCCCACAGGAGCCGGCCAGCACAACTTCGATGGTTTCGACAATATATATGTAGCATACGAACTTGAATATATCACAAACGGAGCATACTCTGTGAAAAAAGATATAGACCGTCGTGCCTTCCTGCAAAACTATTTCACCACAAAAGCCAACGACGCCGAACTGTCGGCCGAGCAAAACACAGCCATAGCATCGGCATTGGAGAACATGAGCGAGGAACCCACAACCGAACAAGTCGATTATGTAAACAGCCTGTTCAGCGCAGTGGTCCCCGCCGACCCTTGGGACGGGAAAGTAGTAACCCTCACCAACGTTCAACAGAGCAACAACGAATATGCGCTGTATATAAACAACAACACGCTCTCTATTAGCAGCGAAAGCGCAGAATCGTTAGGCGAAGCAGCCCAATTCGAATGTAAAAAAGAGGAAAGCGGCAAATATAGTTTTTTCAACAGAGCATCGGACACATACATGATATGGCGTGCAGGCAACAACTACGGTTACAACAACAACCAAGGCACACTATCAGCCTACAATGCCACATACTGCGATTGG
Source organism: Bacteroidaceae bacterium (assembly GCA_017416705.1). GTDB lineage: Bacteria > Bacteroidota > Bacteroidia > Bacteroidales > Bacteroidaceae > HGM04593. The sequence continues at coordinate 9,428 of JAFQBG010000007.1, forward strand.
AGCATAAACGATGCAAGCAGCACCCGCGAGAACACATACTACATCGTAAGTAAGAGAAACGACGGCACCACCGACGGCTCAATAATAATCATGGCATCGGGAGTATTCGACTCATGGTCGGGCAGCGCCGGCTATTCATCGAATTACAGCAACCTGTTTCGCATAGATGTAGTAGGCACCATAACCGGAATAGACGATGTTATTGCAGAGCACCTTACCCCCATGAATGGCAAAATCTACGACATGACCGGACGTCAGGTAGAAAGAGCAACAAAAGGCCTATATATAATAAATGGGAAAAAGGTATATATAAAATAAACCGTAAATTCCCCCTAAAAAAAAAACAATCTCGAATGGCAATAGCCATTCGAGATTGTTTTTTTGACAAGCAGGCAACATAAACAGATTGTCCCGAATTTATATTAAATAGGTTTCAACTCAACAGTCAATCCCATTGCAGCGGCTATCTTATATAGTGTCGCAACAGTAGGAACGGTCAACCCTCTTTCTATGCGCGATATATAACTCTTATCGGCACCGATACGCTCGGTAAGTTCCACCTGTGTCAAACGCGCGTTCTTACGAGCATCCAGCAGTATCAGTGCATTATACTCTTCCCAAGCCTTTGCAGTAGCCTTAGGATAACCATACGAGTTACTATACTGCAAAAGTAAATAACATTTTTAATTATAATTCAGGAATAAAAAACACAGTTAATGAAGTTTCATTCATAAATTCATAGCACCAAACATAATGGCCAACATCACGAGTGTAAATATCCCTGTTTTCACCGTTCCTTATTGATATTTTTGAATAAGGGTTTTTTAACAACCTCTTTGTACCTTTACTATCAGCCGAGTATTGCTTGCGCCCATCAACATACCTATAAAAAATCAACAGATTGGTTGATTTAGCAAAATTATAATGCTGTTCACCATTATCAATAAAACAGACAAGAGTATTAACTAATCCATATTCTATCCAATCGGTATTATTATTAGTATCTGCTTCTCCACCTGTAATTATTACTTTATGCTCAGTATTGCCCCCACATGAAAAGGCCCCAAGAACAAAAACAAGCACAATGGCATAAATGATTTTTTTCATAGAAAACTTTTATTTATTAATTAATCCGAAATTCCAATATTAATTAGTCCTCCGAAAGTGCAAAAACAAAAAGCGCGGACTAAAACTTCATCTACGCTTTCAGAGGTATCGCCAAACACCATACAACCATAAATGAGTAAAAGCCCACGCCATATAATGACGTGAGCATTAACTTTTACTCTTGGTTGTTTCATCAAATTGGCGATTTTCTGAAAGCAAGAATACGAGCTAACGCTTCTTATTCATATGTCTTTGATTTATCAATGCTTCATAGGCAAACGTTTGTGTTGTGTTTATGCAAATGTAAATGTTTTCCGCGATTTTGCCGAAATTTAATTTATTATTTCAACAATTTTTCCAATTCGCTCCTACTATTGAACTGATATATCTTTCCCCTTATTTTAATAAAACCCTCAATAGCCTCATCGCATTTTTGTGCAAATTTGTGACAGATTATCGAACAAATTCGTCAAGCCAAATGAGCAAGGGCGAGCTTGCTTACACTTTGCCATGGCGAGAAATTGAAGGCACAGCCAACTTTAAACGAGACTTTTTAAAGGTTGTAGATTTTGTTCATTATTTGAGGGCAGAGGGTTACGATATGGTAACTTTTAAGAAAGTTCATAATGACCTCTGAAAATTGCTCATCAAATAGGTTTCAACTCAACAGTCAATCCCATTGCAGCGGCTATCCTATATAGTGTCGCAACAGTAGGAACGGTCAACCCTCTTTCTATGCGTGATATATAACCTTTATCTGCACCAATACGCTCTGCAAGTTCTGCTTGTGTCAAACGTGCGTTTTTACGAGCATCCAGTAGAATCTGCGCATTGTATTCTTCCCAAGCCTTTGCAGTAGCCTCGGCACAACTTTTAGTACCAATCTCGCCAAATTCCCTTGCAAGTTCGGCACTTACATCATAAATTTCATTCTTTTTGCTCATAATATACAGCACTGCTTTGTTGTTCAATTTTAAAAAACAACTTCCATATATCCAGCTCCAATCTTGTGTATCTCTTTCAAAATTTGTTCTTCACGTTCTTTTGAAGGCTTCTTGAAACCGTTTATATAATTCCTCATCAAAGATGCATTTATATTTATGAGCTTTGCAAACTCTGCGATGTTCAATTCTTTATGAGTCAAGAAGAATTTTTGCAAAGGTGTTGGTTCTGCATCTTCATACTCAAAACTCTCAAAACTAATATCTTCGTCAAGTTCTCTCCAATGCACACCATCAAAACCTATTTTGTAATTCATACGCTGCTCATCATTAGCAGACAATAAATGTGGATACCAAAGTAGGGACTGGCGATACTCTTTACCACTCTCATCTGCTCCATATATATAATTCTTATCGAACCAAATTCTAACTATCTTCATATCGTTAATCCTCCTTTCCAAAATATTTAATCCAATGCTTAATTATAATGTCCTTGTTATAATCAATAACCTCTTTAATCTTTCTAAGGTCATTGCTTTTGATATTATAAACTGTTTTTAGAACAAATTCATCTTCTACTAAATCGAACTTTGCCATACCATCGTTCCCCTCTACGTGAATGTGCAATGGCTCGTGCTCTCTGCTATAAAAGAAAAATGAAAATCCGTAAAATCTAAAAATTTCAGGCATATTGTATGTAGTTTTATTACTGCGAATATAGGTATTATTTTTAATACCCGCAAATAAAAATACTACTTTTTAGCAATTACCTATAAAAACTGTGATTGTGCTCCTTGTTTACGCTATAAAGGGTAAGCCTTACAAGGTTGGTAATGGTATAAAATAGCAAAACAGCACTTACACCCTCTCGTGGGTAAGTCTTACATCGTTAGTGCTGCTAGAAAGTTATACACAATACCAGCTATATGGAATAATAATATGGCTATAAGTATAAATTAAAGATCGTTTTAAAATAAAAATGTATCAATACGACCAATTTTAAGGTTATATTGATACATTCTTTTTTGTATTATTCTAATCTAATAGATTAATTGATAAAACTACAACTTGATTCTTTTATTATTAATATACCGTAAGTCTGTATTTTCCGCTAATAGCACGATTGTCACTAAGAACGCCATCAAACTTACCTTCTACGATAACTTCTTCTCCACTTCTTTTTATAGAAGTTACTGTGTGCGTACCATTCTTGCAAAGAGTGTAGTCGTAGTCTTCGTTATACACACATATATCGAAATCTAAATTTTGCGGTTCATCTGATGGACAAAATCGGTATTCGCCAGTGGAAGAAGATGCTAATTTGTCTAAATTGCGATATGTAGTAAGCATAAAATCTACACCATCAACATCTCCGCTATATATAAAGCTGAATTCTCCGCTACTTGACACAGAGGTTGATTCAAGTATAGTTGTTGTGGTTTTTTCATCAATTGTTATTTCAAGAAATTCCCCACTAGTAGAACCTCCACCATTGTTATCATCACTGCAAGATACAAACCCAAATGCGGAAACTGCAAACATAAACACTGCTAAAAAATTACTTGTTGTTTTCATATTTAATCGATTTTTTAATAGAAATTATTTGTTTTGATAGTCCAAAAAATCCCAAAGTGTAGACAAATAAAAAACGTGGACTAAAACTTCGTCTACGTTCTTGAGGTATCGCCAAACACCATGCACCATATACGAGTAAAAGCCCACGCCATAGAATGACGTGAGCATTAACTTTTACCCTTGGTGCTCTTTAAAATTTGGCGATTTTCAAGAACAAGAATACAAGCTAACGCTTTTTATTTATATGTCTTTAATTTGTCAATGCTTCATAGGCAAGTGTTTTTTTTATGTTTCTGCAAATATAATATGTTTTAGATTTATACCAAATGAATAAGTCATTATTTCTGCAAAATCTCCACATTGGTAGAGTATTTAGGTGTTATAAGCCTATTTTATAACACTATTCGCATTTGTTAGCAAAGTTGCTAATTTTGATAAAGCAAATTATCAATTTTATCAATCTTATCCCCCTTGGTTCTTACGTCCCCCTGTGGTGGGTTTAACATAGAGTGTACCTTTTCTTATGGTACACTTTTTGTTTTTATATATTGGTTCATCGCATTGTCGATTTTGATAGTAAAATTGACAACACTCGCTTTTCGCAACCCACGCGGCACCACTTTCTGCGGTGCTGCGCGTGACCTATTGCAGCAAGTATTGTCGATTCTCAAAAAAAGAGGAACTCTCTTTTTTTGAGAATTCCTCTTTTTTTCATCGTGCGCCTGATAGGACTCGAACCTACACGTCGCAAAACACCAGATCCTAAGTCTGGCGCGTCTACCAATTTCGCCACAGGCGCGCTGTTGACTTAAATACGTCGCGAAGATACGCTATTTTTTTTACATAGGCTAATTTTCTTCGCTTTTTTTATCATAAAAACTTTTTATAATGCCGCGTGCGCTCTCAATCATGGTGTCGCGCCCGTTGTTCCAATCGTCCGAGGTTATATGAACCAAGGTATCGGGTTCTATGCCAAATTCGGTTATAACGCCGTTCTTGTCCAGTATGGGGCATGCCGAAAAACGTACTCCCCAACCGTTTGGCAACGTGCTGTTGAAAGGCAGCCCTGCCCCACCACCGGTTTTATCGCCCAATATGGTGACGTGCGGCAGTTCGCGCATGAGCATAACAAAATAGTTGGCCGAACTGAACACACCGCGGTTGGTGAGTACCACTATGGGACGTAGCCAAATAGCCCCTTGGCCGGGCTCAAGATATAGTGGCTCGGGCGAAGAGAAATCGTTATGCCCTGTGCCCGTTTTGTGTTGAATGTAACCGCAATGTATTTTCTCTTTTGTAAAATGCGATGCAAGGTCCTCGGCAGCAGTCAGTTGCCCGCCACCATTATTGCGAATATCTATTATGAGGCCTTTGCAATGTTTAAGCCCCATGAGCAACGCTGTAAGATTGCCATTACTGAACCCCGACTCGAAACTGCCCAGATAGGTGTATGCAATGGAATCGGGCATCAGCGTGGAGTATTTTATGCCGCTGTTCATGCCAAAATCGTGCCCCAGATAGTTTCGCTGTATGGAGTCGCTGAAATTTATAGGATAGTTCAGTTTCCAGTCCCAATAGAATGTGGTGCCATACTCCGAGGTCAGGTTCACGTGTCCGTCACGCAGTTCGCGCAACATATCGCCCATAAGGTCGAAAAGCTCGCGCTCGCTTATTTCCTGTTCGGTCATGGGACGGTATTTATGATACACTTCGTTCCAGTCGAGCCCGAACTGCTGTCGCCCATGCTCAAAGAAACAATAGCGTTGGTCTATTATGCTCCATAGGGCATCGAAATTTCCCGTTGGCGAATTGTTGAATTCGTCCTCCTCGACACATGCCGCAAAGCAAAACGTCAGAAATATTGTTGTTATATATGCGGTTATTTTCTTCATTTAGAAAGGATTATAGGCGTTCAGAGGGTCGTTGTGCTTTACTTTGTATATTGTCCTGACAAAGCCCACGCTGAACGAATGGTTGTACAGGTGGGTGCGCAGATTATTTACTTTTGTTTGATACAGGTCGGCTACATACGACACACGTATTGTGCTATTGCCGATAGGGATATCTGCCGACAGGGTATGTCGCCACGACGGTGTATTTACAGGATGGGAAAAACACAGTGTGCCTCCATAGTCCTCCAAACCGAATATTTCGTAGTACGATTGTCCAAATTCGGGCGAAAAGAGAAGCCCTGCCAATGGTATATCTATCTGATAGCGCAGTGTACAGTGGTTGCGTGCCAATGGCAGATGATATATTGCCATAGCTGTTCCTGCAACAGCAAGGTGCATTTTCAGCGACACCAGATTATTGCCATTCGTGGGTACATACAATGCGCCACCCGACAACAGAACCTGAGCACCTGCCAACAGTTCCAGCCTATCGTTTACCCTGAATGGGTGATAACCGCTCCAACGACGTCCTGCCATGAGGGAATATTGGTTATTATCGTGCAGATTGGTATATCCCAACGTGGCGTGCAACAAGGTTTGGTATTTAAAATCGTAACTGCCAAAATGCGCCTTGCGCAACGTTTCATGCGTGAATGTATATCCCGTACCTGTATGATTGTAGCCCGACAGATAGGTATCTAAATTATTAAGCAACGATATACCATGTTGCGAACTACGCACTACAACCCTGTACGGGTTAATGCTATCGGCATGCAGCGACTGTGCCTGCGACGCAACAGCCACTACGATTGCAATTACAAGTAGTATGAACTTCGGTAGGCTATTCTTCTTCATTGTCGAAAAGGGTGGGTTGCTCTATTTCGTCGTCCTCCACAGATTCTTTCTCGTCCTCGACAGGCTCGGGAACAACAGGCACACGTATCGGTTCCAATTCCAAGATTTCGTCTATCTCGAACGTTGTCAGGCGTTTACCCTTTGCCTTATAGCTTTTCACTGCTATAAACTCGTCGAGTTCTATGACAAGCGGCTCGCGGAAACTGTCGTTGCCACCGAACATCACCTGCAAACGCGGATAGGGTGTGTCGGAGAACCAAATGAGTTTGTTCTCTTTGTTATCGCCCAGACAGTTCTGTTTTCGCACACCTGCATCCAGCGTAAAGCGTTTCACGTATGGCAAGCCTTGTTGCGAGGCATCGTACAACACCGCCGACCACACTTTGGCACTATCGTATTTTTCGATATACAATATATTGTCCTCGTAGTGGTTGTTCAGGTCGATGGGGCTCAGATAGAAATCGCCGTTTTCCAATATAACAAGTATCTTGTCGTCGTTGTGGAACTCGCCAAGATATTCTCCATGATTGTCGAAGTTTATACGCAGAATATCGCGGTCGAACCATACCTGTCGGCCTCCAAGGGTGGAATTGCCATGACGTTTCAGTGTTATACGTTGCACCTCGTTCTTGGTGAGTATGTTGCCCATGGATTGGCGTCCTTTTATGGCTATGGTACTGAAATCGCGCTCTATGACGGTGTTACGCAAACGCGGATTGGGGCGTAACATAACTTTTATAACCTCGGCCTCGCCGTTGGGGTTGGACGAAAAATACATTACTTTGGAGCCGGGAGCACCCTGTGTCAGGTCGTATTCGCGGTCGCGCGTCATGCCCGTTGCGGCAAAACGCTTGATGTAGTGGATACCTTTGCTTCCGTCGCGATACACAACGTTGTATATGGTGCGTTTATCGTTCTTTTTGAATACGTCGATATGTATTATATTCTTGCCCACAAATAGTTTCTCGCTCACTTTCACTATTTTGTATTTTCCGTCTTTATAGAACAGGATAACATCGTCTATGTCGGAGCAGTTTGTTACAAATTCGTCTTTTTTGAGCGATGTGCCAATGAAGCCCTCGGCACGGTTTATATATAGTTTTTGGTTGGCCTCTACCACTTTGGCGGCAACTATGGTATCGAGGTTTCTTATCTCGGTTTGTCGCGGGAAGCGTGCGCCATATTTCTCTTTCAGCATGGTGAACCATTTTATGGTTACCTCGACCATGTTGCGCAACTGCTTGTCGATGTCGGCAATATCTTTTTGCAGACGCACGATGAGCTCCTCGGCCTTTTCCTTGTTGAAACGCAATATACGCGCCATTTTTATCTCCATCAGACGCAACAGGTCGTCGCGCGTGACTTCGCGTATGAAATTGGGTTTATATGGTTCCAGACGCATGTCGATATGTGCCAACGCGGTGTCCATGTCCTTGGCCTGTTCGAACTCTTTGTCTTTGTATATGCGTTCTTCGATGAATATGCTTTCGAGCGAAGCAAAATGCAATTGCTCCAACAGTTCGCCTTTGCGTATTTCCAATTCCTTGCGCAACAGTTCCTTGGTGTTGTCAACCGAGCGACGCAGTATGTCGCTCACTGTAAGGAACACCGGGGTGTGGTTGTCTATAACACAGCAGCAGGGGGTGATGCTTATCTCGCACTCGGTGAAGGCATATAACGCGTCTATGGTCTTATCCGATGAGACGCCCGGTGCCAAATGCAACAATATCTCGACTTTGTCCGATGTGTTATCGTCCACTTTGCGCACCTTCATCTTGCCGTTTTCTACGGCTTTCAGTATGGATTCTATAATGAGTGGCGTTGTCTTGCCATAGGGGATTTCGGTTATGGCAAGGGTTTTTCCATCGTCGAGTTTGTTTATTTTGGCTCTGATGCGCACACGGCCGGTGCGGTCGCCATCGTGATAGCGCGAAACGTCGATGCTGCCACCTGTTTGGAAGTCGGGATACAAGGTGAACTCCTCGTTCCTGAGATAGCTCACTGCGGCATCGCATACTTCGTTGAAATTGTGTGGCAGTATCCTTGACGACAGACCAACTGCGATGCCTTCAACGCCATGCACCAACAGCAATGGGAATTTCACCGGCAACGTTATGGGTTCTTTGTTACGTCCGTCGTAGGATAGTTTCCATTCGGTTGTCTTTGGGTTGAAAACAACGTCGTGTGCAAAATGCGACAGACGAGCCTCGATGTAACGCGGTGCAGCTGCCGAGTCGCCCGTAAGTATATTACCCCAGTTACCCTGACAATCTATCAACAAATCCTTTTGTCCCATCTGCACCAATGCACCGCCTATCGACGCATCGCCATGCGGGTGGTATTGCATGGTGTGTCCCACCACGTTAGCCACCTTGTTGTAGCGTCCGTCATCGAGTTCGCGCATAGCATGCAGTATGCGTCGTTGCACCGGTTTCAGACCATCGTACAAGTGCGGCACTGCGCGTTCCAGAATTACGTACGATGCGTAATCGAGGAACCAATTCTGGTACATTCCTGTGAGTTTATGGGTGGGTGACGAGTCCTGCGGCGGCACATAATTGCTATGTCCGGCTGCAACATCGCCATCGCCCATATTACCACTGTTTTTATTGTCTATTTCTTCGTCGTATCGGTTATCCTCCATAAGGGTAATGCCTATATTTATATATTTTAGCGCAAATTTAAAGTTTTTCCCAAAAAAAATGCTTTACTTTGCGCAAAATTTGTAATTTTAAATATAAAGATAATATAAAATGGCACAAGAAGATGTTTTTAAGAAAGTAGTGGCCCACTGCAAGGAATATGGTTTTGTTTTCCCATCGAGTGACATATACGATGGCCTCGGTGCTGTTTACGACTATGGCCAAATGGGTGTGGAACTAAAAAATAACATAAAAAACTATTGGTGGCAAAGCATGGTGCTTTTGCACGACAATATAGTTGGTATAGACTCGGCTATTTTCATGCACCCCACAATATGGAAAGCGTCGGGACACGTTGATGCCTTTAACGACCCCTTGATAGACAACCGCGACTCAAAAAAACGTTACCGCGCCGATGTGCTCATCGAGGAGCAAATTGCAAAATACGAAGATAAAATAGAGAAAGAGGCTGCCAAGGCCGCCAAACGTTTTGGCGAGTCGTTCAATCGCGAGCTATTCCTTGAAACCAACCCCAAGGTGCTTGCCGAGAAACAAAAACGCGATGCGCTCAACGAACGCTACGCCGCCGCCATGAACGCCATGGACCTGAACGAATTGCGCCAGATAATAGTAGACGAGGAGATAGTATGCCCCATATCAGGCACACGTAACTGGACCGAGGTACGACAATTCAACCTGATGTTCTCCACCGAGATGGGTTCCACAGCCGATGGAGCCATGAAAGTATATCTGCGTCCCGAAACGGCACAAGGTATCTTTGTAAACTATTTGAACGTACAAAAAACCGGCCGCATGCGCGTGCCGTTTGGTATAGCACAAATAGGCAAGGCATTCCGCAACGAGATTGTAGCACGTCAGTTCATATTCCGCATGCGCGAGTTCGAGCAGATGGAAATGCAGTTCTTTGTGCGCCCCGGCAGCGAGCTCGAATGGTTCAACAAATGGAAAGAGACACGCTTGGCATGGCACAAGGCACTTGGTTTTGGCGACGCCTCGTATCGTTTCCACGACCACGAAAAATTAGCCCACTACGCAAATGCCGCAACCGACATCGAGTTCAAAATGCCATTTGGTTTCAAAGAGGTCGAGGGCATACACTCGCGCACCAATTTCGACCTTAGCCAGCACGAGAAATTCTCGGGTAAAAACATAAAATATTTCGACCCCGAGACAAACGAAAGCTACACACCCTATGTGATAGAGACATCAATAGGTGTCGATCGTATGTTCCTGAGCGTTATGTGCGCGTCGTACTGCGAGGAGACACTCGAAAATGGCGAGTCACGCGTTGTTCTGCGCCTGCCTGCGGCACTTGCACCCGTCAAATTGGCAATACTTCCCTTGGTCAAGAAAGACGGTCTGCCCGAGAAGGCTCGCGAAATAATGAACGAACTGAAATTCCGTTTCAACTGTTACTACGAAGAGAAAGACTCCATAGGCAAACGCTATCGCCGTATGGACGCAATAGGTACACCCTACTGCATAACCATCGACCACCAAACATTGGAGGACGGCATGGTGACACTGCGCGAACGCGACACAATGCAACAGAGCCGTGTAGCCATAAGCGACCTATCATCCATCATCGAGGACAAGGTGACAATAACATCGCTCTTGAAAAAACTTTCATAAAAAAACTATATGAAAATATCGAATATAAAAATATTGCTATCGGCACTTATGGCCTTGATGTGCTTTATGTCGTGTAGCGAAAGCGACGAGGCTGGCGAGTTCGACAATTGGCGCAACAGAAACGCCCAATACATCGACTCCATAGCCGATGTAGCGCATGCCAACACAGAGGGAGACTGGAAAATATTTCTTGCCGACGGATTAGACGCATCGGCCCATTGGAGCAACGAGGACTATGTCTATTGCAAGGTTCTGCAACAGGGCGACGGCGATAAAAACCCCATGGCAAACGACACCATCATAGTAAACTACCGAGGACGCCTCATTCCTACATTGAATTTTCCACAAGGATATGTGTTCGACCAATCATACTATGGACAGTTAGACCCCTCGACCGATGTTCCCGTCAAACTGAACCTGATAGGGTGCGTACGTGGTTGGAGAACAGCCGTTGCCCACATGGTAAAAGGCACCACACCCACAACAGGCGATATATGGCGCATATACGTACCATACAAGCTTGGATATGGCACAAGCGCATCGGGAAGCATCCCCGGATACTCCACGCTGATATTCGATATTAATCTGGTCGATTTTTATAACGTCGGAGCATCGGCTTCGGAATAAGCAACAGCGCAATGAACAAAGAAGGACAATTACAAATAGAACTTAAAGACGAAGTAGCCGAAGGCATATACTCCAATCTTGCGGTTATAGCACACTCCACATCGGAGTTTGTCATGGACTTCGTAAGGGTGATGCCGGGCGTTGCAAAAGCACAAGTAAAATCGCGCATAGTGATGACACCCGAACACGCAAAACGCCTCATGTATGCCTTGCAGGACAATATAAGAAAATATGAGTCGCAGTTTGGCGAGATACGCATGCCCGAGCAACGCAATATGGGATTTCCCACACACATGAACTCCAAGGGCGAAGCATAAACAACCCTTACATAATTATATAATAAAGAGCACCCCCAACGAGGGGTGCTCTTTATTATATAGTACAGCCCCGGCAAAGAGGCATCGAGCATGCAGCCATGTAAATAGGCAGAAACAACAATCACTACCTTTTTTTTCTTTTTGGATTGGCAGGAAACCAACCCTTCTCCACCCGTTTCCTTTGCTGAAAGACCTCGCCTATGCTCCAAAAAGAGGAAAAAGCCACCACACCCAACAAAATAGAGATAACAAGGTTATGTACCAACAGCGAAGCAACAGCTGTCGTCAAGCCCAACAGCAAAAACAGCCACCAGCTTTTTACACCTATATAATATTCGGCCTTAATGACAAGCGGATGAAACAAGCCTATCACAAGAAAAGTGGCAACACCTATCAGAATACCAAAAAAATTAAGTTCCATATTATATACCATATAATCAAGGGCAAAATTAATGCCTACATTGCAAAACACAAAAAATATTTGTAAAATTCATATCCATGGCATATTTTTGTATAATCATTACGCAAACAAAAAGAGACACAATACAATGAAAATCTTAAAAAACATTCTACGAACAAGCCTCATCGCGGCATTGTTCATTGCAACAACAGCAACAGCACAAACAACAAGTTACACACCCACCGCGCAGAACATACAGGCACGCGAGGAATTTGCGCAAGACCGTTTCGGCATATTCATCCACTGGGGAATATACAGTATGTTTGCACAAGGCGAATGGTATCTGCAAAACGCCGAGATAGACAAGCGTGAATATGCCAAAGTTGCCGACGCATTCTACCCGCACAAATTCGATGCAAAGGCATGGGTGTCAGCCATAAAAGACTCGGGAGCCAAATATATCTGTTTCACATCGCGCCACCACGACAGTTTCTCGATGTGGGACACCGCAGAGTCCGATTTCAACATTGTAGATGCCACGCCGTTTGGTCGCGACGTAATCAAGGAATTGGCAGATGAGTGCCACAAACAAGGAATAAAACTACACCTATACTATTCACACCTCGACTGGATGCGCGATGAATACCCGCGCGGACGTACAGGCAAAAAAATAATAGGACGCGACACCACAAAAGTAAACTGGCCCGAATACTACAATTTCATGAACCGCCAACTAACCGAGTTGCTCACCAACTACGGCCCCATAGGTGCTATATGGTTCGATGGAGTATGGGACCACGACGAGGACACCGTTCCATTTAATTGGCAATTAGAAGAACAATATGCGTTGATACACAAATTGCAACCGGCATGCCTTGTCGGCAACAACCACCACATAACCCCGTTCGAGGGCGAGGATATACAGATATTCGAGCGCGACCTGCCCGGCGAGAACACTGCCGGACTATCGGGACAAAGCATAAGCCGTCTGCCACTTGAAACATGCCAAACAATGAACGGCATGTGGGGATACAAATTGATAGACCAAAACTACAAGAGCCTTGACACACTCATCAGATACCTTGTCAGCACCGCCGGCAAGGGAGCCAACTTGCTCATGAACGTAGGGCCACAACCCAACGGCGAGATACCTGCTGCCGCCATAGAACGCCTGAAAGGCATGGGAGAATGGTTGCGTGCCAACGGCGAAACAATATATGGCACAACAGCCGGTGACATACCCGCACAAGACTGGGGTGTGACAACGCGCAAAGGCGACCGCCTGTTCGTACACATATTCAACTGCAACGACACCGAACTGCTACTGCCCCTTACATGCAAAGTAAAAAAAGCATTCACATACGCCGATAAAGAGCCGGTGAAAACAAAAAAATGCAAAGAAGGCATTAAATTGCTATTCCCCGAGGCTCCACAAGGCACCGATTATATAGTAGAACTTATAACAAAATAAAAGACCGAGGAATGTCAAAAATATTGGAAATATGTGCCGGTAGCGTGCAAAGCGTTGTAGCGGCACGCGACGGCGGTACCACCCGTGTGGAACTATGCTCGGCATTGGAGATAGGCGGCATAACGCCCTCGACAGGACTGATAAGCGAAGCACGCAAAGTAGAAGGCATCGCACTGCATGTACTCATACGTCCGCGTGGAGGCGATTTCATGTACAGCGAGGACGAAGTGGCATGCATGGAGCACGACATAGCCGTTGCACGCCAACATGGAGCAGACGGAGTGGTCATTGGCGCACTCACAGCCAACGGCGACATCGACATGCCCACATGCCAACGACTCATGAGGGCAGCGCAAGGGATACATGTGACTTTTCATCGTGCATTCGACGTATGCCGTAACCCCTTACAGGCATTGGAGGATATAATATCACTTGGATGCGACAGGCTGCTCACCTCGGGGCAAGCCGCCACAGCCGAAAAAGGCACTGCCATGCTACAAGAATTAGTGAAAGCAAGCGCAGGCCGCATAGTCATAATGCCCGGTTGCGGAGTAAACGCAAGCAACGCCGCCCATATACTGACAGCAAGCGGAGCCACAGAAATCCATGCCTCGGCACGCACCGAGATAGGCAGCAACATGATTTTCCGACACAGCGGAGTGAGCATGGGCACCCCCGGCAACGACGAATACTCGCGCAAAGAGACCGACGCACACCAAGTGGCTGCCATAGTCAAAGCCATAGCGCACATATAGCATCGGCAATGTAATATATTGACAGACATAGTAATTAACGGCTCAAAAACACAAAAAAACAGAAAAAATTTTGAGCCGTTAATTAATTTTATATACATTTGCGACAAACCGCGAATATGTACTGCACTCGCTTTGAAAAATTTTCAAGCAAGTTTGATATTTTAGCTCGTTTGTACCTATATTTGCGGTAAACCGCGAATATATTCTGCACTCGCTGTGAAAAATTTTCAAGCAAGCTTGATATTTTTCGCTCGTTTGTACCTATATTTGTGACACCAACAGTTAGCCCGAAAGGGATAAGTGGAGGGGATTTTTTAGAAAGGCGTTTATTGACGCTATCTTCTGTGTGTAAACTTCGCAACTTTACCTTATCAGGAAGATGGTGCAGTAGGACGTCCACTTTGTACGTAATAACTGCGCTTGTGCCCAACAGCACAAAGCATTCTAAGTATACGTACCGGCGTGGGCTAACTGCTGCTTATCCTTGATAAGGGGCATGCGAAGGCCTACACACGGGATAAGCAGAAATACAGGCACCTACGCCTTTTCTTTTTTTAAATCAACTAACAAAAGTCTGAATCGGGGGTGGCTATAAGACAATTTAAAACTTATAGTACGCTATGAAAAAAATTAAATTGTTTTTTCTATTTCTTTTAGCCCCATTCTATTTATCGGCCCAAGTTGAATATGTTCAAGAATACGATTATGGTTCAATAATGCCATTCATCAGCGATGGAACCGCAGGATTTATATTCTACTTAGACGACACCGGAGAACACGGATTGGTTTATAATACAGAAATAAAATATCAGGCCAAGTATATAGAAAGTAAAAAAGAATATGCAGCAAAATTAAATAAAAAAACAAAAAAATTGGGGATGAAGGGTGATTTAGACTATTCATATATGGATAAGGATATATTACCACAACCAACCGAAGAAATTTCCGAAAAAGATTTAAAGAAGATATATAAAGAGATTGCCCCCAAGCTTGGCGATGATGGAGAACAAAACATGGCCGAAATAGTAAAATTCTGCGAGGAGAAAGGCATATCCATGCAAAACTATTTCCCCGAACATTATTGGGCAAAAAGCCTTGGCGAAGGCTGGTATATTCCCGGCAACAAAGAACTTGAATTAATAGCCAAGCTCATAATAGGAGGTATCGGCGAGAATTATCATGTAAAAGACGTATTGGCACTAACCAAAAGAATGACAGAATTGCCCGGATGCCACGGTTTATTTTCGTCCTTTGGACCTAACGAAAAAGGAATTAAGTCATCCACAATGAAAGACGCCAAAAAAGGATTTTACTCCCTTATCGCTGTGGAAAACAGCAAAAAAGGATATAGAAAATGGCTTGAACTGCAAGACGCAGACAGCAGCGAAGCAATAATTATGGCTGTACGTAAATTCTAAAAAACAGTTTTAAAAACAATAACATAATTCAAAAAAATATGAAAAATAAAATTTTACTGTTCGGTCTTCTGTTTTTTGCCCTTTCCCTACCGGCACAGGACCTGAAAATACATATCGACAAAAAAGGTCGATGCGGCTACGTCGATGAGCAAGGCGAGGTTGTAATAAAATGCAAATACGAAATAGCATTCCCATTCGAGAACGACATTGCAAAAGTCGGCAAGGGTGGAAAATTCGGTTTCATCGACAACGAAGGCGAGGAAGTGCTATCCATAGACTACGACGAGATAGTTCTTTGGAGCAAAGGAGTCTATCGCATTAAGGACGGTGACAAATATGGTTTGTACTCCATAACCGACGGTATATTGCAAAAGCCGCAATACACTTGCATAAGCAAGCCCAACAGATATGGCAAAGCCATAATAGCAGTAGGAGGCAAAGAAAAAAGCGGCAGAATAGCAGATGCCAAAATAGGTATAGTAAACACCGATGGCACCATAGCCATAAAACCCGAATACGACAAACTGCTGGAATTAAAGCCATTGGAGGATTTACAACCCTACGAAATATTCCGTTCTAAGGAAAAAATGTTCATTGGCAGAATGACCAAAGTAGAACAAGCTGTATACGATGCACGTAAGAAGGCCGCAGAAAAAGTCGGTATCACCGAAAACGCCCCTATGACAGTATTAGGCAAACATGACATATATGGCAACGGTTATAAAATAGGAATACACGCCGACGACACACTGAACACATCGGTGGAATATATCAGTTGTTACAAAGCAAATAAATCGGCAGTAGTTGACAAGAAAGGCAAAGTCGTAACCCCGTTCTTTAAAGACTGCGAATTCCTGACACCCACATACGATATGTTTCCTTTCCGTTACGGAACAAAAAAAGTTACTACCGGATATTACAACCTGAGAACAAAAAAGAAAATTATCATAGGCAAGAAGATAAAAACAAAGAAACAGGTTGTATATGCCACCCCATTCACAGGCGATGTGGCATTGGTAGCAACAGCCAATGCCGATGCAGCATCGGGTACTTTGGCCATGGACAAATTATACATGACATATTATGCTCCCAACACATTCAGCAACTACTCGACTACGACAGTTAGTGGTATAACTACAAAAACGCAGATAGCCAATGTAAAATATAAGTATCACTTCATAAACAGAAGTGGCGAAAAGATTTCGGACGACTTTTCCGGTATTCTTTACAAAGGAGGCCGCTGGGTTGTCATCAATTCCGACCACACCGAATTGTCGCTCCTCGACAGCGATGGAAAAGCACTTATAGAATATGGTAAATACAGGGAAATAATACCACACAACGATGGCAAACTGTTCACAGTGAAAGCCAATGACGGAAAATGGGGTGTTATAGACTTTGAATGTAACGAAGTAATACCATTTAATTACTCCTCAATCAGCGAGCCCATCAATGGTTGGTATTGGGCTACAAACACCGAGAACAAAACAGGTATTATCGACGTCGATGGCAACATAGTTGTTCCTTTCGAGTTCCACAACCTTTTCATGAACAACGCAAAAGGATGCACAAACGTGTGGGGTCGCAAGGAAGCCAATGGCCTTTGGTGCAACTACGACATAGAAAAACAGGAAATTGTGGGTGACGAGGTTCGCAGTTCATCCAATTTCATGGACAACTACGCATGGGTGGTTCCGCAAGACCAGAAGATAATCAACGATGCCACACACAAAGCGCTGACAGCGCTATATCTTACAAAGTCGAAAGACTCCTACGGTATATTGATAGACCGCGAAGGAAATCGCAAAACAACCATCCCCATCCCATTGGAATTATTCCCCGACATGGTGAATGCTCTCAACGCCCACAATGGGTCGGTATCGCCCCTGCAAGAGAGAGCAGTCATATACAAAGAGACACGAAAAGCTCTGAAACACGAACTTTCAAAAACCATAGATGAAGAGATTTGGGATTTCTAAATAAGACACATTAATTAAGACAAAAAACCATGAATAAGAATATAATAATATGCGGAATACTTCTTCTATGCAACGTATTCCAAAGCTATGCACAAGAAAGCGAGTTCGAATACCGACGCAGTTCGCTCTATTCGTTGCTCATAAACCACGACGACCAGAAATTTGCCAACGAAATAAAAGACGCATTTGTAAAAATTCCCGTTCCCGACAAATTCAACGACCATGAACTGAGCGTAAAAGTACTTACCATGGACGAAAAACTGAAAGGAGCATCAAAAGACAAGGAGAACACCACGGTGACAGACTTTTTGGTGCGCAACAACATTGCAAGCCGTCTGGTTGGCAAGTGGTTCAACCGCGACAAATTCACAGGAGAATGTAACATGGAATTAGTGAAAGAGCGCGGATTGTACAACGCATCGACATACGACCAGATATTGGCCGAAAAATCGGCGCGTAGCGCCGCACTGCTCATGGATGCCGGCGAGGAGCTCATTGGAAACACATTTGTGGTTGTAAACGACATAAGGTATATAGACAAATCCAAAACCGGTAAAGCCCTTGGTATAGGCCTTAGAGTATTAGGAGCCGCCGCCGCAGTAGCCACCGGCAACACAAGTTTGATAGACACAGGCGACCAATATGCCGACATGGCAGAATCCTTAAAGGGCTTTAAAGTAAAAATAAACACATTCCTATACCGCTTGGTATGGGACGAAGCCACCGCAACCACATTCTACAAAGAGCAATACTCGGCAAAACCCGATGAAACAAAAAAAGAGAATTTCGAAAAAGCCCGCGGCACATATAAACTGAAATATGTAGGAAAAGTAGAAAGCAGCGGAAGCACAACATCGTTCTTGGGTATAAAAGAAGACGAGCCTATAATGATGGTTCGCAAGGCATGCCAACGTGCCATAGACGAGAACATTGCAAGCCTTCAAAACGAATTCGAGGAATTCCGCGTTAAAACCCCACTCGTAAGCAACACCCCACTCACCGCCTTCATTGGAATGAAAGAGGGCATAACCGATGATAGTCGTTTCGAAGTGCTGGAAGTTATAGAAAACGAGGATGGCTCACGCGAGTACAAGCGTGTGGGAATAATAAGACCCATAAAAGCACTCATTTGGGACAACCGTTTCATGGCAGCCGAAGAAGGGGCAGCCACAGCCGGCCTCGGTCGCACTACATTCAAAAAAGAGAGTGGCGGCGACTTCATGCCCGGAATGCTCATACGAGAAATAAAAAAATAACACCTATTGCCTATTTAAAAAAAGAACAGACTAAAAGCCTCGCACAATGAAAACAAAATTTCTATTCATTATTATTGCTATGCTAATTGGTGTAGGCAATTTGCAAGCCGCCAATGACAAAAAAGAAAAGGCGCAGAAATACGACATCGCAGCAGCAGGCTCGGGAGTACAAGGAACATACTTGGTTAAAGTATGGGTTTACTCCAAGTCGGGCAAAGTGAGCGACGAAGAACTAAAATATGCAGCTGTTCACGGGTGCATATTTCGCGGTTTCAGCGGCACACAAGGCATGCCCTCGGCACGACCTATGGCAAGCAGCCCCACAGTAGAACAAGACAAAGCCGAATATTTCGAAACATTCTTCGACGGCACCTATTTGCAATACGCATCGGTAGTCGAAGGGTCATACGAAACAATCAAAATGAAAAAGAAAGGATACAAAGTGGGAGCCGTAGTGCAAGTGAGCAAGGACAATCTGCGTCGCGAACTTGAAAATGCCGGTGTCATAAAAGGGCTGGCAAGCGGATTTTAAAAAATAGGTAAACAAAAAAACAATAGTCATGAGAAACAAATGTAAATTCTTAATTTGTTTATTGTTGGCAATAACAACAGTAAGCGTTGCCTATTCGCAACATGTAAGAACAAATAACAAGAGCGACATTGAGTGTTTATCATCGGAGCTCGATGGTTCGGTGACAGTACGAGTGACAGGTGCCGGAAAAAACAAATCCGACGCACAAGAACAAGCAAAAAAGAATGCCGTATTCGAGATTATCTTCAACGGTATTCACAACGGAGCGTTAGACAGCAACTGCAAGCCCTTGATTACCGAGGTTAACGCACGAGAAAAATACGAAGACTATTTCAACAAATTCTTCAAAGACAATGGAGACTACTTGAAATACGTATCAAAAGCCGATGCCAAACGTTTCTCGAAAGAGATAAAGAAGAATAAATACGAAAACAGTTACCGACTAACCATCAGAGTCCTACGTAGCGAATTAAAAGCCCGTTTAAAGAAGGACGGAATTTTGAAGTAAAAATAGTATTTGTATAAAACTATTATTCCTTGAATTATTAACAAAATCAAAACAACAGATTTATGAAAAAGTTAAGATTTATCATTCTTTGCTTGGCAGTGAGCATTTGTTGTGGAGTAGCGGGACAAGCCAAAAGACCAAAACTAATGGTCGTGCCAAGCGACGCATGGTGCAAAGAACACGGATACACACAAATATTTGAAAACCAAGGAAGCGCAGAAGAAATATCCGATTACAAAGCAGCGTTGCAAGGCGACAAAAACCTGAACAACGTTATATCGAAAATAAATATTCTGATGTCCGACCGAGGATTTCCCTTACAGGACCTACAACAAAGCATTAAATCTATCAACAACCTATCGGCCGAAGACCGTTTAATACAAAGCAAGAACAACAATGCAAGTATTCAAGAGAGCCCCTTGGACCGCATACGTCGCACTGCAAAAGCCGATATAATATTAGAGGTCGATTGGACCGTAAACACCATAGGCCCCAAACAAAGCATCACATATAATTTGCGCGGACTTGACGCCTACTCCAATAAGCAGGTAGCAGGAGCACAAGGGACAGGCGCTCCATCGTTCTCGTCCGAGGTTGCAGTGTTGCTCGAAGAGGCCGTACTCAACAACATGGACAACTTCACTGCGACATTGCAACAACATTTCGACGACATTCTGAACAATGGACGTGAAATTGTCATAGATATCAGAGTATTCGATAATGCCGAGGGCATAGACCTTGAATGGGACTGCGACGGCTACGAACTGACCGAGGTGATAGACAACTGGTTGGCCGAAAACACAGTAAACCATGTATTCAACAAGTCGGATGCCACCGAAACCATGACACTATACGACCAAGTGCGCATCCCTCTGTACAAAGCAAACGGCATGGCACAAGATGCCGAAGGCTTCACTCGCGAGCTTATGAGGTTCCTACGCAAAGCCCCCTATAACATCCCATGCAAGGTTGTCAATCGCGGTTTAGGACGTTGCCTTCTTATATTAGGCGATAAATAAGCCATTATAATAAAGAAACACAAATACCATAAATTTGAATAACATGAAAAAGTATATTAATACAATATTGGTTGCTGCAATATTATTTGCATATACCCCTACGACTTTTTCACAGGAGTGCAACCTGCCAATATCGGTAGTATCATACCCACAAAACGAGGAATTGCCACAAGCAGTAGAGTCGGCGTTAGAGAACCAGCTATCGCGCATTATAACAGCCCATGGAATGGAGCCGGGAATATCATTGGGACAATTCATTATCACAGCAAGAATTGATGTCACAGACAAAAGCATACACCAAGGCCCACCCATTCAGGTTGTTTACGACTTAGGCATCACAATGTACATTGCCGACACATATACACAAACAAAATTTGCATCGGAGTACATCGAAGTAAACGGAGTGGGCAACAACGAGACAAAAAGTCTCATGAATGCCATCAAGCGTTTAAATGCCAACAACAACAAAATAGCATCGTTCATAAAAAACGGGAAAAATAAAATTCTGAACTATTTCGATAGCAACTACGCCGCAATACTAAAAGAAGCCGAGCGCAAAGCATCGATGCAGATGTATGACGAAGCCATTGCATTAGCAGCCTCAATTCCGGCATGCAGCAAGGGAGGCGATGCAGCCACCGACGTCATGCTCGAAATATATAACAAAAGCCTTGACAAATACAACCGTATGCTATTGGACAAAGCCGCAGCAGCATGGGCAACAGGACAAACAGACGCAGAAGCGGTAGAGGCCGGCAAACTATTGTCACTCATCGACCCCGAAGCAGCATGCTACCCCGAGGCAAAAAAATTGCTGGCAGAAATAAAATCACAAGTACGCAAGGATATAGATTTCGAGATGCGTGAAAAATATCACGACGATGTAAAACTCGAAAAACAACGCATAGATGCTATAAGAGAAATAGGTGTAGCATTTGGCAAGGGACAAAAAGAACAGACAACAAACTTAACTTGGCTTAAATAGAAAATAAAAAATGAAAAAGTTATTCATAATCACATGTATGCTATTCCTTACAATAAGTGCAAAATCACAAGAGACGGCAGCCACATTCGAGGGAGAAATTGCATACGAAACATTTGAGACATATTCCGATTATTTATTGGAAATGCCACATTCCATATACTTTAACGGAGTTCATAAAATACGCATGGTAGTAAAAGGCAGCAAAATTCATATTACCGATGAAACAACAGGCTGCCACATAGTAGGCGACAGCAATTCCAAACAATTTGTTCATTTTTGCGACCACACAAAAAGTGGTCTTGATTATAGTGCCGACTACGAATCGCAATTAGTATTAGCTCCTCGCGACATTACATATAGCAATTTCACATCCAAGCTAAACTCCAACACAATAAGTCAGACAAATGACACAACCGAGATACTTGGTCACAAATGCGCAGTCTATCAAGGTGCTATGGAGCGCGACATGTCCATGATACAAAAATACGAAGTAAAAGCGCATGTAGCCACCGACATTCCCATATCCGATGGATATAAATATGGTCTGCAAGGATTGGAATTGCCGGGAATGCCTTTGAAATGGACATATAAATACGATGGCGGTCATGTTGGTATGGGCGTTGGAGAACTAAGTTTTTATATAGAATCCGACATAACCGATATTAAGCCACGTCAAGTCGATGAGAGTGAATTTAACATACCTGCGGAATATAAAGTAAAAACATACAATGGTAGAAATCCTATGGGACTGATGAACTACTATAAAAGTATAAAGAAAGGACTTATCAAGCAAGGTATAAAAGGAGGAGATAACTCCGAAAAATCCACCGGTGTTCATTACAAGACAAACGATGAGTGGGATTTCTAAGATACTGACACTGCTATATATATGCTCATTCTCTTGTATTCTGCAAGCACAAGAGAATGAGCATATTGAATATGAGCGCAGTTCATTGCACATAATGATGATAAAGCATCCTAATCAAAAATTCGACGATATAATTGAGGATGTTTTTAAGAGTTCCCCTTTTCCCCAAAGGTTCAACAACCACGATTTGGGAGTGAAAGTAGTAACATTTGCCGAAATAGGTGGCGACCAGCAATCGAACATAGAATCGTTTATCGAACAGGTCGCACTTGGACAAAAAATGGTTGCAAAATGGTTCAATAGGGATAAGAAGAGTGGCAGCATGAACATGCAGCTCATCAAAGAAAGAGGGTTATACAATGCATCAAAAAGCGATATAAACAAAGCCAAGGTATCCATAAGAGGTTTGGCACTATTGGAGGACGCGGGCGAAGAACTTATTGGAAACACCTATTTACTGATAAATGATATATCATATACAAGCCGATCGGGGAAAACATCCCTGCTCCGAGGTATTGCATCGTCATATGTAGGCAATCCAAAAGAACTCACAAAGGCCCTGAACGAGATTGGAGGTTTCAGAGTAAATGTAACGAGTTATCTATTCCGTCTTGTGTGGAACGACGAAATAGCAAACACATTCTATAATAAATACTACACCGAGAATGGTGGTGCAGAACAAGACAAAGTAGCCCATTTTAAAAACGACAAGGATTTTTGGGACATGGCATTTGTAGGAAAAACTGTAAGTTCTTCCTCGGAAACAAAGTTCACCGGTAGCAAGGATGCCAAACAATTGTTAATAAAAATATGCACCCGCACATTAGACAATAATATTGCTCAACTACAAAAAGAACATCCCTCTTTCAGAATAAAAGCCCCCGTAGTTAAGACTGAACCCATAAAAGTATATATAGGGCTTAAAGAAGGTATAACAGAAAATTCGCGGTTCGAAGTTTTGGAACGAAATATCGACATAGACGGTAAGACCAAATACAAACGTATAGCCATAATAAAACCTATCAAAGAACTCATATGGGACAACAGATATATGGCATTAGAAGAAGACCATAATTCAAATATCGATGGCACCACGTTTGAGCAAGTAAGCGGAGGGGAGATACTTCCGGGTATGCTCATCAGGGAACTATAAAATCGCCATAATAATAAATCAAATGGGGCTTACTTTTTTTTAAAAGTAAGCCCCATTTGATTTACAGTTGGTTTATCACCTTCACCAATTGTTCGCCAAGGCCTATTGAATATCCTTGCGACATAAACACTACCCTATTAAAAGTATCTGCCACAAGAATTACAGGCAGGTTGGGATTTTCCAATTTCATATTTCTGATGATTTCGGAACTGATTGTTTTGTCTATGTCGGTACCAATGACCACAGTCGAAGGCAGTTGCGGGAAATCGTCGGCTTTGAAACGGGCGTGAGCCGCAACGTCGTCGAATAGCAATATTATTTTCTGTCCCCACTTTTCAAAAGCCTCTTTGTAGGGCATTACATCGCGCAGGAAATGGTTTGTGGGTTCGTTGGTCGGGTCAACAATGGCTATTATGTAATATCCTCGGCCTGTTACCGACAGGAGCGAGCGTTTTTGTTCGTTTTGTAGGTCGTAGAACAGATTTTCGCTGTTAAACTCGCCTATCACCGATAGCTCGTCTTTGCTCTCACGCATTTGCAAAACTATCGACGACACTATTTTATTGTCGTTCTGCACTCTCACGAAGTTCAATTTTGCAAGAACGCCGCCGTTGGCCATACGTGTGTCTGTTATGACGAGATAGTCGCCTGCATCGAGGTCCACTCCTTTGGCCAATAACGAATTATAGGTTGTGTTCTCGGAATAGCCAAGCAGTTGGAGCTTGCCATCGACTATTTTTGATATTGTAAAGTGTGAATAGTAGCGTGGGTCGTCGATATATTGCGTGGGACGGTAATATCCATATAGTTTACCTGTTCCCGACGATTGCACCTTGACATCGGTACCAAAATTAACATCGCACCATTTTCCTTTTTTGTCGATATATTGTGTCTTGCCTGTCACTTCGTCTATGCGCGATGCTATGCCCATGCTGCGAGCTGCTGCCACGAAGAATATGTCGCGCGAGTGGGGGTCGGCAACACGCATATCCCATACCCCTTTTGGCGACATACATAGCGACAATGGGTTCCATTCGCTTTGTACTTTTATATTGGTGCGGCACCATTCAACCCATAGCTCGGGGTTCTCCTTATATGTGGCTTGCTCCTCGGCAGGAATAACGCTTGCAAAGAACCCTTTATAGGGGGTGAGCATCTCGTTGCTTATTCGTGGGTTCAGGATGTAATTGGGGTATATATTGTTGATGTACTTGGCTTTGTTGTTGTCGGCTGCGGGAGTATTTGCCAGATGGTCGTTGAGCACTTGCAGCGATACGTCGCGCAAATCCTTTTCGGATATGGCACGCAAGAGGCTTATGGCTTTGCCTTGCTTATCCTTGGGGCAATTTCCAAGGAAGTCGGTGATGACTTTGTGATTTCCGCGCAATTTCTCTATCAGCGACACCACATACTCGCTGTCGGCATTTATGGACTTGGCAAATTCCATGGCCTCTTGGCTTGTGGGGAATGTGGATACATAGGCGTTTCGTATGGAGTCTTCGAGTATGAAACGTTTTGTGTTTGCCTCTTTTTGCTCGGCGGTCAGTTCGGGGGTGGTGTTGCGTTCGCATGGTGGCACAATATCCATTGTCATGGATGTGCGTACGTTTGCTATGTCGTCGAGCACGACTTTAAGGGTATCGGTAACGCCTGCTGTGAATTTTCCAAAGCCGAACAAGCCATCCTTGGATGCCCATGCTATCATATCGCCACATCCCGATGTGATGGAGGCGCAACCATGCTTGTCGCTTTTCTTGCTTGCAGCCGTATGGAACTCGGCATAGTTATATATTTTGAATTCCACGTCGGCGTCTTGCTGCGGTGTTCCGTTTTTGTCAACAACATATACCACGGTGGTTGCTACGGGAGCATAGTTTGATGTCACATTTATCTCGGTTGTGCAGTTTGTGCGTCCCAACACCTCCTCGGGGCCGTTGTAGTTGCCAAAAGCATTAGTGTGCATGAGCATTCCACGCGATGCCGGCGCGTTGAACCATCCCAAGTCGAGTACAGGCTCGGGCTCGCATGCGCCAAGGAAATGCCACGAGCCATCGACCCAAGCCTCGACCCAAGCATGATTATTGTCGGTATGTGCCCAGCGGGGAGTATATACCTGACGCGCAGGAATACCCACCGAGCGCAATGCAGCCACTGTAAATGTCGATTCCTCGCCACAACGTCCGTAGGCTGTGCGCACCGTTGCAAGGGGCGAGCTTGTACGTATATCGGTGGGAGTGTAAGTAACTTTTTCGTGACACCAATGGTTCACCTCCAACACCGCGTCGTACATGGAAAGCCCTTTGACACGCTCTTTTAACTCCTCGTAGAATACTCTGCGACTTTCGTCAAGGTCCTCGTTGTTCACCCTCACCGGCAAAACAAAATGCAGGAACTCCCTGTCGGGGACCGAGACGCCCCAAGGCATCTCGCTACGCGCTCTAAGAGCATAATCGACATTCATCAAATGGAAACTACCGGGATAATCAACCACGTCGGGCAAAGGCATGTAGGCATATAGGAATTGTAAGGCCTCCTTCTGCTCCACCGATAACGCGCTGTCGAACACCGATAAATAGGATGTCCCTTCGAACAATGCACTGCGGTTATTAAAATCGTTCACAAAAACTTCGTTGCCTTCAAAACTATTTTTTACAGTTTTGTCACATGCAGTTTGAAACAGCATGGCCATTATCACTAATGACACACTAAAAAAATTCTTCATACGTATAATAGATTTTATTTGTTTCGGATTGTCGTTTTGTCTGTTGTGTATCTACTACGGCTATTCTATTCTGTGCACCGTTACATCGTCGTGTTCGCCAAACATGGCAAGCAACATGCCTTCGCTGCCTGCTCCGTTTTTCAGTTTCAGTATCATGCTGACGCTGTATAGCGTGGTGCCTCCCATTATTTTTTCTTCCATTGAATAGGATACTATCATGTAGTTTTTCGAGTCGGAGCCAAACTTTTTCACCAAGGCATTGAGCGTTTCTTGGCTATGCGTTGTGAACTCCACCGAGTAACTTCGCAACCCCATTCGCTTAAAAAACAGACTAAGCAGTTCCAAGCCTGCCAAAGTGAGCAAAGTGGCCGAAACAGCCAGCCAATACATGCCCGCACCAACAGCCAAGCCAATGCCTGAGGTGGCCCATATTCCGGCTGCGGTAGTGAGCCCGCGCACAATTTGCTTATTCAGTATAATGGTACCTGCACCAATAAATCCTATTCCCGTAACCACCTGCGCAGCTACTCGGGAAGGGTCGAGCCCTATTCCGGGCAGGCACAACACATCGTAAAAACCATGTTGCGACACTATCATGATAAGAGCACTGCCCAAGGCCACCAGAAAATGGGTGCGATAACCGGCTTCCTTGGCACGATACTCGCGCTCCAAGCCTATTGCAGCACCTAAAAGCCCTGCCACAAAAAGCCTTAAAACAAATTCATAATATAAATCCATAAATTGCTCGTATTATTCTTGGAAGGCAACAGCTAAATCACATATAATGAATAAATATAGTAACAAACGAGCGAGATAAATAAAATTTACTTTATTATTTCGCAGCGAGTGCAATGTATATTCGCGGTTCACCGCAAATATAGTAAAAAAGTCAAGGGATGTTTAAACAACCCCGGGCTATTCACCAAATAGCATTTACAAATGTAAAACATTCATACAAATATTCCAAAGAAGTTGTTTCCAAAGTAAAATTTATTGTATAATATTAAGGGTTTTTGTAACTTCGCACTGTTAATCATAATTATGCAAGAGTGGCAAAAGGGGTATCTGTAAAAAAACTGTTTTTTTGGATCTGGAAGAATTCAACAGGCGCACGTCGGCAGATGGCACTTAGCACAATTATTGGCATAGCCAATGTGTTGTGTCAATTGCTATGGGTTCTCGCATGCAAGCATGCTATTGACATTGCAACGGGCAATGCCAAGGGAAGCATTGCGACAACGGGTTGCGTTATAGGACTCGTTATGCTGTTCGAAATCATACTGCGCAGTTGCAACCGCTGGATAAACTCCATACAAGGGGTGAAGGCTGCCAACAACATAAGACTAAGGATTTTTTCGCGCCTCATGCGCAGCGAATGGCAATACATGCAGAAACACCATAGCGGCGATTTGATAAACCGCTTAGAGGGCGATGTAAGCAACATAACATCGCTCATAATTGGGGCTATACCGGCCATTATAGTGCTTGTGGTTCAGCTTGCAGGCAGTTTCTTTTTACTGTTCGGCATGAATAATATTTTAGCCATTGCCATTGTGTTCATACTGCCGGCATGTATGCTTGTGAGCCGATTATATGTGACACGTATGCGACGTTTCAACCGCGAAGTACGCGACAGCGACAGCCGCATACAATCGGTGCTGCAAGAGAGTCTGCAACACAAAACGATAATAAAAACTCTGGAACAGAACGATTCGACCGAGGAACATTTAGGACGTCTGCAAGACGAACTGCGAGGCAAGGTTCGCAAACGCACCAAGTTCTCTGTTGGAGCATTCTCGTTCATACAACTGGGCTTTGCAGCCGGCTATCTCACTGCCTTCATGTGGGGGGTATATGGCCTTTCGATAGGCACAACCACTTTCGGAACATTATCGGCTTTCCTGCAATTGGTAGGACTCATTCAACGTCCGACGATTGATTTAAGCCGTTATATACCCGAGGTGACATCGGCACTCACCGCAGCCGAACGATTAAAAGAGATAGAAGAACTGCCCAAGGAGATAGAGGGCGACAAGATTATGCTTGCCGGAACATGTGGCATACGTTTCAGGAGTGTCACGTTCAGTTACGACGAAGCCGAGCAAAATATTTTCGAACAGTTTGATTTTGATTTTGAGCCGGGCAGCACAACCGCCATCGTTGGCGACACCGGTGCCGGAAAAACCACACTCATACGGTTAATGGTGGCCTTGGTGCATCCCCGCCATGGCAAAGTATCGATATACAACCGCCACGAGGAGCAAGAATCGTCGCCGCTTACACGCTCCAATTTTGTATATATACCACAGGGAAACAGCCTCATCAGTGGCAGCATACGCGACAATATCATAATGGGCAACCGACAAGCCGATGACGTCATGATACAAAAGGCCCTGCACACCGCATGCGCCGAATTTGTATATAATTTGCCCGACGGCATAGAGACACAGGTAGCCGAATTAGGCGGCGGACTGAGCGAAGGACAGGCACAACGAATAGCCATAGCCCGTTCACTGCTGCGCCCGGGCAGCATACTCATTTTAGACGAAGTGACATCGGCATTGGACAACAATACAGAAAAGGAGCTGTTAAAGCGTCTGACAAGCGAAAAAACAGGCAAAACGCTCATATTCGTAACCCACCGTCCCGCTGTACTCGAATATTGCGACAAAGTATTGAATATAAATTCAAACAGCGTATAAAAAATAAGATACAATAAACAACAAAAAAAAACGTTTATATTCTGAGATAGCAGCCACATTCAGAAACTGCCGCCACACAAAATAAAAAGATAAGCACTATGATAGAATACCTTAGAGGAGAATTAGCCGAAATATCGCCCGCTGTTGCCATTGTAGAGTGTGCAGGAGTAGGATACGAAACAAGTATCACTCTGAACACATTCAGTGCATTGCAAGGCAAAAAAGAGGTAAAAATATATATCTACGAAGTCATACGCGAGGACACCCACCAGCTATTTGGTTTCCACAGCAAGGAGGAGCGCGAATTATTCTTACAGTTGATATCCGTTTCGGGTATAGGCGGCAACACTGCACGCACCATATTATCGGCATTCACAGTTGCCGAACTTTGCGATGTCATAGCAAGCGGCAACGAAACAATTCTGAAAAGCGTAAAAGGAATAGGACTTAAAACAGCCCAACGCATCATAGTAGATTTAAAAGACAAAATAAAGAACATAGCGACAGGCACCACCGGCTACGCTCAGGAGCAAGTTCCCGCAAGCAACGAGAATGCCGAGCCCGCCACATCGGCACTTGTCATGCTTGGTTTTCCCTCGGCAGCGGCAAACAAGGCCGTTCAGAATGTCATAAAATCCCAGCCTCATGCCACTGTGGAGCAGATTATAAAATTAGCTCTAAAACAATTGTAATTTTATACGATGAAACTGCGTGTGCCAACAGCAATAGTATTCTTTGTTGCAGCCATATTATGTATGGTTGCACAGGAGCAACGCACCGTTGGTGGCAACACAAACGCACAAAAAGAGAGCAACGACACGCTTAAAGCACGTTACCCGGTATCGCAAATAGTCCCAAGCACCATCGGCGACATGAAAAAAAGGCCGATAGACCTTCGCACCCCCGAAAACATTGTCGCCGACACTGTGTACAACGACAAGGACAGTACCTACACCATAACAACAAATTTAGGCAAGAGCAACCTGCTCGACACCCCGATAATGCTCACCCAAAGCGAATATTCGCAGTGGCATCTGAGCCGTTCCATGAGTGAGTATTTCCGTCAGAAAAACCAAAAAGAGTTTGAAGAAGCCGAAGGAAAAGCAAAATTCGACTTCACCGACATGCACTTCGACCTTGGCCCCGCCGAAAAGATATTCGGCCCGGGAGGAGTACGCATAAAAACACAAGGAAGTGCCGAAATGAAGATAGGCTACTCCATGCAAACCATCGACAACCCCTCGTTGCCCGAGAGAAGCCGCAAAACAAACAGTTTCGACTTCGACGAGAAAATAAATCTGAATGTAAAAGGTAGCGTCGGCGACAAAATGAACCTTGATTTCAACTATAACACCGAGGCCACATTCAGCTACGATGCCCAGAAGATGAATTTGAAATACGAGGGAAAAGAGGACGAGGTGATAAAGCTCGTAGAGGCAGGAAACGTATCGTTCAACACAAATTCAAGCCTGATACGCGGAGCATCATCGCTGTTCGGTATTCGCACCGATTTTCAATTTGGCAAACTGTCGTTGCAAACCGTTATATCGCAAAAAACATCGAACAGCACCACCGTAAGCTCCAAGGGAGGAACACAGCTCACCACATTCGAGATTGAAGTCGCCAACTACGACGAAAACCGACACTTTTTCCTTTCGCACTATTTCCGCGACAATTACGACCGTTCCATGGCGCAGTTGCCAACCATCATGTCGGGCGTAACTATAAACCGCATCGAGGTATGGGTGACAAACAAGACAAGCGACTACACCAACCCGCGCAACATAGTAGCCTTCACCGATATTGGCGAGAACAAACACATAAGCAACAATATGTGGCAACCCATGGGAGGCTTGGAATTGCCATCGAACAATGCAAACAGCCTATACTCGACCATAAACAACAACTATTCGGAAATACGCGACATAGACCAAGTAAACAACGTTCTGAGCAACATAAACGGCATTAACGGCGGACTCGACTATGAGAAACTGTCGAACGCCCGCCTGCTATCGTCGTCGGAATATACCCTGAACTCGGCATTGGGATATATCTCGCTCAAAAACTCACTACGCGCCGACGAAGTGCTTGCCATAGCCTATGAATACACCTATGGCGGACAAACATACCAAGTGGGAGAATTTGCAAGCGACCACAAGGAGTCGGGCAGGACACTGTTTGTAAAACTATTGAAGCCCAATGCGTGCTCGCCCAACAACGGCTGTTGGGACCTGATGATGAAAAACGTCTATGCCATTGGAACACGCAGTCTGAAAAGCAACGATTTCAAATTAGACATATACTATGCCAGCGACAGCCTTGGCACAAACATAACCTACATACCCGAGGAGAGTCTTAAAGGCACTCCCCTGCTGCGTTTAATGAACCTCGACCGTTTGGACACCAATAACACAAAAGAGACTCCGAACGGACAATTCGACTTCATTCAAGGATACACCGTCGATGCTTCCGGCGGACGAATATATTTCCCGACAGTGGAACCCTTCGGCAGTCATCTGAGGAAAAAGATAGGCAACGACGCCATTGCCGACAAATATGTATTCCAAGAACTATACGACTCGACAAAAACCATTGCCAAGCAGATAGCCGAAAAAGACAAATTCTACCTCATGGGAGAGTACACCGGCTCATCGGCCAACGTGATACAGACAGGTAGCACAAATATTCCTCGCGGCTCGGTGGTTGTCACAGCGGGCGGAGTGACACTTGTCGAA
Organism: Bacteroidaceae bacterium; assembly: GCA_017416705.1. Lineage (GTDB taxonomy): Bacteria > Bacteroidota > Bacteroidia > Bacteroidales > Bacteroidaceae > HGM04593. Next base: position 41,540 of record JAFQBG010000007.1, read on the forward strand.
AATGTCGATTACCAAGTAGATTACTCGGCAGGTACGGTAACAATATTGAACCAGAACATAATAGACGCCGGAACAAACGTAAACGTATCGTTAGAGAGCAACACCCTGTTTAATATGCAAAGAAAAACAGTGTTGGGCCTGAACTGGCAATACGAATATTCCGACGAACTGAACTTCGGTGGTACATTCATGATGCTACGCGAAAAGCCACTGACATCGAAGGTTGATATGGGCTCCGAGCCACTCAACAACACAATATGGGGCTTGAACATATCGTGGAAGAAAGAGAGCCAATGGCTCACCAATATGATAGACAAGTTGCCGCTTATCAGCTGTACAGCCCCATCGTCTATAAACCTGACAGCAGAATTTGCACGCCTGAACGCCGGAACATCGAGCGAAGTACAAAGCCAAGCCTCGTACATCGACGACTTCGAGAGCACCGAAAACGGTATAGACCTGACCACACCCTCGGCATGGGTATTAGCATCGCTACCCACCGGCATGCCATACAGCAACTACACAAACGACGTAAGGACCGGATATAACAGAGCCCTCATCAGCTGGTACACCATCGACCCGCTGTTCACACGTCGCGGTTCGTCACTCACACCGGCGCATATAAAAAGCGACATAGAGCAACTATCGAACCACTACGTTCGCGAAGTATATGAACGCGAGCTATACCCCAACAAGGAGTCAACCTATGGCGAGTCATCGACATTGTCGTTGCTTAACATCAGCTACTACCCCAACGAAAGAGGCCCCTACAACTTGGATCCCGACTTGAATTTCGACGGCAAGCTCAACGACCCCGCAAAACGTTGGGGAGGTATCACACGACAGCTGGGTACAACCGATTTCGAGACTGCCAACATACAATATGTCGAGTTCTGGATGCTCGACCCATTCATATACGAACAAAGCGGCATGGGTGGCGACCTCTACTTGAACCTTGGCGAGGTGTCCGAGGACATTCTAAAAGATGGGAAAAAATTCTTCGAGAACGGCTTGCCATCAAACAGCAATTCGTACGAATACGAAGAGACTTCGTACGGACGCATACCCACAATATCGAGCCTTGTCTATGCCTTCGACAACAATTCCGACAGTCGTCAGCAACAGGACCTTGGTTACAACGGACTAAGCAGCACCGACGAAGCTACATTCCCCGCCTACAAGGATTATCTGTCGTCGATACAGGGGCGTGTGCGACAGGAGGTATATGACAGTATCGCAGCCGACCCGGCAGGCGACGACTATCACTATTTCCGTGGTGCCGACTACGATGCAGCCCAAAAAAGTATTCTGGAACGCTATAAATACTTCAACAACACCGAAGGAAACTCACCCGTATCCTCGGACGGACAAAGCTACAACGGCGCAGCCAAAACAACCCCCGATGTCGAGGACATAAACCAAGACTTCACCATGGACGAGTACGAGAACTATTTCCAATATAAAATCTCGTTACGTCCCGAAGATATGCAGGTAGGCAGCAACTACATATCGGACAAACGCACTGTGACCACCAAACTGCGCAACGGAAGCACCGAAAGCGTCGATTGGTACAAATTCCGCATACCCATAAACGACTACGAAAAAGTAGTAGGCACAATACGCGACTTCACCTCGATACGCTTCATGCGCATGTACATGACATCGTTTGCAAAGCCCATAACACTGCGTTTTGCCACGCTGCAATTGGTACGAGGCGACTGGCGTCCTTACCAACAAGCCATAGCATCGGTGAACAATACATCGCCCTCGGTGACAGGAGATTTTGTAATGTCGGCAGTAAACATTGAGGAGCATGGCGACCGCAAGCCCGTCAACTACGTATTACCCCCCGGTATATCCCGTATATTGGACCCCGACCAGCCGCAACTACGACAGGACAACGAACAATCATTGTCGTTGCAAGTAAACAACTTAGGCAGCAAGGAATCGCGTGCCGTATATAAAAAGAGCAACCTTGATATACGACAATACGAACGCATACAGCTGTTCGTGCATGCCGAAGCCCCCGAGCTCGATGTGACATCGCTCGGACATCACGACATGTCGCTGTTCGTGCGATTAGGTTCGGACTACAAGAGCAACTACTACGAATACGAAGTGCCACTGGTAATAACCCCGCACGGCTCCTACGACCGCAACAGCAACAACGGCGCAACCGCCGTATGGCCCACAGAGAATATGATAGACATATCATTGAAAAAACTCACGAACATAAAAGTACGTCGTAACACCTTGCGCAACGACGGTGCTTCGGGAGTGAGCAACACCACCATATACAGCGAGTACGACAGCGATGTACCCAAAAACCGTATAAGCATCGTCGGAAGCCCGTCGCTTGGTCAAATAAAAGTCATGATGATTGGTGTGCGCAACAACACCGGCAATGCAAAATCGGCCATAGTATGGGTGAACGAAATGCGTCTGCTTGGTTTCGAGAACAAAAGCGGTTGGGCCGCACAAGGCGATTTGAATATCAAGCTATCGGACCTTGGTAGTTTTGCTGCACAAGGCAAGATAGAGACAGCCGGCTTTGGAGGCTTGGAAGACAAATTGGCATCGCGACGCAAAGACGATTACTACCGCTACACCCTGACAGGAAACTTCGACTTTGGACGTTTCCTGCCAAAACAGGCAAAAGTATCATTACCAACATACTATTCATACACCAAGGAAGTGACATCGCCGTTATACAGCCCATTCGACACCGACCTGCTACTCGATGACGTGCTCGACAGCTACAATGGAGCATCGCGCGACTCACTAAAAAACATAGCCGAGGTACACAGTACCACCCGAAATTTCTCGATAAGCAATGCCAAGATAAACATATCGAGCAGAGTACCCATGCCCTACGACCCTGCCAATTTCAGTTTCAGCTACTCCTATTCGCGCACCGATAACAGCGGAAACACCATCGACTGGGAACGCCGACTCAGCTGGAAAGCATCCATGTCGTACAATTATAGCAACCCCATAAAAACCATAAAGCCATTTGCCAATATCAAGAGCAAATCGAAATGGGTGAAGATACTTCAAGAATTCGGTATTAACCCACTGCCGCAAAGCATCAGTTTCAATACCGACATGACACGCGACTATCACGAACTACAAACGCGCGACCTGAACAAGATAGCAGGAAGCAGCAACGAAATACCATTGGCTTTCTCGCAACAATTCTATTGGAACCGTACATTCGCAATAAAATGGGACCCCACCACCAACCTGCGAATGAGCCTCAACACAGGTACAAACGCCGAGATTGAAGAGCCATACGTGCCGGTGAACAAGAAACGCTATCCCAACGAATACGAAATATGGAAAGACTCGGTTAAAATGAGCATCCGCGACCTTGGACGCCCATTGACATACCAACAGAATTTCAATGCCACATATTCGTTGCCATTGAACAAACTGCCAATATTCGAATGGTTATCGGCCGATGCCAACTATACATCATCGTACAACTGGGCACGAGGTAACAAAATATCGGGAGTAAGCTATGGCAACAACATAGCCAACAAGCGCAATGTAACCATAAACGGAAATTTCCAATTCGAGAAACTATACAACCTTGTTCCCTACCTTGCAAAAGTAAACAAGAAATTTGCAAGCAGCAAAGGACGCACAGCCAAAGCAAAAAAGACAAAAAGAACCAAAATAAAACCATTCACAAAGGAGATACAGCTATACGAGGATAGCACATTCGTGCTGCAACATGGGCTTAAAAACAAAAAGTTCACCCTGAACGCACGCACCAAAAACGGAAAGAAATACAAGCTCAAATACAAGGTGGTGGATGAAAACAGCATACTCATAAAAAGCAAGGACACCGGAAAAATCAAGGTAACCATTGTCCCCAGAGAGAAAAGCGAAGAAAGCTCATTCTCCAAGGCCATGCAATACCCCACCCGTTTCCTCATGATGCTACGCAGTGCCTCCATCACATACACGAACTCATACGCCATGAACCTTCCCGGTTTCATGCCCGAGGTTGGCGACGCATTCGGACAGAAAAAGATTAACGGCATATACGCACCGGGACTCGACTTTGCATTCGGACTGAGTGGCGACAGCTACCTGCGCAAAGCCCACGAACGCGGCTGGCTGCTCAAAAACGACAGCGTCACAGTGCAAGCCAGCACAAACAGCGCCGAGGATTTGCAGCTGAAAATGGTTCTGGAACCGGTGACCGACCTGAAAATAGACCTTAATGCAAGCTGGACACGCAACAACAGCCGCAACATACAATTTATGTACCCCGGAATGCCCGACACGCAATCCGGCGGGTTCTCCATGACAACAATAACCATTGGCACATCGTTCGATATTGGCGATGCCGACAACAACTACAAATCGTCGTCGTACGACAAATTCCTGAATAACTTGGAGACCGTGCGTCAGCGTGTACAGAAGAAATACGATGGCAGCACCTACCCCATTGGCAGCAGCCTTGCCGGACAACCCTACGACCCGGCCAACGGTGCAGTGGACAAATATTCGGCCGATGTAATGATACCAGCATTCCTAAGTGCCTACACCGGTCAGGATGCAAGCAGTTGTTTCTTGGATATATTCCCCTCGTTCCTGAAAATGCTTCCCAACTGGAAAATAAAATACTCGGGACTATCCCGACTCGAATGGTTCAAGAAGTATTTCAAGAGCGTCAACATAGAACATGGCTACAAGAGCGTGTTTGCAATTGGTTCATACAGCACGTATGCCACCTACATGGAGTACACCAATGGCATAGGCTTTGTAAACAACACCACGACAGGCATGCCCGTTCCAAGCAGCAAATATAACATAGGAGCGGTTTCTATAAACGAATCCTTCTCGCCGCTTTTGGGAATAAATGTCACCACAAACAACAATATAACCGTCGGCGGAAAGTATATAAAATCGAGGGTATTGAATTTGAGTCTTACATCAATACAATTGGTAGAGACATACTCCGACGAGATAGCGTTCAACGTAGGATACAAGATTATAGGCTTGAAACTTTTTGGCGGTGGCAAAAAAGCAAAGAAAAGCAAAAACGCGGTAAGCAACGACCTGAACATACGCGGCGACTTCTCGTTCAAGAATATGACATCGCTTGCACGAAGCATCGACCAAGGAACCACACAGGCAACAAGCGGCACCAAGTCGTTCAACTACTCCTTGTCGGCCGATTACACATACAGCAAGATGCTCACGTTCAGTTTCTACTTCGACCGCCAACAAACCATACCGCTTATATCGTCGAGCTCATACCCCACGACTACGACCGATTTTGGTGTCAGCCTGCGTTTCTCACTGACACGATGATAATGGCCCGAACAATACACGTAACAGCAAAATGGTTCTCCAAGGAGAACCATTTTGCTGTTATAATCTATGCAGCCATCGTATATATATATCGTTGTGACGACAGGCCGCACTCCTTTGCATGAACAATTATTCTGCCGTTGTGAGCAACGCCTGTTTCGTGTAGCAGCAGCGGAAAAAACGGAGCAGCCCCCATATTCCCACTCGCCCGATGCCATGTTCACAGGATTTTTATTCCGCCGACCCTATACTGTCGTTTTCGAACCGTTCCTTGCTGCGCATTAAAAATTCGATATGTCGGCCTGCCTCGTCACGAAGACTTTTTAATGAGTCTATTGCTTGCAGAACAGTTGTGAGTTCAAGGACATCGGCTATGGCACGAGCATCCTCGCTGCGCAATCTGTATTTATGCTTTGTCTTACCCGACAGCTCCACCGTTATGGGCATATCGGCAGTTGCTATGAACTGCATCAGCCCACCGTCCTGCATATAACGAAAATCGACCCGCTCGGTAGTCACTCCAAGATGTTTCGAGCTATATTTATTAAACGGGGTGTTACACTCGGCATACACATCGCCTGCGCTCACTCGCACACAGTCGTGCGACAGAGCACGTCCTCGGTACACCGATGTCAGCAGCGCATTGCCATTCTCGTCAACCTGAGCACGCAGATAAGTATTACCTATATTATTTTTTATCGTCTGCGATGGAACGATATAATTGCCGACATCTTGGTAGCGTTTGTCTTTTTCCAGAACAAAGCCACCCAGCATGCTATCGCGTCGCTGCGTAAGCAACGCCAGCTCCTTGTCAAGAAAATCGACACTGCGTTGCTGTTCACCAAGCTCCACATTGCGCATCAGGCGCAAAGCCTCGCGACGAGCCTTAAACGCCTTCGGGTATGCAGTCTTAACACTATCGAGCAACAATTTCGCTTTATTGTAATCCTTGGCCTCGTAAGCAACCCCGGCTTGCGACACCAAATCGTGTGCTTTTTCCTCCATGGACACCCCACACGACAAGCACACCAATGCGGCAAACGCAGCAGATATAAAATTCCTCTTCATAATGAATATTAATTATATTTGATAAATATCGAATATATTTTGCGAAGATACACAAATTACCGAAAAAAACATCTACATTTGAAAAGCAATACAAAAACGACAACAAATAATGAAAAAAAGTTTTTTTATACTACTAATGTCAATCATGCCGGCAACAGCCATGACACAGACAACCAATGAGACGTTTACTTTTGGCAATATATCGGCAATGATGATAGTAATGTTTTTCTTCGTACTCCTAATAATAGCCTTGCTCCTTATATTCCGCGACCTTATATGCTGGTACTTCAAAATAAACCAAGTAGTAAGGACACAAGAGGAGATAAAGGGCATTTTAAAAGAACTAAAAGAGAAAAACAGCAAAACAAAATAGCCCACACATTTTGTTTGCAAAATTGTTCAATACAAATTATTAATGGAGTTTTTTTCATTGAACATTGCGTATTTAAATATTTTTTAGCAATTTTGCATCGTACTTTTAGTACATACATTTTTATTGCTTACATTCTCACTCGAATTGCGACCTCGTATAAGAATCAGAGCAAAATCTACACAATGGGCGTTTGCGCATAGCGCAAACCTATCATATGTGTAGATGGTTGTCGCAAACCTGAGTGAGATATGAGACTGGTTTGCGCTTCTTTTTTTTATAAATCAGCGTATTCCGTCTCATAATTAAGGCTAAAACTAACTTAATTATTATATCACTCACTAAATCTACACTATTATGAAAAAAGTATTAATGTATGTTGCAACGGCATTGTTGCTAACATCGTGCGCCTCAATCATCAGTGGCAGCAAAGCAAAAGTCACTTTGAAAAGCAACTACGTCACATCGCCTGTAAATCTAAGGTACGATGACAAAGTAGAAACAGACGTATTCCTTCCCTACACAATTAAGGTAAAAAGAGGTTTCAAACCAACCGAAGTTTATGCATCGGCAGAAGGATATGAAGATGCAAAAGTTACTATCGACAAGAAGTTCAACACCACATCTGTTTGGAACATCCTTGCAGGTGGAATACCCGGATTTGCCATTGACGCTGCAACAGGTGCAATGATGAAACCAAAGGAAAAAGAATACGAAATTCCATTTATAGGAATAAAAGAATATACAGAAGTACCCAAGACAAGAAAACAAGAGCCCGAGCGAGTTAGCAGAGAGCATGCAGGTGCTACAAGCATGGAGAAAACCATCGTGCGCTGGTACTTCGACTCCGACCCACAAGGAGCAAGAATATTCTGGCGTGTAATATCTTCTGTTCCCGAGGAGGTAAAAAACACCAACGAATTATGGTTAGGCAGTACCCCATTTGAAGAAACACGCTCGTTCAACATCGTTGGATTGACAGAAGAAAATGCTCAGGACGTACAAATTGAGATTAAGATAAAACGTAAAGGATACATGGACCAAACAAAGCGTTTCAATGTACGTCAAGCCTTAGACCAACAAGAGATAAGCAGTTTCTTCGAGTTAGTAAAAGACGCTGAATAATTTTATAAATATTATTATGAAAACAGAAAATATGAAAAGAATAGTATTTATCGCCTTCGTACTTTTTATTTCTACATTTACAAATAAAGTATATTCACAAAAGGCTATAATACTCGAAAAGGAATATGCTAAGATTTCTTTACAGAGTAACCCCAGTGGAGCAAAAGTCTATCATAATGGGAAACTGATATGTACTTCCACCCCCGCAACAGTGGAAATACCATATAACGGTAAAATCTTGCCCGGAAAAAAGAGTAAGTGGAACGAAAGAAAAAGACGTTCCGAAGAGGCAAGTGCCATTACTCTTACATTTGTCAAGGATGGCTATATCAGTAGCGAAGAGACCATTACCCCTGACATAACACAAGTTAAGAAATCGGAATACGATTTCGAATGGCCAAGCACTGTAATACACGAACTGATACCCTATCAGGATAGTTCCGATCCAACAATTCCAGTTGGCGAATCCAAAAAAAGAGTATCCCGAGAGAACCCCGGCCAAACATCGCTCGAAAGAACCATCGTACGTTGGTACTTCGACTCTGCACCGCAAGGGGCACGCATATTCTGGCGAGTAATTTCCAGCGTACCCGAGGAGGTAAAAAACACCAACGAGCTATGGTTGGGCAGCACCCCCTACGAAGAGACACGTTCTTTCAACATCCAAGGACTCACCTATGAGAATTCGCGCGATGTACAGATAGAAATAAAAGTAAAACGCAAAGGCTACATGGACCAAAACAAAAGGTTCAATGTAAGACAAGCTATCGACCAACAAGAAATCAGCAGTTTCTTCGACCTTATAAAAGAAGATGTAGAGGAAGAGGCTGAATAATTTTTTACAATCTTTTTTCGACATAGCCTGCACCCAAATTGGGCGCAGGCTATGTTTTTTTTGGGCAAAATACCACTTGTCTGTATATATTCATAAACAACAATCCCCCATACAGCCATAAAAAACAGATAAAACGATAAATATAGCTTTGGATATAACCCCATTTTTCTGTATCTTCGCACAGCAAAAACAAAAAAAGAATGTACAAGCCAAGCCAAGACGAACTTTGCAAATTGCTCGATACCCCGATATTTCGCAAGATATCGGAAACAGCCGACGAACTGAACATGGAGTGTTATGTCGTAGGTGGTTATGTTCGTGATATTTTTCTTGAACGTCCATCTACCGATATAGATGTCGTGGTGGTGGGCAAAGGCATTGAGATGGCGCGTGCATTCGCCAAGAAACTGGGCAAAGGGGCTCACATTGCCGTTTATGCCAATTTTGGTACAGCGCAGGTAAAATACAAAGAACACGAAATAGAATTTGTGGGCGCACGCAAGGAGTCATACACCCACGACTCGCGCAACCCCATAGTGGAGGATGGCACATTGGAGGACGACCAGAACAGGCGCGATTTCACCATAAACGCAATGGCAATATGCCTGAACAGCAACCGTTTTGGCGAACTTATAGACCCGTTCGACGGCATGCTCGACCTTGAAGACCGCATAATACGCACACCGCTCGAACCGGGAATAACATTCAGCGACGACCCCCTGCGCATGATGCGATGTATTCGTTTTGCCACCCAACTGAATTTCTACATCGAGGACGAAACATTCGATGCGCTTCAAAGCAACAAAGAACGCATAAAAATAATTTCAAGGGAACGCATAAACGACGAACTGAACAAGATAATGCTCTCGCCCATACCCTCAAAAGGGTTCATCGAGTTAGACCGTTGCGGCCTGCTCGAAATCATACTCCCGCAACTGACAGCCATGCAGGGCGTGGAAGTCAAAAACGGCTACGGACACAAGGAAATGTTCTACCACACCTTGGAAGTGCTCGACAACGTAGCAAAAAAGAGCGACGACCTATGGTTGCGATGGGCCGCCCTGCTGCACGACATAGGCAAGCCACGCACCAAGCGATGGGACCCGGTGCAAAAATGGACATTCCACAACCACAACGTAGTGGGCGAGAAAATGGTCACCCGCATGTTCAAAGAGTACAAAATGCCACAGAACGAAAAAATGCGTTATGTAGCCAAGTTAGTAGGCATGCACATGCGCCCCATAGTCATAGCCGACAACGAAGTCACCGACTCGGCAGTGCGTCGTCTGCTATTCGACGCCGGCGACGACATAGACGACCTGATGACATTATGCGAGGCCGATATAACATCGAAGAACGAAGTACGAAAAAAACACTTCCTTAACAATTTCCGCACAGTACGCATCAAGCTAAAAGACCTTGAAGAACGCGACCGCATACGCAATTTCCAGCCACCTGTCGATGGCAAAGAGATAATGCAGATGTTCAATCTGCCACCCTGCGACACCGTAGGCAAACTGAAAAGCTATGTAAAAGACGCCATACTCGACGGAATCATCCCCAACGAGTACGACGCCGCAATAGCCTACATAAAAGAACGTGCAAAGTCCATGGGGCTGACAAACTAAAAAATCATCAACGACAAAAAAGAGTGTTTGCAACCAAGTTGCACCCAAGAAAGAGTACCTTTGTGCCACATACACACATATAAGGCAACAGTACAAATGCACATGGTAAGAAAAATAATCACACTATGCCTTGCATCGTTAGTTACACTGACAGGCATTTCACAACAACTGACATACGAGCAATATATGCAACGCGTGCTAAACAACAACACCGCGCTCGTTGCACACAGCCTTGATATAGAGATAGCGCAGGCGCATGTAAAAAGTTCCAAGATACATGGCGACCCCACCCTGTCGCTGGAATATGGCAACAACCAAGACTGGGACAAGGATTTGGGACAAAGCATAGCAGCCCAGCTAAGTCGCACGTTCACATTCGGAGTGCGCAAATCGGGCATACGTCTTGCCCAGAAGGAATTACAGGCAACAACAGCGGTATTCAACGACTTTTTAAGAAATTTTCAGGCCGAAGCCACAATAGCCTACCTTGAACACCTGCGTGCAAAATCGCTGTGGACAACCGCAGTAAAACGTCAGAAATATATGAGACAGCTTGCCCACAACGACAGTATTCGTTTCCAACGTGGCGACATCGCAAAAAGCGTGTGGATAGAATCGCGCCTTGCGGCAGGACTGACACACAACGAGCGTCTTGAACGCGAAGCGCAGCTAAACAACACCGCAATTGTATTGGGCTACTACATGGGCGACATGCAAAATGCAGATAGCATAAAAGCAACCGGTAATCTGCAAGAGACAGCAATAGAACTTGCCCCACTCGATTACTACATAGAGCAAGCCATGGCAAACCGCGCCGACCTTAATGCAGCCATAAGCAATGTGGATATAGCCAAGGCACGACAAAAACTCAACAGTGCGCGACGTCGCATCGACATACAGCTATCCATAGGAGCAGAATATAACAAAAGCAACCCTTCGTTCACAAAATTAAAGATAGGAGCAGCCGTTCCACTGAAATTTTCCAATTTAAACAATGGCGCACGCGCCATGGACATGGCAAGCGTCGAACAAGCACAGAAACAGCTCACCGACACGCGACTGGGCATCCACAGCGAGGTGATGCAAGCCTATAACAACTGCCGCATAGCCGACAGACAAGCCGCCACGTTCACACGCGACATGCTGCAAGAGACAGCCCGCCTGCTCGAGAGCAAACGCGAAGCCTACCGACAAGGCGAAATATCATTTGTAGAATATATAGAAACCGAACGCAGCGACAACATGCTGCAAGAGGAATATATAAATGCGCTGTTTAACAGTGCGGCAAGCAGGGTGAGGTTGCTGCAAAGCATAGGGCTGAACACCGAAGAGAATACAACGGCTATTCCCTACACTCGTCACACACGCCCTTGACCATATAATTAACCGAAGTCATTGTGAACCCATCGGGCAATTCTATGATGGGCACTTGGGTGTTTCGCAAGCAAAAAGTACGCTGGCATTTTTCGCAATAGAAATGGGTGTGCATGTCGCCCACATTGCACTCCTCGTCATTGTCGCAAAGTTCGTATTTCAATGAACCGCTGCCATCCTCGAAACAGTGCACCAATCTATGTTCAAGAAAAATATTCAATGCACGGAATATTGTCGATTTGGGAGCAGTGTCCAACACCGTCTCTATGTCGGCAAGCGACAACGGCGATGTGGCCTCGGCAAGTACCTGCGCCACCAACAAGCGCACTGCGGTGGGACGTATTCCTTTGCTATCCAATCGTTTGACAATATCGTTCATGTTCATTGCATATAACCATTAAGGAATTGTTGCACTTGCAAAAAAAGACTGTGAAACGCTTTAAAATAAAAAAGCACATTTATGTACCCTTGACGAGAATCGAACTCGTATCTCAGCTTTAGGAGAGCCGCATTCTATCCATTGAACTACAAGGGCAGAAAATTTGACAGCCGCCAAATATTTCGTCCGCGAAGATACACATTCTTTTATAAATTCCGAAATTTTGCAAGGATTTTAGGAACTGTTTAAATTTATATCGCCAAGTTTTTTATAGAGCATAAAGAAACAGCCATTCTTGGATATAAAAAACGGCAAAGCAAACGATATGGCTTCAAGTAAGAAAATATTTTTAAAATTTAAACCATTTTTTAAGACGCAGTTTAAGTTTATGCACAACGCCGTATTACGCAGGCATAAAAAAGCCTAAAACAGCAACTAAAATGTTATAAACGTTTAAAAAGCCATGAACAAAACCCCGAGGCATCGACAAAAGTATTATATTAGCGGCACAAAAATTACATTATGAGAACCACCATACTACTAATATCACTGATACTGGGTATAAAACTATCGGCACAAAGCTATGAGGAGTTTTTCACATCGGGCACTGATGCCTTGCGCAACAACGACTACCCGACAGCCATCGTGGAATTTCAGAAAGCCATAGCACAAGAGCCCAAATGCAAGACAAACGAATATGCTTACAGCAACTTGGCCTACGCACAACAAGCAGTGGGCGAAACCGCCAATGCCATAGCATCGTACACAAGAGCACTGCAATATAACAAGCTGTCCACCACCATAATGGAGCAACGTGCAAAACTATATATGCTGACAGATAGCACAGAAAAGGCACTTGCCGACTATAACAGCATATTGCAGATAGAACCACGCAACGCACATGCCATGTTCATTCGCGCATATATTTATGGCACCAAGGAAATGTACAACCAAGCATACAACGACTACAACACCCTGCTATCCATAGAGCCCGACAACAACAAGGCGCGGTTGGCTTTGGCGTTGTTATACCATAAAGGCGGCAGACTGAACGACTGCATCATGCTGCTGAACCTGCTAATAGATGCCGAGCCCCGGAATGCCGAATATTATTATGCTCGCAGCAACGTAGAGCAACAAGAAAAACAGACCGAACTGGCCATAATGGACATAGAAAAAGCAATAGAACTTGCCCCCGAGAACGCACAGTACTATGTGGACTATGCGACATTATTATCAGCCGACAACAAAAAAGCCAGAGCAAGACAAATGCTTGACAAGGCAGTCAAGTTGGGCTATAAAAAAAGCCTCCTGCACAATGAATATAAAAAAGTTCAATAGCATACGTTTGCAACGCGCACAACTATTTACACAAAATAATAACAACAGTCTTAACACAAAAAAATGCATAAAACATTTAAATTTATTCTATCCCATTGATTTTTATCAAAATAATCTGATTTTTTAGCTCCATTTTGATGTATTTGCCAAATTTATCACTATATTTGATGTAGATAACAAGACAAGCAATCATTTTTTGTTTGTACTTTTTATTTTGGTAACATTGGAAAACAAGCTATGAATTCGGAAAAGAAAAACACGCCTTACAACATAAAAAAAAGGCACGACAAGAACGCGCAATACCGTTCATTGATAAGAGCGGAATTGGCCGACGAGCTCTACGACAAGATTTTAAACATCATTGTCATAGAGAAAAGGTATAAGGACCCCGATTTCTCGGCCAAGGAATTTGCAAAAGAGCTACACACCAACACCCGATATATTTCGGCAGTAGTGAGCTCACGATTTAACATGAATTTTTCGTGCCTCATAAACGAGTACCGCATAAAAGAGGCTTTGTACAGGCTGAAAGACAAACGCTACGCCAACATGACGATAGAGGAGATAAGTCACGAGGTTGGTTTCGCCAACCGACAATCGTTCTACGCCTCGTTCTATCGCATAATGGGCGAAACACCCAACAGCTATCGCAAAAAATTTCAAAAAACAAGCAAGAGACAATGAGCGAGAAAACGTCGGACACCATATTAAAAATTAAAAAAGCATTACGCCTGTCGATGAACGGCGTAGTCTCCACCTTGCAACGCAAGCAAGGGTTGGAATATAAACTGAATTTCGGGGTGGAGATACCACGAATAAAAGAAATTGCCGAACAGTGCGAAAAAAGCAAAGAATTGGCATCGGCACTATGGCAAGAGAACATACGTGAATGTAAAATAATAGCCACACTCGTGATGCCCACCGAGGAATTCACCGTCGAGGATGCCACAAGCTGGACATCCACCGCGCCATACACCGATATAATGGACCTTATAGCCATGAATTTGTTGTGCAAAATGCCCCAAGCAACCACCCTTGCATTGTCGTGGATAGAGCAAGAGAATTTCGGCTTCGCCTATACCGGTTTTATGACATTGTCAAACATATTCAGGAATAAAGGAAAACTATCGAACGAAGAAGAGCAACAATTCCTTTCGGCAACAGAAAGCGTTCTGCACGACAACGAGAAAAACACCGTTCTGCGCATGTGCGCTCACCGCTCCGTCACACAATATGCCGGCACACTATCCCACGACGACAGAAAAAGGATAAGTTCCCGCCCTGCATTAATAAGTTTTTCCATATAAAATCCAATGCAGAACAACAATACTGTTTTTTAAATCGGCACGCATTGCGCCATCGAGCAGTCATTCCAAGCAACAAAAAGCATTTACAGACACAAGCCCGACGAGCATAGTCACAACAATTATGCATACGCAAAAAAAGGAATACAGACACAAATGGCACAACCGTAAAAATTTATAACAGAATTTTAGACAGTTTCTAATATATATATACAAAAAATAGGTAACTTTGTAGGCAACACAAAAAAAGATGGACAACGTAAAAGCGGAATCCAACATAGAGCAAACCTTTACCGATTATCTAAAAGATAATAAACTACGGCGCACACCCGAGCGTTACGCCATTTTAAAGGCCGTCTACTCTATAAACGGAAGTTTCGACATAGAAACCCTTTTGGAATCTTTGGAAGAGAGCTACAAATTCAGGGTAAGTCGAGCAACCGTTTATAACACCATTGCACTGCTCATAAACGCCAACCTTGTAATACACCACATATTCGGAACAAAGTCGCTATATGAAAAATGTTACAACAGGGAAATGAGCTACACTATATGCACCCAATGCGGCAAGATTTCGGAGTCGGCGCATATACGATTAAACGACACTTTAAAAAACAATATAAAAAAGTTCAGTCACACACACTACTCCTTATATGTCTATGGGCTATGTAGCAAATGCCAACGCACTATGAAGAGAAAAAAGCAAAAAGTGACAAACAAATTAAACGTAAGCAAATAAAAAACAAAAAAATATGAAAAAGAGCATTGATATTCTTCTTGGTCTTCAATGGGGAGACGAAGGTAAAGGTAAAATAGTAGATGTACTGACACCAAGATACGATGTCGTAGCCCGTTTTCAGGGTGGTCCCAACGCCGGACACACATTGGAGTTTGGTGGCAAGAAATTCGTATTGCGTTCCATTCCCTCGGGCATTTTCCAAGGGGAGCAGACAAACATAATAGGAAATGGTGTGGTTTTAGACCCCGCCCTGTTCAAAGGCGAAGCCGTGGAACTTGAAAAAGCAGGCTACAACCTCAAAAACAACCTATTCATATCGAAGAAAGCCCATCTGATACTACCGACAGGACGCATACTCGATGCCGCCTACGAGGCAGCCAAGGGCGACGCCAAGGTAGGAACAACAGGCAAGGGCATTGGCCCCACCTACACCGACAAGATAAGCCGTAACGGACTACGCATAGGCGATATTTTGGAAAACTTCGAAGAAAAATATGCACAGGCAAAAGCCCGTCACGAGCAGATACTTAAAAGTCTGAATTACAGCTACGACCTTGGCGAGTTAGAGCAAAAATGGCTCGAAGGAATAGAGTATCTCAAAGAATTCCGTCTCATAGACAGCGAACAAATGATAAACGACCTCATCAAGGAGGGCAAAACCATATTGGGCGAGGGAGCACAAGGCAGCATGCTCGACATAGACTTTGGCAGCTACCCCTTTGTGACATCATCGAACACAGTGAGCGCAGGAGCATGTACCGGTTTGGGCATAGCACCCAACAGAATAGGCAACGTCTATGGTATAACAAAAGCATACTGCACACGCGTGGGAGCAGGCCCATTCCCCACCGAGCTGTTCGACGCCACAGGAAAGGAAATGCGCGACAGAGGACACGAGTACGGAGCCGTCACAGGACGCGAACGTCGTTGCGGTTGGATAGACCTTGTAGCCCTTAAATACACCATAATGATAAACGGAGTAACACACCTGATACTCATGAAGAGCGACGTGCTCGATACATTCCCAACCATAAAAGCATGTATAGCCTACAAAAAGAACGGCAAGCAGATAACCCACCTGCCCTACGACATAAGCGACGTAGAACCCGTATATACCGAACTTAAAGGCTGGCAATGTGACCTGACCAAAATAACAAACGAAGAGGAGCTGCCCCAAGCCTTCCTCGATTACGTCAAATTCCTTGAAGACGAATTGGAAGTACCCGTAAAATTCATCTCGATAGGCCCCGACAGAGAACAAACCATAGAGCGCAAAGGTTAATATTATTGTGCGGCGGGCAATCTATTCCCGCCTGCGCATTATACTATTAAGTAAAACAAAAAACAAATGAACATACTATCGATAATATCAATATTTGCTCAGTCGAACATAGCATATAGCACACATAGCACATCGGGCTACAACTACACCTACATACTACTATTCATAGGAATAGCAGTAATAAGCTATTTGGTGCAGTGGAACCTGAACAGCAAGTTCAATAAATTCTCAAAAATGCCATTAGGCAACGGAATGACAGGACGCGACATAGCCGAGAAAATGTTGCACGACAACGGTATATACGACGTCAAAGTTATCAGCACCCCCGGACAGCTCACCGACCACTACAACCCCACAAACAAAACAGTGAACCTGAGCGAGGGCGTCTATAACTCCACAAGCATAGCAGCCGCAGCAGTTGCCGCACACGAGTGTGGACACGCAGTGCAACATGCCACACAATATGCACCGCTCACCATGCGTTCAAAGTTAGTCCCCGTAGTCTCATTCGCCTCGAATTGGATAACATGGATACTGCTCATAGGTATATTCACAGTGGAGTCATTCCCTCAGATACTGCTTGGAGGCATCATACTTTTTGCAACCACAACCCTGTTTAGTTTTGTCACCCTGCCGGTGGAGATAGATGCCAGCAGGCGTGCACTCGCATGGTTGCAAGAAGCAGGCATCACAAACAACAACAACCACTCGGCGGCAAGCAGCGCACTGCGTTCGGCTGCATACACATACGTAGTGGCAGCACTATCATCGCTTGCCACACTCATATACTACATAATGATTTACCTTGGCAGACGCGACTGAAAAACATAAAGAAACAATGGCAACAAAACCATCAATACCAAAGGGAACACGAGACTTCTCGCCCACCGAGATGTCGAAAAGAAACTACATATTCAACACCATACGTGAGTCGTTCCACCTGTTCGGATTTCAGCAGATAGAGACTCCGGCAATGGAAAACCTATCCACGCTCATGGGAAAATATGGCGAGGAAGGCGACAAACTGTTATTTAAAATACAAAACTCGGGCGACTATTTCAGCGGCCTCACCGACGAGGAGCTGCTAAGCAGAAACGCCGCAAAATTAGCATCGAAATTCTGCGAGAAAGGCTTGCGCTACGACCTCACCGTACCATTTGCACGCTACGTTGTGATGCACCGCGACGAACTGACCTTCCCGTTCAAACGCTACCAGATACAGCCCGTATGGCGTGCCGACAGGCCACAAAAAGGACGTTATCGCGAGTTTTACCAATGCGATGCCGACATAATAGGGCATAACTCCTTGTTGAACGAAGTGGAACTTCTGCAACTGATAGACCATGTGTTCGACAAACTGAACATACGCGTATCAATAAAACTGAATAACAGAAAAATACTTGCAGGAATAGCCGAAGTAATAGGCGAGCCCGACAAGATAATAGACATAACAATAGCCATAGACAAGCTCGACAAAATAGGGCTCGACGGCGTTGTATCGGAGCTTATAGGCAAAGGCATAAGCCAAGAATCGGTAGAAAAGCTACTGCCCATACTGCAAGCACAAGGCGACAACAACCAGAAACTAACAACAATAGCACAGGTGCTTACAGGCAACGCCACAGGCGAAAAAGGAGTGGAAGAAACGACATTCATTCTGGACACCATATCCCGAATGCCAATGAAAAGCAACGTCGAGCTCGACCTCACCCTTGCACGCGGCCTCAACTACTACACAGGCGCCATACTCGAAGTGAAAGCCCTCGACGTAGCCATAGGCAGCATATCGGGCGGCGGACGCTACGACAACCTCACCGGAGTATTCGGCATGGAAGGCGTTTCAGGCGTTGGAATATCATTCGGTGCCGACCGCATATACGACGTAATGAACCAATTGGAATTGTACCCGCAAGACTCCATACAAAACACACAGGTGCTATTCGTAAATTTCGGCAACGACGAAGCCATGCACTCGCTCAAACAGCTCACCCTGCTGCGTGCAGCAGGAATTTCGGCCGAGCTATACCCCGGCAGCGACAAAATGAAAAAGCAAATGAGCTATGCCAACAGCCACAGCATACCCTATGTAGCCTTAATTGGCGAAACCGAAATGCAGAACAACACCATTGCCGTAAAAAACATGAACAGTGGCGAACAACAAATAATGAGTACCGAGGAACTGATAGCCATGCTTAGCAAATAGAAGCAAGGCCGACGTTCGTCCACATAAAATCATCATGGGCTTTCCCACACCGGGGAAAGCCCATGATGTTTTATCGTACAAGCCGAAGCACATCAGTTGTTTTTCTGCCACACGCCATGGTCGCCGTCAACCATCCAGACGCCATCCACTTTAAGCATTTTGGCAGTAATCCTTAGCGACTGTCCCAAAGGCCCTTTGCCCACAAGAATGACATCGGCCTTATCGCCATCGACAGAAACCTCGTCAACGCTATATTGGGGCACATAGCCCTGCGTGTTTTCCTTGTACTGCTGCGACGCAACGGCAATATCCAAATACTTGAAAAAAGTCTCGCGTTGCTGTTTGTTCGATATATACAGATGCTTCTTGACAGCATCGGCATCGCCCGAAGTCAGCGCGGTATAAAGCGTTACAGCCACATCGCCGGGCGCGTTGTCCACACCGTGCGACGAGCAACCGCCCAACACTGCAAACGACAAAAAAACCGACAGGCAGAACAGATGTTTTATATTCTTCATCATACTTTGTTTTGCATTTACCATGGCACAAAAATAATGAATTAATTTTAATTCACTGCCTGTTCGGACAATAAACACAGAGACAGCATGTTTTTATGGTATTCACAATGGTTCAAGCAATATATTGTTTTCCTTTTTTCACACTCTTTTTCGTTTCTTTATTGTATTTTTGCATTTGGAAAAGCAATATACAAACAATAAAAACACTTTATATGTCACATCACAGCGTAAAAGAATGGATTACAGCCACGCGCCCTTGGTCATTTCCGGCATCGGCAATGCCGGTTGTTGCAACAACAGCCTTTTTGTTTTGGAAAGGCTTTGACATAAATTGGGGCATAGCAGCATGGGCTTTGATAAATATTATTTTGTTTCATGCCGCAGGAAACACATGGAGCGACTACCACGACTACAAAAAAGGGGTGGACCGTAGCGACACCATAGGTGGCACATCCATAACAAGCGGGCTGTTTGCACCAAGCGAGATACACACGCTTGCCATCGTACTGCTGTGTATAGCCACCGCTGCCGGCATAGCGTTGCTGTTTGTCACAGGCTGGCCGTTGCTTGCTGTGGGCGTTGCCGGCTTCATACTGACAGCCTTGTACCCTTGGCTGAAATATCATGCGCTTGGCGATGCCGACATATTCCTCACCTACTCGGTATTGCCCATAATAGGCACATCGTTTGTCACAACGGGGGCTGTTCACAGCTCGGCATTGTGGCTATCGCTGCCCATCGGGCTTATCACAGTGGGCATATTGCACATAAACAACACACGCGATATCGAGCCCGACAAACGCGCCGGCATCAAGACATTTGCCATGCTGCTCGGTGGCAAAGCATCATCGGTCATATACTGCACAGAGGTGATTGCACCCTTTATATACGTTGCGGCATGCACCCTTCTCGGTCTATTGCCAATGTGGTCGCTGTTGGTGCTGCTTGCACTTAAACCGGCGATAGACAATTCAAAAAAGGCACTTCGTTACCCCCACGAAGGCATGAAGGTTCTGACCGGAGTCGATGAGAACACAGCCAAATTGCAGTTGCTGTTCAGTCTGCTGCTCACAGTCTCACTCGTAATAGCAAAATTTGTACAATGAAAAAACTTATATTCACCATAATACTTGCCACCATACTATGGAGCATAATGTTCATGCCACTCACTGCTCCTCACGTTAATTTCTGGTGGATGATGACGGCATCGGCCTGCATATTGTCGTTGTTGGCAACATTTTTCGGCAAAGGGTGGTACAAAGGCACCAAAATTGATTTAAAAAATATTTTCTTGGGAGTGGCAATAGCCATGTTGCTATGGGGAATATTTTGGGTAGGCGACAAACTATCGCAAATTATATTCGACTTTGCACGCCCGCAGGTGGACCTTATATACGGAATGAAAGAGGGTGAGTCGCCATGGCTGCTCACATTCCTGATGCTGTTCCTCATAGGGCCGGCCGAAGAAATATTCTGGCGAGGATATGTACAACAGACACTGTCGCAGCGTTTCAACGCCAATATAGGCTTTGTAGTCACCACCGCCGTTTATGCGTTGGTGCATGCCGGTTCGTGCAATTTCATGCTCACGATGGCCGCATTGGTGGCAGGCGCGACATGGGGAGCGTTGTACCGTTTCTACCCACAATATTTTGGAGCCATAATAGTTTCCCATGCATTGTGGGACACCGCTGTTTTTATTTGGTTTCCAATATAAGGCTGTTCATTATTTTCCGTAAAAACAGCCACCAAACAAATTATTATTTATTGCAAAGTATAGCCATTAGATAAAAAGTAGTATCTTTGCAGTAAATTGCAAACATTAACTGCACTCGCTGTAAAAAGCAGCCCAAATCCGTTTCGTTCGTTTGTATAATGTTTGCAATGAACATAACATATTGCCTGCGAGATAACATCCCACAGACACCGGTAAATGAAATACCATAAATAAAACAAAATAAAAAATCATGGATGTTATAAAGAATCTAATCGAACGCGCTTGTGAAAACAAACAGCGCATAGTCCTTCCCGAAGGCACCGAAGAGCGCACTTTGAAGGCAGCCGACAAAGCCATTGCCGATGGTATTGCCGACCTTATAATCCTTGGCAACAAGGCCGAAATAGCCTCGTTTGCCGACAAATTCAACTTAACAAACATAGCGAAGGCCACCATCATCGACCCCGCCGACAACCCCGACGCAGAAAAATACGCAAGCCTGTTGTATGAACTGCGCAAGGCCAAAGGCATGACCATGGAAGAGGCCGAAAAACTCGTAAGAAATCCTTTGTACTTAGGCTGTCTCATTATAAAAGCCGGCGATGCCGACGGACAGGTAGCAGGAGCACAAAACACCACAGGCAACGTGTTGCGTCCCGCCTTGCAGATAATAAAGACCAGCCCCGGTATCACCTGCGTTTCGGGTGCCATGATGATGCTCACCAACGCAAAGGAGTATGGTCAGGATGGAGTATTATTCTTTGCCGACGTAGCAGTAACCCCCAACCCCGACGCCAACCAACTGTCACAAATAGCAGTGTGCACAGCGCAAACAGCAAAAGCCCTTGCCGGCATAGAACAACCCCGCGTGGCCATGCTTAGCTTCTCCACAAAAGGCTCGGCAAAACACGAAATGGTGGACAAGGTAGCCGAAGCAACACGCTTGGCACACGAACTTGCCCCCACCCTCGACCTCGACGGCGAATTGCAAGCCGACGCAGCCCTTGTTCCCTTTGTTGGTGCAAGCAAAGCACCCGGTTCGACTGTAGCAGGAAAAGCCAACGTTCTTGTATTCCCCGATTTGGGCGCAGGCAACATAGGCTACAAGCTGGTTCAACGCTTGGGTAAAGCCGAAGCAATAGGCCCCGTATTGCAAGGCATAGCACGTCCTGTAAACGACCTTTCACGCGGTTGTTCCGTCGAGGACGTATATATGATGATAGCAATAACAGCCAACCAAGCAATTGCAGCAAAAAATTAACACACGCAAACACAAAAACAATCATGAAAATATTAGTTTTGAACTGTGGCAGTTCATCTATAAAATACCAGCTATTCGATATCGAAAAGAAAGAGGTACTTGCCAAGGGTGGAATAGAAAAAATAGGCCTCGAAGGTTCATTCCTTAAATTCAACCTTCCCAACGGCGAAAAAGAGACAATAACAACAGCCATCCCCGAACACACCACCGGCGTTCGCCTTATCATAGACATACTCACAAGTGCCAAATATGGCGTAGTGGGTTCTATAAACGAGATAGACGCTGTTGGTCATCGCATGGTGCATGGTGGCGAGAAATTCAGCAAATCGACACTGCTCACCGACGATGTATTAAAAGACTTTGCCGCATGCAGCGACCTTGCACCCCTGCACAACCCCGCCAACCTCAAAGGCGTTGATGCAGTAAAAGAGATAGCCCCCGACATGCCACAGGTGGGAGTGTTCGACACATCGTTCCACCAAACAATGCCCGACTACGCATATATGTACGCCCTCCCCTACGAGCTATACGAGCAATACGGAGTACGTCGTTACGGTTTCCATGGAACATCGCACCGCTACATCACCAAGCGTGCACTCGAAATGATGGGCACAGCAGCCGAAGGCACACGCATAATAACATGCCACATAGGTAACGGAGGCTCCATAACAGCAGTCAAAGACGGCAAGAGCGTCGATACCTCCATGGGACTAACCCCGCTCGAAGGCCTCATGATGGGTACACGAAGCGGCGATGTTGACCCCGGAGCCATTCCCTTCATAATGGAGAAGCTACACCTTGACGGTCATGGACTCTCCGACCTTCTGAACAAAAAATCGGGAGTAGCCGGCATTTCGGGTGTATCGTCCGACATGCGCGAGGTGAACGCCGCAGCCGAGAGCGGCAACAAACGTGCCGAGCTATCGAACACCATGTATTTCTACCGCATTAAAAAATACATAGGAGCCTACGCAGCCGCAATGGGCGGTGTCGATGCCATTGTATTTGCAGGTGGCGTTGGCGAAAACCAGTTCGACTGTCGCCGCGAGGTGCTCAAAGGATTGGAATTCCTTGGCGTGGAACTGGACCAAGAGGTCAATGCACGTACACGTGGCGAGGAAGCAGTGCTCTCGACCTCCGCATCGAAGGTAAAAGTATTGCTCATCCCCACCGACGAGGAGCTTATGATAGCAAGCGACACCTACGAGATAGTAAAAGAACTAAGATAATAGGAATAAATCCTTATAAAAAAACTCCACAGCACCCTTGGGTGCTGTGGAGTTTTTTATTTGCATGAAAAATTATTGCTTTTCCATTCTAACATCGAACGCCGTACGCGAGCCAATTCTTACATTCTGCGTCACATAGCCACTTGCACGCACCACCAGAGTGTTTTTTGTATTCTTCATCACCAGCGAGAAATTGCCATCGGGGTCGGTGAATGTAACGGTCACTATACGCCCCTTGCTGTCGCGTTCGCAAACGCTCGCCATGGAAATGGCATCGCCCTCGACGCTGCTCACATTACCCGATATGGCAACATCGGCCTTGCCGCCTGCAAACAACTGCACCAGCCTCTCCCCTATGCCATTCTCGGTAGTCACAGCCCTATCTATAAACACCAGCATCAAGACAAACAGAATGAGTGCAATGATATAAAAAGGAGGTCCGCTGCGTTCTTTCTCGGCACGCACATAGTTGCTACCCTCGTTTTTGTTATAGCTGTCCATATGACAATTTTTACATATATAAAAGCCGTTTTAATTTATAAGCAGGGTTGTCACTCGCTCTGCGACACCACACGCACAGCATCGCCCTCGACGTAACGTTCGTGCGAAATTGTTTTGCCATCCCACACCACATAGGCAAATGTATTTATCCAGTCGCCCAACAGTATGCAACGTGTTTTCTCGCCAATAGTCATATCCTCGTCGCAGTGTCGGTGTCCGAAAATAAAACAATCTATTGTGCTATGCTTGGCAAGATAGCTGTTTGCAAACAGTATGCACGACTCCTTTTCGGCACCAAGGAAGGGTGTATCGCCTTTTATTTTGTGCTGTATCATGCTGTGTCGTGCCCAACTGTTACCCATCCATATGCTCCAACGCGGATGTATCGTCGAGAACATCTTGCGCAGGAAGGAACTGCGAAACATCGAACGCAGAAGAATATATTTCCTATCGTCCGAGAATTCATCGCCATGAGCAAGATAGAACTCCTTGCCCATTATCTCGGTGAGGAATGGTTCGCGATGTATCGTCATGCCACACTCCTTCTCGAAATAGTCCAAGCACCACTGGTCGTGGTTGCCGGCAAGGAAATGCACCTCGACACCCATGTCCGTAAGCTCCGACACCTTGCCCAAAAAGCGTGTGAAACCCTTTGGCACGACATATTTATATTCGTACCAGAAATCGAACATATCGCCAAGCATATACACTGCCAAAGCATCGTTTTTAATCTTGTCCAAGAACGATACCAAACGGCGTTCCTGCGTGCGGCGATGTTCAAGCGCCCAAGAGCCAAGATGAGCATCGGACAGGAAATATACCTTTTTCATAGCACAGGATGTATAAGATTTTTTTATAATATCACCAATTACAAGAAACCAAGCTCCAATTTTGCCTCCTCGGTCATCAGGTCCTGACTCCACTCGGGCTCAAAGACAAGGTTCAGGTTCACTGCTCCAACAGACTCAATGGATTCTACTTTTTGTTTAACATCCTCCATCATAAAATCGGCAGCAGGGCAGTTGGGTGCAGTCAGCGTCATGTCAATATCTACCGAGTTATCCTCCTTGACTTCTATGCGATATATAAGCCCAAGGTCGTATATATTAACAGGTATCTCGGGGTCGTACACCGTTTTTATCATCTCGACAATTTTCTCCTCCAATTGATATTTATCCATGTTCTTACTATTTTTATGCTGTTTTTATAATTTTCCGCTATCGGAGTAACTATAATAGCAGTTATCGGTTATTATTATATGGTCAAGCAGTCTTATGTTCATTATTTTGGCTGCTTCGTTCAGATTTTTCGTCAGGCTGTCGTCCTCGGCACTGGGGCGCAGGCTGCCCGAGGGATGGTTGTGGCACAATGCTATGGCGGTGGCTCGTTTCAAAAGTGCCTCCCGAAGCACCAGCCTTATATCGACAACGGTTGCAGTGAGCCCACCCACGCCTATCCTCACATGGTCTATTACCTTGTTCATGTTGTTAAGCAACAACATGTGGCACTCCTCTACCGGCAGGCTGCACATGATAGGATAGAAGTATTCGTATAGAATTTTCGACGACACTATGCGCTTTGAATGGTCTATCTCGTCGCTACTGCGTCTTTTCCACAATTCGCATGCCGCCATAATTGTTGTGGCCTTTGCCGGCCCTATGCCCTTGAACATACATAGGTCGTCGATAGAGAGTCGCGACAATGCCGATATGCTATCGCCACACGAGGCCAATACTTTCCGCATGAGCGACACCGCCGAGTCCTCGGCTGTGCCCGAACCCACGAGTATAGCCAGCAGTTCGGCTTTGCTAAGCGTGGCAAAGCCATGTCGGTAGGCCTTCTCGCGCGGACGCTCGTCCTCGGGCCACTCCTTGATGCTTTTTCTTTGTGCTTCGTCCGACATCAGCCTCTATTGTACAATTTTGTTAGGTTCTTTTTTGTTTCCAGCGGCTGTTTCAGTATCATTTTGAACCAAAGGGCCTTCAAGAAACCTGTGCCATAGCCCGTTATCTGCACAGCGGCTGTCGCCACCGAATATAACGCTACTTTCAGACTTTTGTTTTTTATGAGCGAGTCCAAGAATATCAACAACGCGTATGCCAACGGCAACAGCAACAACGCCGGGAAGAACAACGATGCACACAGCAACAGCACGCCTGCAACAAGCATCAGTGCCGGCAATGTATGCACAGCCTTCAACGAGCCCGGATGCTTTATCTGCAACCATATACGGGCCTGTCCAAAGTTATTCACCTGCTTGAAGAAACGTTTCATATCGACACGTCGTTTGTGATAGACAAACGTCTGGCGTATGAGCAACGTGCGAAAGCCCGCCTTGCGTATTCTGAGGCTTAGGTCGATATCCTCGCCCATCATATCCTCGAAACCGCCCACCGTCCGGTACACCTGTTTCGAAAATCCCATATTGAAAGTACGCGGGCAAAATTTTTCCATGACTCTTTTACCGCCCCTGATGCCGCCTGTTGTCCAGAAGCCTGTCATCGAGTGGTTCACCGCCTTCTGCATATCCGAGAACGAGTCATCGGCAGCATCGGGACCGCCAAAGCAGTCGCAATAATCGGCCTCCATGGCTGCTTGCAGACGCTCAAAATAGAATGGCGGCAGAATGACATCGGAATCGAAGAACAGCAGGTAGTCGCCACCGGCACGTTCCATGCCGTAGTTGCGTGTGTCGCTACGCCCCGAATTGGGTTTGTAATAGTAGTGGATAGTAAAAAAAGAACGATAGTGACCAAGCAAATGGTCACATCGTTCTTTTGAACCATCCTCTATAATAAGTAACTCAAATGGCTTCACCGTCTGAGCCAACAGGCTGTCAAGGAGTTCTTTAACCTCGTCGGGCCTGTTATAAACCGGAACTATTATAGAGTATAACAAATTTCAACATTTTATGGTTATGCTTTGACACGACCTACGTATGAGCCGTCGCGTGTGTCAACCTCGACAAGTTCACCCTCGTTAATGAAAAGAGGAACACGAATCTCGGCACCTGTTTCAAGTGTGGCAGGCTTGGTGGTGTTTGTAGCTGTGTCGCCTTTCAAGCCCGGCTCGGTATATGTAACAGCAAGTACCACCTTCACAGGCATGTCGGCAAAGAGCACTGTTTCGGTAGATGCGTCGGTCACAACCTCCAAAATCATACCCTCTTTCATGTAATCGACACCGTTTATCTGATACGAAGGAATAGGAATTTGCTCGTATGTCTCTTGGTTCATGAAAATATAGTCTGTACCCTCTTGATAGAGATATTGGAAGGGGCGACGCTCCACGCGTACGTCTTCGAGTTTCTCACCAATGTTGAAACGACGTTCCAAAACATAGCCGTTAACAACGTCTTTGAGTTTTGTACGCATGAAAGTGTTTCCTTTACCGGGTTTCACATGCAAAAAGTCGATACAGAAATATAACTTGCCATCCATGCGGATTGCTGTACCGATTTTAATGTCTTGAGCATTAATCATAACAAAATATTTTTTTATTTAAATTAGTATTCAGTAAATAGTTTACCACAAATTCGTCGCGAAGATAGTCAAAAGTAAAAAAATATGCAATTATTAACCAAGATAATTGATGCACAAAGAAAAAAGATATAAATTCGCGTTCCAAAACCATGAATGTCCCGTGCAAGTTGCCATGCAGCAACAATTTACAGGAACAGGACTTTTCGAAAGAATTTTAAACTGTTTCTTAAACTTTTTGACACAAATTGTGTCTAAAAACAATAGTGCACATAATAAAAAAACATACCCGGAATAATGAATAGAATATATACACTGTTTTTTGCAATGCTCGTGCCGTTTGTTCTTTTTGCACAGAATGCAAACGGAATTATACAAGGAGTCATCACCGATTCAAAGACCAAGCAACCGTTGGATTTTGTGACAGTGGCTTTAATTCCCGAAGGCTCCACCGCCCCCATTAGCGGATGTACCACAGCCGAGGACGGCTCGTTCATACTGACACAGGTAAAGGCCGGCAATTACATTGTGAAAATCTCGTTCGTAGGCTACATGAACGATTCTCGCAAAGTATCAGTGGCCGAGGGCGGCAAAGCCAACCTTGGGAAAATAGCATTAAAACCCGACAACAAACTGCTGAAAGAGGTCGTGGTGACCGAGCAACGCAGTCAAATGACTTTCGACATAGACAAACGCGTGTTCACCATAGACCAAAACATAGCCGTCACAGGCGGTAGCGCGTCGGATGTTCTCACCGACATTCCTTCGGTCGAGGTCGATAACGAAGGAACAGTGTCACTACGCGGCAGCGAGAGCGTTACGGTGTGGATTAACGGCAAAGCATCGGGACTCACATCGGACAACCAAGGCGACATATTACAGCAGATGCCTGCCGGCAGCATCGAGAAAATCGAGGTCATAACAAACCCATCGGCAAAACATTCGCCCGAGGGTACAGCCGGCATAATAAACATAGTGCTTAAACGCGACCGAAAAGCAGGGTACTATGGCAGCGTGCAAGCCGGTGGCGACTCGCAGGGCGGCTACAATGCAGGCAGCAACATCAATTACAGCAGTGGCAAATTGGATGCCTATGTAGGAATAAACTACCGCCACATGAACCACGACGGCGAAGGAGAATCCTACACGCGCTATTTTGCCCAAGACCGTTTCCAACGCCAAGTAACCGACAATTCACGTAAGCCAAAGAACCTATTTGCTCGTGCAGGCCTCACATGGCGATTTACCGAAAAGGACGAGATTTACACCAACCTGATGGCCATGCGAACAAAAGGCAAGTTCGCCACCGACGTGCTGACACACAGCGGCACGTTATCGACCATGCAGATAACCGAGGAGCGCATACGCACCACCGACCAGACGAACCGTCCCTCGATGTTTAATTTCGAAGGCGGCTATCGTCACACATTCCGCGAGGGCCATTTCATAGACCTATCGGTGAACCACAATATATGGCGCATGAACAGAGAAGCCCGGTATCGTCAAAGCACCGCAAGAACGGGCAGCGACATCACAGAAAGCTATCAATACCAAGACAACGAGAACGACAACCGAAGCACCGAGATCAAACTCGACTACGAGAACAAAATTAGCGATAACGCACGTATCGAGGCAGGCTACAACGGCCGTTTATCGCGCGACAAAAGCCCCACAGTGACATACACCGACGAGCAACACACCACGTTGGACAAAGCATTGTTCAACCGTTTCATCTACAACCAAGACACCCATGCCATCTACGGCACATACTCGGGCAAGATAGGGAATTTCGGTTACCAGCTTGGCTTGCGTGGCGAGTATTGGCGGGTGAAGACACGCTCCACCGGTTGGGAGCAGGAAAACAGCGGCAACATACCCCCCTATACCGACAAGGACTTTTTCAGTCTGTTCCCCAGCCTGTTCCTTAGCTACCACCTGCCCAACGACAACGAGATACAGGTGAACTACACACGTCGTCTGCGTCGTCCGTGGGGTGGCCAGCTGAACAATTTTCACAATATAAGCGACTCCACAAACATATCGTTCGGCAACCCGGCCCTCACACCCGAATACTCCAACGCCTACGAGCTCAACTACATAAAAAACTGGAAGGAGCACACCCTGTCGGTGTCGGGCTACTACCGCACCACCGACGATGTCATACAGCGCATAAGCTATAATCAGGGCAACATCATATACACCACATTCCAGAATGTGGCAAGCGAGCAATCGGCCGGTTTGGAGATAATAGGCAAGAACCGACTATTCAAAAAGCTCGACCTCACCACCACCATCAACCTGTTCTATTACAAGCTCGACGGATTCAGCTACGACATAGCCGGACAGAACATCACAGGACAGGGCGACGAAAATTTTTCGTGGAACGCCCGCATGACAGCCAGCATGATGCTGCCCTACGGCATCACCATGCAAGCCACAGGCCGCTACAACGCAAAACGCATTGTGGCACAAGGACATCGCGAGCCCAACTACTCGGTCGATTTGGGCCTGCGCAAAAGTTTCAACCAAAAATGGAGCATCAGCGTCAATGTACGCGACCTGTTCGACAGTCGCGGCTGGCACACCATAACAGGCGATAACAATTTCATTCGCGATGCCGAAAATCGTCATGGCGGCCGACGCATAGGCGCAACGCTGACATATAGTTTCGGCAACATGAAAGCCAAGCGTCCCACACGCAAGCAGAGTCAAAGCCAGAACATGAACACCGGCGACGACGGTTACGACAGCGAAGGCATGATGTAAAAACCCAAAAACAGACCCGGCCGGGTCTGTTTTTTTTCTGCCAAAGACAGAAACTATTTGTAAAAATATTTTTCATTTTAATAAATGTTTGCGACATTTGCAACGGATGTATGGCACGTGTACATCCGTTGCAAATTATAAAACAGTTTCAAACATTATACAAACATGGCAGAACAAGAAAAAGCACAGGCAATAGACCGTGTGATAGTACGTTTCTCGGGCGACTCGGGAGACGGAATGCAATTGGCCGGTAACATATTCTCGACAATATCGGCCATTGTGGGAAACGACATCTGTACATTCCCCGACTATCCGGCCGACATACGCGCACCGCAAGGTGTGCTAACAGGAGTTTCGGGTTTCCAAGTACACATTGGCGCCGACAAGGTATATACCCCCGGCGACAAATGCGACGTACTCATAGCCATGAACCCCGCAGCGTTAAAGACACAGTACAAACACTGCAAGCCGACGGCAGCAATAATCATCGACACCGACTCGTTCACCGCAAAAGACCTTGAAAAAGCCGAGTTCAAGACCGACGACCCCATAGCCGAGCTTGGAATAACATGCGAAGTAGTACCCTGCCCCATAACATCGCTCTGCATAGAGACACTCAAAGATAGCGGTCTCGACAACAAAAGCATAGTACGATGCAAGAACATGTTGGCATTGGGCCTTGTATGTTGGCTGTTCGACCGCGACCTCACGCTTGCCCAGAACATGCTACGAGCAAAATTCGCCAAAAAGCCCGACATAGCCGAGGCAAACATAAAAGTGCTACGTGCCGGCTACGACATGGGACACAACACCCACGCATCCATCTCGCACACATATAGCATAGAGAGCCAAAACAAGGCAAAAGGCCGTTACATGGACATCAACGGCAACAAAGCCACCGCATACGGCCTTATGGCAGCAGCCGAAAAAGCCGGCATGCGCCTGTTCTTGGGTTCATACCCCATAACACCCGCCACCGATATCCTGCACGAACTGGCAAAACACAAATCAATGGGAGTCATCACCATGCAGGCCGAGGACGAGATTGCCGGATGCGCATCGGCAGTGGGAGCGGCATACGCAGGAGCACTTGCCTGCACATCGACATCGGGCCCCGGAATATGCCTCAAAAGCGAAGCCATAAACCTTGCCGTAATAACCGAGCTGCCTTTGGTCATCATCGACGTACAGCGTGGCGGCCCCTCGACAGGCCTCCCCACAAAATCGGAGCAAACCGACCTGTTGCAAGCCCTGTTCGGACGCAACGGCGAGAGCCCCATCCCCGTAGTGGCAGCCACATCGCCCACCGACTGTTTCGACTCGGCATACTTGGCAGCAAAAATAGCCGTGGAGCACATGACACCCGTCATACTGCTCAGCGACGCCTTCATAGCCAACGGCTCGGCAGCATGGCGACTGCCCAACCTTGCCGACTACCCGGCCATCACACCCAACTACGTCACACCCGACATGCGCGAGGGCTGGACACCCTACAAACGCAACCCCGACACACTCGTTCGTTACTGGGCTGTCCCCGGCACCCCCGAATTCATGCACCGCATAGGAGGACTCGAAAAGAGTAACGCCACAGGAGCCATAAGCAACGACCCCGACAACCACCACCTGATGGTTCAGCAACGTGCCGAGAAGGTTGCACGCATAGCCGACAGCCTGCCCCCCTTGAAAGTCGAGGGCAACCAAGATGCCGACCTGCTCATAGTTGGTTTCGGAGGCACATACGGCCACCTGCACGACGCCATGCAACAGATGAACAACGAAGGCAAAAAAGTGGCATTGGCACATTTCAACGTCATAAACCCCTTGCCACGCGGCACACAAGAGACACTTGCACGCTACAAAAAAGTCGTAGTAGCCGAACAGAACATGGGACAATTGGCAGCCTACCTGCGCATGAAAACCAACGGCATCGACATACGTCAATACAACGAAGTAAAAGGGCAACCATTCAACGTCAGCACATTAGTGGATGCCTTCACCAAAATTATGGAGGAATAAGATATGAGCGAATATAAAGCACAAGACTATAAGTTCGGACAACCCAGATGGTGTCCGGGTTGCGGCGACCACGCATTCTTGGGTGCATTGCACAAGGCAATGAGCGAGCTTGGAGTAGCACCGCACGACATAGCTGTAATTTCGGGAATAGGCTGCTCATCGCGTCTGCCCTACTACATGAACACCTATGGCTTCCACACCATCCATGGACGTGCAGCCGCCATAGCCACAGGAGCAAAGACAGCCAACCCCAACCTCACCGTATGGCAAATATCGGGCGACGGCGACGGCCTTGCCATTGGAGGAAACCATTTCATACATGCCGTACGTCGTAACATCGACCTGAACATGATACTGCTGAACAACCGCATATACGGACTCACCAAGGGACAATACTCCCCCACATCGGTACGCGGTTTCGTCAGCAAATCGTCGCCCTATGGCACTGTCGAAGACCCATTCCGTCCCGCCGAGTTATGTTTTGGCGCACGAGGCAACTTTTTTGCCCGTTGCGTAGCCACCGACATGACAGCCGCAGTGGAGTGTCTTAAAGCAGCCGCCAAGCACAAGGGAGCATCGGTAACCGAGGTACTGCAAAACTGTGTCATATTCAACAACGGCACACACGAGAGCGTATATACCAAGGAGGGACGCGCCAAGAACGCCATATACCTTGAACATGGCAAGCCCATGCTCTTTGGCGAGAATAACGAATACGGCATAGCGCAAGAAGGGTTCGGACTTAAAGTAGTTAAGATTGGCGAGAACGGAATAACCGAAAAGGACATCCTTGTTCACGACGCCCATTGCCCCGACCCCACATTGCACCTGAAACTGGCCCTCATGGAAGGCCCCGACTTCCCCATAGCATTGGGCGTTATACGCGATGTCGAGGCACCCACCTACAACGACAGCGTACATGCACAGTTGCACGAGATAGAAGCCAAAAAGCCCTATCACAATTTTGCCGAGCTATTGGAAACCAACGAGATTTGGGAAATAAAATAGTGGCAAGGTAACAGACTGCAAATAAAAAATCCTACACCAAAAATTGGTGTAGGATTTTTTATTAAATAACACTGCTATTAGAAAAGAGGATAGATGAAAGATAAAAGATGATAGATAACAGAGCAAACAAGAATTTTCACAGTTAGGCTGTATTTTCTATTCCAAGGCAGTTGTTACATTCCTTTCTTTTCATAACTGAAAAGAAACAAAAGGTTCCGGCACAGACATCGGCAGTCGATTGACACTCGGTTCGTGAATTGCTCCTGCGGGGCAATATAACTCATTCGTGCCAATCTTGCCGCTTGTGTCTTTTGCTTGTTTCTTGGGTGTTGCGGAACTCGCTCAGTTAGTCGCAATGCGCCTAACTAACGCTCAAACAGTCCTCACACTGTTTCCAAGAAACAAGAGGACACGCGCTGTGCCTCAGACAGTGCCGGGTTGTTTTTTAAGTATGTTTTGCGGGTGGAAAACAAGAGCACAGAACAATATAATTAATTGTTTTGCATTCCACCCACCAAACATTTGTAAAATTCTCCCTCGCCGGAGAGGGAGTGGCAGCGACGCAGTCGATGACGAGGGAGTGGAAAAACAAGAGTACAGATAACAGAGAACAGAGAAAATTTACTTGCTATGAGTATCTGTCAACTCCCTCCGCATTAGTCATCCGACTAATGCTCGTCCCTCTTCAACGAGAGACAATTATATAGTTTTGCATTCCACCCACTGAATATTTAACAGAGAACAGAGCACAGAGAAAATTTGAATATAATAAAACAGCAAAATAAACAGTTTGCATAAGAAAATAATTTTAGAAATTTAAACAACATATAAATTATGTTAATAAATAGCGTTAATTACTCTATTTTTCTTAGTTTTGTATTATGATGGTGAATTTTTGGTTTGCACCATTATATAAAAGACCAAATACAGGCAATAGTATATGAGAAAAATTGTGATACTGACAGGTGCAGGCATGAGCGCCGAGAGCGGCATTGCTACATTCCGCGGTAGCGGTGGCATGTGGAACAACTATCCTGTGGAGCAGGTAGCTACCCCCGAGGGGTTTGCTGCCAACCCGGGGTTGGTACTGCAATTCTACAACGAGCGTCGGGCGGAACTGCTTGGTGCCGAGCCCAACGAGGGACATAGGCTTGTTGCCGATTTGGAGAAAAACAACGATGTCGTGGTGGTGACACAGAACGTTGACGACTTGCACGAACGTGCCGGCTCGACCAATGTGATACACCTGCATGGCGAACTGATGAAAGGCTGTTCGTCGTTTGCTCCAAACGACCCGCGCATGGTGCGCACGCTCACTGCACAACACCCTGTGATAGCACTTGGCGACAAGGCCGACGACGGTTCGCAGCTACGTCCGTTCATCGTGTGGTTTGGCGAGGCTGTACCACGCATGGACGATGCCATAGCCGCACTGCGCGACATTGATATTTTTGTCATCATAGGCACTTCGCTCAATGTATATCCTGCTGCCGGCCTGCTGAACTTTGTACCTGCCGATGTACCTGTGTACCTGATAGACCCCAACGATGTGCAGGTGCGCGGTGTGCGCCAAGTGACAACCATACGCAAGGGAGCAAGCGAGGGTATGAGGGATTTGCTGAAACTAATTGGATGATTGACTATAATTTTAAAAACCAAAAAGGAATATAATTTGTTTAATTGTATAAAAAAGAACGTTATGAAAAAATTTGTTTGTACAGTATGTAACTGGGTTTACGACCCTGAGATTGGCGACCCCGAATCGGGCATAGAGCCCGGCACACCCTTCGAGAGCATCCCCGAGGATTGGGTATGCCCCTTGTGCGGTGTAGGCAAGGAGGATTTCGAGCCTGTCGAGGAGTAACACACATGGGTAGCATGGGATAACACCCCCAATGCCGCCTGTGTATATAATTGTACCCTAATAAAAAAGATGAACATCAGATGTTCATCTTTTTTATTAGGTCGTTGCGTCCCATTTGTTTTAGTACGTTGCGCAGTTGCTTGCGTTCCTCGGGTTTGTACCAGAAGAAGAACATGCGTTGCGACTCTTTCTCGCGCATGCTGTGTGCGCAATAGACCTTCTGGCCATCCTCGGGGTTTATGCCTGTGTAATACATCTCGGTGGACATGGTCATGGGGGTGGGTGTAAAGTCCTGCACCTGCTCCAAATGGAAATTAAGTTCCTTGGTGGCTGCTGCAAGCTCGGCCATATCCTCGATGGTGCTGCCGGGATGACTGCTTATGAAGTATGGTATTATCTGCTGTTTCAGATTGTATTTGCTGTTTATGCCGTCGAATATGCGCTTGAATTGGTGGAACAAACGAAACGATGGTTTGCGCATGAGGCCGAGCACCCTATCCGATGTATGCTCGGGGGCTACTTTAAGTCGTCCGCTCACATGGTTCCTGATAAGTTCCTCGGTGTATTGCTGCGCTGCGCTGTCGAGCGCGGCATCGCCGCTCTTGTGCAACAGCATGTCGTAACGTACTCCACTGCCAATAAAACTTTTTTTGATACGTGGCATGGCATCGACCTTTTTGTATAGGGCAAGCAGGGCTGTATGGTCGATATTGAGGTTGGGGCACACCTTGGGTTGTATGCACGAGGGGCGCGAACATTTGGCACATAGCTGCCCGTTGCGCCCTTTCATCATGTACATATTGGCCGATGGGCCGCCAAGGTCGGACAGGTAGCCTTTGAAATCGGGCATGCGGGTTATTTGCTCCACCTCGCGCAGTATGCTTGCCTCGCTACGGTTGGCAATGAATTTACCTTGGTGCGCCGATATGGTACAGAAGGCGCATCCTCCGAAACATCCGCGATGTATATTCACCGAAAATTTTATCATGTCGTAGGCAGGAATGCGCTTGCCCTTGTATTTGGGGTGCGGCAGACGGGTGTAGGGAAGGTCGAAGCTATGGTCCAACTGCTCGGTTGTCATCGTGGGGTATGGAGGGTTTATCACCACGTAGCCATCGTTGCCGTAGGATTGTATGAGCCGTTTGGCTGTTTGTTTGTTCGACTCTTTTTCTATTGCCAAGAAGTTGGCTGCCTGTTTTTGCTTGCTCTCCATGCACTCGGCATGGGGATGCAGTATCTTGTCGTCGGGAGTGGCGGTCGGCGTCTGCGCCTTGGCTACACGATGCCCCGTCTGGGGTATGTCGGCTGTTAGTTCACGTACGCGCTCGGCAGGAACATATTCTGCTACGGTGCGTGTCAGTTCGGCATGCAACGTGCGTGCTATCGCGCCTATCGGCTGCTCGCCCATGCCATACACGAGTATGTCGGCGTTGCTGTCTATGAGTATGCTTTTTTGCAATTTGTCCTGCCAATAGTCGTAGTGGGTGAAACGGCGCATGGATGCCTCGATGCCTCCAATGACAACCGCCGAGTCGGGGAACAGTTTTTTTATGGCATGGGAATAGACGGTTGTAGCATACTCGGGGCGCATGCTGTGCTTGCCGTCGGGCGAATAGGCATCCTCGGAACGAAATCGTTTGGCGGCGGTGTATTTGTTCACCATGGAATCCATGCAACCAGCCGATATGCCGAAGAAAAGACGAGGACGCCCCATTTTCTTAAAGTCGCGCAAGTCGTCTTGCCAGTTGGGTTGTGGTATTATGGCTACGCGCAACCCCTCGGCCTCTAACAAACGACCTATGACTGCCGCCCCAAACGAGGGGTGATCGACATAGGCGTCGCCGCTTATTATAACGACATCAACATAGTCCCAACCGCGCATTTGCAGTTCCTTGCGCGTGGTGGGCAGCCAATCGGTTATTTTTCTATCATTGGTCATCGTCGGCAGTGTCTGTTATCACTATGTTTGCCTGCTGACGAGCCAACCACGCATGATAGCATGCTATTAGGTTGTTAAGGCCGAGTGCTTTCATATTGTCGTCGAATAGTACCCAGCATAACCCCACAAGCGCGTCGGTGTCGTTTCCTTGCGACACAATGAGCGAACGCACTGTATAGCGTAATTTTTCCAAGGATTCTTCGTCTATTATCCCCACACTGTTGGCTATGCGCTCAAAGAGCGAATAGCGTTGTATTGTTCGCAGATTATCCTCTGTGACCTCAATTGTTCTGGTGCCTGTGGCATTTGCGTTTATTATCATAGTGCAGATATTGAGAAACTGTTTATTCTTCGTTTAATATTATTTTTATTGTTCTGGTGCCGTTGTCGTTCTCGTGGATGCAGACTTTTACAGCCTCCTCGGGCAATAGTTCCTCGATGAGCTCGGGCCACTCGATGAAACAGTAGGCATGCCCGTCGAAATACTCTTCGTAGCCCATGTTATAGACCTCGGCAAGTTCTTTTATACGATAGAAATCGAAATGATAGATGGTGTTGCCGACGGCATCCTCGTATTCGTTCACAATGGCAAATGTGGGCGAGTTTATGGCATCCTGCACCCCCATGGCCTCGCACACGCTTTTTATGAATGTGGTCTTGCCTACCCCCATATTGCCATAGAAGGCAAATATGCGGTTGTCGCCCATTTCCTGTACAAACCGAGCGGCTGCCGATGGGTATTCATCCAAGCTGTTTATTTCTATTATATTGTATTTCATGCGTTTAATTCTTTTTGGGGCGTAACGTCACTATGGGGATGAGCATTTCTTCGAGCGATATTCCGCCATG
Source organism: Bacteroidaceae bacterium (assembly GCA_017416705.1). Lineage (GTDB taxonomy): Bacteria > Bacteroidota > Bacteroidia > Bacteroidales > Bacteroidaceae > HGM04593. The sequence goes on from JAFQBG010000007.1 coordinate 79,663, forward strand.
TTGGAATGTATCCTTGTAGTACGACACGTAGTAGTTGTAGTTGTTGGGGTATGCAAAAAAGTCGTTGCCTGTGGCAAATATATAGCTGGTGCTGATGTTTGGCGCAGGCAAATGGGCTTTTGACGGTTCTTTCACTTCGAACACCTCCTTGGGGTTGTAGTTCAACGTCTTACCCAATTTATAGCGCAGGTTGGTGTTGGTGTTTTTATCGCCTATTACTTTCACTGCGTCGCTCACCTGAACGCTGCCGTGGTCGGTGGTTATCACCACGGTGTAGTTACTCTCGGCAAGGTGGCGGAACAGCCTTGTCATGGCCGAGTGGCGTATCCACGAGTGTGTTATGGAACGATAGGCTGCCTCGTTCGAGGCAAGCTCGCGCACCATGAACGACTCGGTGCGTGCGTGCGAAAGCATGTCGATGAAATTAAGCACCAATATGTTAAGGTCGTTGCCCGACAGGTTGTTTATGGTATCGAGATATTTGTCGGCAGCCGACGAGTTTATCATTTTGTTGTACGAGAATGTGTCGTGACGACGATAACGGGCTATCTGAGTCTCTATCAAGGCCTTCTCGTTCAAATTCTTGCCCTCGTCCTCCTCCTCGTCCACCCATAAATTGGGGAACATCTGTTTTATTTGGTTGGGGAGCAGGCCTGCGAATATGGCATTGCGGGCATATTGTGTGGCTGTGGGCAATATGCCTGTGTATAGCTCCTCGTCTATGGAGAATGAGGTGGCTATCTCATTTGCAAGCACACGCCATTGGTCGTAACGGAAATTGTCTATTACTATAAGGAATACTTTTTCGCCCTTGTCCAACAGTGGGAAAATGCGTTCGCGGAATATATCGTGGCTCATCATGGGGCGTTCGCTCCTGTCGGACGACATCCAGCGCATGTAGTTGTTTTTCACAAAACGCGAGAACATTTTGTTTGCCTCGTTTTTTTGTGCTTTAAGCAGTTCGTTCATTTCGCTGTTGGCACTCTCCAATTCAAACTCCCAAAAGACAAGTTTTTTATATATGTCAATCCAATCCTCTATTGTCCGGCAGTCGGATATTTGCATGCCCAGCTTGCCGAAATTTTGTTGATAGGCGCTATTGGTTTTTTCTGTTACTATATCTTTTTTGTGTATGTTTTTTTTCAGGGCGAGCAGTATCTGATTGGGATTAACCGGTTTAATGAGGTAATCGGCTATTTTGGAGCCTATGGCCTCTTCCATTATATCCTCCTCCTCGCTTTTTGTTACCATGACCACCGGGGTGGCAGGCAATATCTCTTTTATCCTGCCAAGTGTCTCCAAGCCGCTTATGCCGGGCATGTTCTCGTCGAGCAGGATGAGGTCGAATGGCTCGTTCTTGCAGGCCTCTATGGCATCTTGCCCATTTGTGACCTGCACTACGTCGTAGCCTTTTGTTTTCAGAAATATTATGTGGGCACCAAGCAATTCTATTTCGTCGTCGGCCCAAAGTAATTTATATGCCATGGTTATTGGGTGGGTTCGGGGGTGGTACTCTCCTCGTCGTCGATATATTGCGGTTCGTCGAGCGTAAATCCGTCTATTTCGAGTTCGGGGATGTTTTGTAAATTATCACGATAGAAGAGCGAGTAGTCTTCGAACGTGTAGTATTTCAATAACAAATCGAGGTTCGATTTTGATATTATGAACGAGTTTATTCCTTCGAGCAGTTTTGCCATTTCGCCATTGCCATAAAGACGCTTGCGATAGAGGAACGCCTCGTCGAACGTCAGGAATTCCTGTACTTGGAACAGTGTCACATGTGCAAGTCGATTGAACTCCATGGTGAAGTGTCGCACCATGTAACGCGCGAAATTGTATCGGGCCATCTCGAATAACAAGCGTTTCTCGTCGAGCGAGTCGTTGGGGAATGCCAACACGAAATAGTGAGGCTCGGCACGGTTTACGTTGAACGGCGGAACGGTGTCGGTGGCGCCCTTTATGGTGCCGTCGCTGCGACGTTCCCAGATAGATGTCGTTATGCCACTGTGCAACAGGCGTCCTTCCTTCACACCGGTGTCTATCTCCTTGGCTATTTCGGCTATCTCGCCTTGCGAATAGGTGCTTAGCAATGTCGATAATGCCGACAAGGCTTCGTCCTGCCTGCCCGAGTATAGTTTTGCCAAGGCATCGACAAACATAAAACGCGAACGGTGCGCCCCGTCGGGGTATTTTTCGCTTGCATATATATTATTGCTTATTACGGAATCGTACTGCGCTGCAAGATATTTTGCGTATGTATCGACGTAGAGCGAGTCCTCCTTGTGGCGTTTGGTTGCGACGCTCAGGAAGAAGTCGGGGTCCTGAATTTTTATTGTCAGGCTGCTGTCGGGGAATTGTGTCAGAAGCATGTTCTTGTACAGTTCGGCCTTCTCGGTTTCGCCCCAACGCGATGAGCATAGGAACAGGTGATAGAAGGCTTCGTGCAATTTTTCGTACTCGGGATATTCGGTCACCAACCGCTCCCAATGGTGCATGGCAAGTTCTTTGTGTCCCAAACGCTCCTCGAATATTTTTGCGGCTTGGAACAGGGCGTCGCTCAGCTGTTTGTGCATGTACGATTTACGTTCCTCGTCGGTGGGTATCTGCTGTGTCCAATACTCGCGCTTGGTGGGGTCGGTTTCCAGCACTATGCTGTCGGCGGCCTCACCTGCCAAGGCAAGCGAGTCGGCAAGAAGCGTGTCGCCAAGCATGAGCGAGTCGGCAAGCATGAGCGAGTCGCCTGCTATGGAGTCGCCGGCGGCAGCCATGACACTGTCCCCGGCAAGGGTGTCGGTGGGGGCTGTCACTATATTTTCGCGGCTCAGTCGCCAAAAATCTTTCAATTTGCGGTCGCCCCATGTGCGCGAGAAGGCACGTATGCCTTGCGCCACTAATTGGCGGTTATAAAAATACCACTGAGCTTTTTCGTTGGCATTGTTCATGCCCATGTTCATATTGGCCATGGTGTTTGCCTGTTCCAGCTCGCTCCCCTGCGCATCCTTGCGCTCCTTTTTTTCGACGAGCTTGCGCAGTTTCTCCTCGAACTTGGCTTGTTCTATTTTTTTCTCGATAAGGGGGGCAAGAGCGGTCTCGTCGAGTGTGGCCCAATGGAGCAGTTCGGTGTTGGTCTCTATGATATCGGCATGCGGCGATACCTCACTCAATACTTGGGTGCGGTGGTTGTATGTATCGTACTCCTTGTTCTCCTTGTCGATGTTGGCTATGGCTGCCTGATAATTGTTGTACGACTTGGTGAATTTGCGTTGCTCCCAATATACATTGGCGAGGGACAAGCGCAACATGCCTGCGCCGTAGCCGCTGGCTTCGCCCTTTGCCACTCCTGTCTCGTATGTTTCTATTGCTTTTACAGTGTCGCCGCTGTTCAAATGTACGTTGCCCAAGGCATAGTGCAGCTGCGCCAGATAGTCTTGGTTCTTGGACGACCTTATCATACGTTCGAGCTTACGAACTATTTTTTTGTTGTTTGCACCTGTGACGGTTTCGGTTTGACGTATGCGTGCGTTTATCTCCAATTCATAGGGCGGATTCTTGGAAATTACCTTCTCGTAGCATTTGAAGGCCTCGTCTTTGTTGCCCAACAGCTGGTTCAACTGCCCCATGAGATAGTATTCGCGTGCACGCTCCAACGGTTCTGCCCCCTTGCGTTTCACTGCCTTTGCCATGTGCGGCAACGCATCGGCATAGCGTTCCTGTTTTATGAGCAGATTGGCAGTGGCCCTTGACAAATCCTTTTCGAGCGACGCAGGCATGCTGTCGCGACGTGTTCGCGACAGCAATTCCTCGGCCTCGTACAGCCAGTCCATCTCGTTGTAGCACTGTGCAAGGCCTATTCTTGCAGCTGCAAGCACCTTGGGGTTGTTCTCGTACAGACGGGCTATATATATGTATGTACCTGCCGCCTCGGTAAATTCTCCTTTTTTAAAGTACGAGTCGGCCATCATGAGCCATGCCCGCCACAAAAACGGGTTAAACTCCTTTTGGGCATAAAACTGTTTCTTTTTTTCGGTTAGCTTGGCACCCCGTTCGCGGCGCGGTTTTCTTTTTATCGAATGGTTTTTTATTGCCTTCTGCGATTTTTCAATGGCTGTCTTGTATTCATTCCCGCCAATGCCCTGTGTGTTCTTGTTGCTTACGATGAGCATGGGCAACGTCGATAGATAGTTATCCTTATGCCCCTTTATTTGTGCCTTGCGTGCCTTGTCGAATGCTACGCTGCCATTGTAGAATGTATTATATTTTGCAAAAAAGGCATGGTACATGCGTGTCTGCGCCGTATTGTTCTTACGGCTTCCGCAACCCCACAGCCCGACGACGAGCAGCAGCACTATAATATGTTGTATATATCTTTTCACAGTAATATCATATATCAATATTATAACTACAAAAAGTGCTTTTTATTGCCTTTGCGGAATATTGCACAACACACCCTGCACATAATGTATATGATTATGGAGCATAGCGTTATTGTTGCCCCCGACGGTATATTGGCATGATAGGATATATAAAGCCCCAAGAGCGTTGCCACATAGCCGACAAGCACCGAGAAGGATATTATGCGGTTGTAGTTGTGGGTGAACAGCATGGATGTCATCTGCGGAATTGTGAGCATCGACATAACAAGCACCACCCCTATGAGGCGCAACGTGCCCACTATGGTAACTGCCACAAACAGCATCATGATGCTTTCGAACAGCCATACGGGTATTCCGCGCGACGCTGCAAACTCCCTGTCAAAGGCTATCATGGTTATGGCCTTGTGGAAAACAAGCCCAAACAGCAATAGCACGCACGATATGACAGCCAACAATGCTATGTCGCCGCCTGTTATTGTGAGTATGTTGCCAAAAAGATAGGTTGACAGTTCGGTATTGTACCCCGGCGACATGAAACAGAATATTATGCCGAGCGACATTCCCAATATCCAGAAAACCGCTATTGCCGAGTCCTCGCGTATGTTTTTTGTGTTTCCAAGCCACTGCACGCCAAGTGCCGATGCGGCGGCAAAAAGAAACGCCGTCGCAGTGGGAGCGACGCCCATGTACATGCCAAGGCCTATACCCCCGAAGCCGGCATGCGTGATGCCACCGCTTATGAACACCAGCCTACGTGTCACTATGTATGTGCCTATTATGCCGCATGCTATACATGCCAACAGGCTGCCACACAACGCGTTCTGGAAAAACTGGTATTCGAGTATGCCCATGCTTGCTTATTGAAGTATTAGAAAAATCTCGTCCTTTATTTGTTGAGGCAAGGCTATGCGACGTGTATTGAGGCATTTCACCCATTGATCGACCTCGTCCTCCTTCATGGTGTACAGAATTTGTCGAAATTCCTCGACCTCCTCGTCGGTGTAGCTATCCTGCTCGCGCTCCCTGAAACGGTCCAATTCCTCGTCGTCGAAGTACAGATTGCTATTGTCGTACCCCTTGTCGCACACCGTATGCCTGCCACAGCACACACCATCGGCCGCATCGTGATGATGGTCGTCGGCTGCCGCACGACGATATTTGCCAAATACGAAATATAGAGCCACCAAAACTATAAGTATGGCTGTCAACAATACTGTTTCTATCATATCCATGTTATTTATGTTGCGAAGTTATAAAATAAATTCGAGCTACATAAAAATAGAACGGTATAAATTTAGGTGTTTAATATATACACCCTGAATATTCCACGAAACCAACAAACAGGCAACAGGCACAAACCACCCGAAAGTCGTTTTCGGCTATTGACATAAGGGCACAATGACAAATTGTAAACAGACAAATATATAAAACCACCTTAGTCATACCATAAATTCGCAAAAAGCATTGAAATTTTAAACAAAAAAACAAAATAATAAATAAAATGTTGTATATTCGCATGCGTCGTAGCATGCTTTTCGGCATTTACTATTTGACAAAATGACAGCGAAATACTTGTTAACCAATAAATTTAAGAAAAGAAAATGGACAAATTCAGTTATGGCCTTGGAATGGGAATAGGCCGCAACCTGCTCTCGATGAATGTGAGCGAAATGAACTTCGACGATTTTGTAAGCGGACTAAAAGCAGTGCTTGCCAACGAAAAAACAGAGCTATCGCATGCCGAAGCACAAAAAGTAGTCAGCGAGCATTTCCAGAAACTTGCCGAAAAAGCCTATGCAAAGATAAAAGAGGAGGGTGAGAATTTCTTGGCACAGAATAGCAAAAAAGAGGGTGTCGTGACCCTTGCAAGCGGCCTGCAATATCAGGTGCTCAACGAGGGCAACGGCAAACAGCCCAAAGCAACCGACCGTGTACAATGCCACTACGAGGGCACACTCATCGACGGCACAGTGTTCGACAGCTCCATACGTCGCAGCGAGCCTGCCGTTTTTGGTGTAAACCAAGTTATAGCCGGCTGGGTAGAGGCACTGCAATTAATGAAAGAGGGTGCCAAATGGCGTCTATACATACCGCAACAGATGGCCTACGGCGCACATGGAGCCGGCGAGAACATCCCCCCGTACAGCGCACTTATTTTCGATGTGGAACTTATAAAAGTTCTCTGATAACCTATTTGGCAACATGAACAAGCTATCGGTTATAATGGCGTCGGCATGTATGCTGCTGTGTGCATCGTGCACACAGCAAGCGCCAAGCAAAGCGGCCGCAGCAACAGAAAAGGACTCGATATCCTTTGCTGTGGGAGTGTACATGGCCGAGGATATGCCCAAAATAGCAGCGCAGCTGAATATAACCCCCGATTGTATGCCCGATTTTATTCGCGGCATACGCGACGGGTTCCCCGCAAGCGACGAAAAACGCGCTTTGGCCTACTCGAACGGCCTGCATATAGGTTCACGTGCATACGATATGATGTTGCAGGCACAGCAACTGCTTTATGCCGACAGCACCCAAACGCTTGCCCGCGAACAGTTCATCGAGGGCGTGGTGGCAGCTGTGTATGGCGGCAAAAAAGCAAGCGATGCCATAGCCTACTTCAACCAATACAAGTACAAGGCACAAAGCGAACAGTTTATGACCGATAACGCCACACGCAACGGCGTTGCGACACTACCTAATGGCCTGCAATACAAAATGTTGCACCAAGGCCAAGGCGCAGTGGCAACCCCGGCAGACACAGTGCGTTGCATATACAAAGGAACATTTACCAACGGCCGCACGTTCGACTCGTCGCGCGGTGCCATAGCAAAGCTCGACATGGGGTCGCTTGTACCCGGTTTTGCACAAGCGCTATGTATGCTTCCCGAGGGTTCCAGATGCAAAATATATGTGCCGTGGCAGTTAGGCTATGGAGCCGAAGGAACAAAAATCGTTCCGCCCTATGCTCCGCTTGTTTACGACATTGAAATTGTCGAGGTCATAAAAGCCACAAGATAAAAATCGTATAAACTCAAACATAAAAATAAAAAAACTAACCTTATGAAAAACAATGTTGAATGTAAAGTCGATAGCCTCGACCTTAAAATCCTGAGCATAATATCAAAGGATGCCAGAATTCCTTTCCGCAATGTAGCCGAACTTTGCGGTGTGTCACGTGCAGCCATCCACCTGCGCGTACAGCACCTGATGGACATGGGCATAATATCGGGGTCGTGCTACGAAATCGACTTCAAACGTCTGGGATACAAAACTTGCACCTACATAGGAATACGATTGGAAAAAGGCTCAATGTACAAGGATGTAGTCGAGCATCTGCGCAACATCCCCGAGGTTGTGGAAAGCTCATACACCACAGGCCCCTACTCCATACTTGTGAAAATGTTTGCACACGACAACGAACAGCTGATGGAACTGCTGAACGACAAGATACAAAGCATCCCCGGCGTTGTTGGCACCGAGACTATGATAGTGCTCGACGGCAGCATAAAACGCAACCTGCCCATGGAGTAACACCCCGCATCCAAGCGGTTTATTAGAACATCATGAACAAATTCGATATCAGCAACGAGTACAATAAGCTGCACAGCCAATACCCTATGACAGGCCACAGGCCTGTCATAGGCATAACAGCAAACTTCAACGAAGGTAACGCCTGCCTTGCCGAAGCCTACTATGCCTCGGTGCTGCATGCAGGCGGTGTGCCGTTGCTCATCCCCCCATACGTCGAGCGTGGAGCGTTAATAAATACGCTCTCCACGCTCGACGGCATTATATTGTCGGGCGGTGCCGACATTGACCCGCGCTACATGGGCGAGGAACCCGACTACAATCTGCTGCATAGCATAAATGCCAAACGCGACGAGCAGGAACTGTTGCTTGTACGGCTGGCCACAGACCGCCAACTGCCCATATTGGGAATATGCCGCGGCATACAGACACTTGCAGCCGCACTTGGTGGCAAAGTACACCAAGATATTTATGCAAGCATGGGACAAGGGTTGCTCAACCACGACCAAACCGAGGAGCGCGGAGTGGCCACACACGCGGTGCAATTGTCGCAAGGCTCGCGCCTTGCAACAATTTTCGACACCACCACGCTGGCAGTGAACACATTCCACCACCAAGCAGTGTCGCAGGTGCCACCGGGCTTCGCTGCCTCGGCACACTCCGACGACGGTGTCATCGAGGGCATGGAAGCCATTGACGGGCGTTCCATAATAGGCGTGCAATGGCATCCCGAAAGTTTTATACTGCACAATGCCAACCGCTGCATGATGCCCATATTCGAATGGCTGGTGAACGAGGCAGCGTTATACCACGCCACAACAACCCTGCACGCCGACATGCTATCGGTCGATTCGCATTGCGACACCCCCATGACATTCGAAAAAGGCTATGAGTTTTTCGAGCGTAGCAACCACGCGCTCATCGACCTGCACAAAATGAACGAGGGTGCGCTGGACGTTGCCACCATGGTAGCCTACCTGAAACAGGGCGAGCGCGACGAAAAATCGCTACGCGAGGCCACAAAAAAAGCCGACGACATACTGTCGCAAATAGAAAGCAAGGTAGAACGTTGCGCCGACAGCCTTGCAATAGCCCGCACCCCCGACGAAGCATCGTTGCTTAAACAGATGGGCAAGAAAATCATAATGATGGGCATAGAAAACGGCTATGCCATAGGGCGCGACATAGCCAACATAGAACGCTACCGACGTCGCGGCGTGGTATATATGACACTGTGTCACAACGGCGACAACGACATTTGCGATTCGGCACGTGGCAGTGGCGAACATGGCGGGCTAAGCCCCTTCGGGCGCGAGGTAGTAGCCGAAATGAACCGCACAGGGATGATTATCGACCTGTCGCATGCCGCCGACACCACATTCTATCAGGTAATAGAGGCAAGCAAGCAGCCGGTGGTATGCTCGCACTCGTCGTGCAGGGCACTATGCAACCATGCCCGAAACCTCACCGACGAGCAAATTCGCGCCATAGCCGCCAAAGGCGGCGTGGTGCAGGTGACCATGTACAGCGGTTTTCTTGTAGAGCAAGGCACAGCCACGCTGCACCATTTCATGCGCCACTTGGAACACGCCATAGCCGTTGCAGGCATCGATCACGTGGGCATAGGCACCGATTTCGACGGCGACGGCGGCATCGTAGGTTGCGCCGACGCATCGCAACTGCGCAATATCACGCGCGAGCTTCTGCGTCGCGGATATTCGCGGCACGACATACAGAAAATATGGGGTGGCAATTGGTGGCGCGTAATGCGTCAAGTGCAACAAAACAGCCCGGCGTAAGCATGCCAAGAATAAAAAAAGAGCAGAATTTTAAAAAATATTGAAATTTTTTCGTCAATATTGTTGCACATTACCGAAAAAGACGTACCTTTGCAATCGCAAACAGATGTTTAGCGGCGGGATGTAGCTCAGCCCGGTTAGAGTACACGTCTGGGGGGCGTGGTGTCGCTGGTTCGAATCCAGTCATCCCGACTAAACAAAATCCTTGGAAATCTCGATTTCCAAGGATTTTTCTTTTTACCCCCAATCCTGCCGCATAGGGACAAAAAAAATTGAGAGCCATCTGCTCTCAATCATAGTAGCGGGGGAAGGGATCGAACCTCCGGCCTTTGGGTTATGAGCCCAACGAGCTACCACTGCTCCACCCCGCGATGCGGTTCTAAAAACTGTTGCAAAGGTAAGCACAATTTTCGGAATAGCAAAATTTAAACACACAAAAATGAAACAAAAGCCGAAAATTATTATTTTTTAACCATAAGCAAATTGCACAAGTGTGTAAAAACAACTAATTTTGCAACTGAATTATAACAATTTACAAGCAATGTCCACTGCCGAGACAAGAGAACAGATTATAAAAGTGGCTCGTCGCCTGTTTGCACAAAAAGGCATAGATAACATCACCATGAGCGACATAGCCGGCGAGGCCAACAAAAGCCGACGCACCGTTTACACCTATTTCAAAAGCAAGGAGGAGCTGTTGGAGGCATCCATCGAAATGGAGGTAAAGAAAATTTCGGCAGCCACCACCAAAGTGGCAATGTCGAACCTGCCCCCGCACAAAAAAATCATAAAACTTGTTTTTGTGCGTCTGCATGCCACGCGCAACGTGGTTCGTCGCAACAGCCGTCTGAGCTCGGAGTATTTTAACAACGTATGGATAATAGAACACATACGTCGCAGTTTCGACTCCAAGGAGATTGCCCTGTTTCGTTCAATAATAGCCGAAGGCAAGCAAGCCGGCATTTTCAACGTCGAAAGCCCCGACCTTGCAGCGCGTTTCCTACACCTGTGCCTGAAAGGGGTCGAAGTACCTTATATAAATGGTATAGTGAGCAAGCATACCGATGACAAGCTAATGAACAGTTTCACCGAAAAAGTCATTCTTAACGCACTTGGCACCAACCCAAGCAACATAGAACAACAAGCATGAAAATACTATACGAGGACAACCATATAATAGTAGTAAACAAAGCGGCAGGCGAAATTGTTCAGGGCGACAAAACCGGCGATGAGTCGCTATGCGAGTCGCTGAAAAAATTCCTGAAAGAGAAATATAACAAGCCCGGCAATGTATTCGTGGGGCTGCCCCACCGTCTGGACCGTCCGGTAAGCGGCGTTGTGGTTTTTGCAAAAACAAGCAAGGCGCTTGAACGCCTGAACGAGATGTTCCGCAACGGCAATGTGAAAAAAATATATTGGGCCATAACAAAGGAGGCACCACAAGAGCACGAGGCGGAGTTGTCGCATTGGATATTGCGCAACGAAAAGAAAAACAAAAGTTTTGCATATAACAAGGAGGTAAAAGGCAGTAAACACGCCCTGCTGCACTATCGCCACATAGCAGCCTCGCAAAACTACAACCTCATCGAAGTGGAACTGAAAACAGGACGCCACCACCAGATACGTTGCCAGCTGTCGGCAATAGGATGCCCCATAAAGGGCGACTTGAAATATGGTGCGGCGCGTTCCAATGTTGACGGCAGCATATCGTTGCATGCCCGCCACGTGGAGTTCATACACCCGGTGTCAAAAACACTCATCAGCATCACCGCCCCCACCCCACAGGACAATATTTGGAGATTTTTCGAGGAGCAACACTCCGCCGAATAAACACCAAGGGGTTTATAAAGAGTAAAGAGTACAGAGTACAGATGAAAGATGACAGATAACAGAGTAAAATTGCTTGCTATGAATATCTATCAACTCCCTCCGCAACGCGGAGCGTTGCTCGTCCCTCTTCAAAGCGGGACAATTATATAGTTTTGCTTTCCACCCTCCAAACATTTGTAAAATTCTCCCTCGCCGGAGAGGGAGTGGCAGCGACAAAGTCGATGACGAGGGAGTGGAAACAAGTGGAAAAGCAGAAAGTAGAAAGAAAAAAGTAGAAATAGCAAAGAGAATAATCGCTTGCTGTTGTTTTGTCAACTCCCTCCGCATTAGTCATCCGACTAATGCTCGTCCCTCTTCAACGAGGGACAATCATATTGCATTGCTTTCCACCCACCAAACATATTCAGAAAAAGACCGTCACCGTAAGGGATAGAGCGAGGCTTAGCGACGTTTTGGACAAGGGCGCAGGATGTTTGAGCCG
>JAFQBG010000008.1 GCA_017416705.1 Bacteroidaceae bacterium
GTACTGCTTTGTCTGTATGGAATGATGTCAAGGATCGTCGGCGTTTCGAATACAAGGAGGTTCCTTGTCGAAAGCGAGTGCAAAGGTAGAGCTTTTTTTTGAACCTACAAACTTTTTCAAAACTTTTTTTTGAAAAAAATTGTTTTTTTTATTCGCCCAATCTGTTCCTGAGATACCACATTCGCCATTTCTGCGCCAAGCGGCAGGCGTATGCGCTTGATACACAATTAAAAGTAAAAATCTGCTTGAATTTGCGCAATTACCCCTTTTGCGGTGTCGTTTTTTTCACAATTTCTGCCCTGTGAAAATTTGGCCATATAAACTCGGACAATTTACAGGAAAATATTTTTCGGATTTTAAACAACTTCTGATATTTGAATTTTATTTTTATATGGTTTTATACTAACTTTGCATTTACAGGCAGATATTTTTATATGATAGACCGCAATACAATTGAACAGATAATGAATACAGCCAAAATAGAGGAGGTTGTATCGGATTTTGTGGTACTGCGCAGACGCGGAGTGAACATGATTGGGTTATGTCCTTTCCACGACGAGAAAACTCCTTCGTTCACTGTGTCGCCGGCAAAGAACCTATATAAATGCTTTGGATGCGGCAAAGGAGGCGGCGCTGTACATTTTATTATGGAGCATGAGCAACTGAACTATTACGATGCTCTTCGTTGGCTTGCAAAAAAATATCATATAGAAATAAAGGAACGCGAACTGAGCGACGAGGAGAAGCAGCAGAACCAATTGCGCGAGAGTCTGTTCGTGATAAACCAATATGCCTTGCAATATTTTGTCGATACGCTACATGGCACCCCCGAGGGAGAAGCCATAGGACTGAACTATTTTCGCAGTCGCGGGCTGCACGACGAGACCATACGGAAATTCTGTTTGGGATACTCGCCCGAGCGACGCGACAGTTTTGCGACCACAGCCACGCGTGCCGGATACCGTGCCGACCTGATAGCCAAGACAGGCGTGTGCTACACCACCGACGACGGGCGTCTTATTGACCGTTTCTGGGGTCGCGTGATATTTCCGGTACACACCATATCAGGCAAGGTGGTAGCCTTTGGAGGGCGCATACTGCACAACAACCCCAAAGCGGCAAAGTATGTAAACTCGCCGGAGTCGGATATATACCACAAGAGCGACCATCTATACGGATTATATTTCTCGAAACAGGCCATCATTAAACGCGACCATTGTATTTTGGTCGAGGGCTATCTTGATGTAATATCCATGCACCAGACCGGAATACAGAATGTGGTAGCCTCATCGGGAACATCGCTGACAACAGCGCAAATACGCCTGATACACCGTTTCACAAACAATGTCACCCTGCTGTACGATGGCGACAAAGCAGGCATAAAAGCCTCGATACGCGGAATTGACATGCTGCTGGAAGAGGGCATGAACATAAATGTAGTGCTACTGCCCGAGGGCGAGGACCCCGACAGCTATGCACAAAGCCACTCCACGCAGGAAATAGAAGACTACATAGGCAAAAACAGCGTCGATTTCATACGATTTAAAACCAACCTACTGCTTGACGAAGTGGGCAACGACCCTGTGCGTCGCGCCACGCTCATAGGCGACATTGTAAAAAGCATATCGGTAGTGCCCAATGACATATTGCGCAGCGAATATATAAAACGATGCAGCGGCATGCTTAACGTAGCGGAGCAGTTGCTGGTGTCCGAGGTTGCAAAAATTCGCAAACAACGCATGCAGGAGCAACAACGCCGCAGCTACAACAATACCGAAAACGAGGCCGAGGGAAACACCCCCACACAAGGCAACGATTTCGACAACGGGATAGAGGCAAGCATCGAAGAAAAACAAAACAACAATATATTATATAATAAGGAGAAAGCAATAATACAGTTTATACTGCGCAATGGCGGCAAGACACTGCAAGTACCCGAAAACAAACAGAGTGGCACGCCGGCATATACCGAAAGCATCATCTCGTACCTTTTCTACTCGTTCAAGGACGATTGTATCGAGCTAACGCACCCATTGTACAAACGCATATTCGAGGAAGCATCGCAACACGGCAACGAAGCAAGCTTCAAACCCGAGGATTATTTTATGGCACACCCCGACGCCGAAGTATCGCGTCTGGCAGCCGAGCTATGCAGCGACCGCTACATGCTGAGCAAGTTTTTCAGCGAGTCTATGCAGAGCGAGGAGCACAACGAGCAGGCAATACTGTTTGAACAAACCATGCGCATAGCAACGGCATACAAACAGAGCATAATAGACGAGCTACTGAAAAAAACCATGGAGCAACTGAAAGACCCCGCTATTGCAGCCGACAGCACGCGCTACATGGAGGTCATGCAGGATTATAAATACCTTAAAGACACGCAACAGACGCTTAACAACCAACTGCGAATGTATGGTTTTGGCAGCACCGCACTGAACGTATGAAAAAAAGAAGGTTGCCCCCCTTCCGCGGAAACAACCTACCTTATATAAATATATAATGTATATTACCTGTTGCGCAACAAATTCATAAATTCCTCGCGCGTCTTTGCCTGATTGAATGCGCCACAAAAATCGGATGTGGTGGTTACCGAGTTTTGCTTTTTTATTCCACGCATTTGCATGCACAGGTGCTGTGCCTCGACAACAACCATGACACCAAGGGGGTTAAGCGTCTGTTGTATGCACTCTTTTATTTGCAGTGTCAGACGTTCTTGCACTTGCAAACGTCGTGCAAATACATCGACCACTCGCGCAATTTTGCTTAGCCCTGTGATGTATCCGTTGGGTATATATGCCACATGTACTTTGCCAAAGAATGGCAATATATGATGTTCGCACAGGGAATAGAAATCTATGTCCTTTACTATAACCATTTGACTGTAATCCTCCTTGAACATGGCACCGCGCAATATGGCATGTGGGTCTTCGTTGTACCCCGATGTGGTGTCGAGTATGGCACGTGCCACACGCTCGGGTGTTTTAATAAGTCCCTCGCGAGCAGTATCCTCGCCTATTAGTTCGAGCATGCTACGGCAATTATCCATGAGCCCCTCGATGATTTTTTCCCTGTTTTCTTGCATCCTATTTATATTAATAAGGTAGGTTTATAAGGCATTTCTTTACGGAAATTTCTTTGAATTTTTTAGTGGCTTTTAGCCTGTACATAACAGCCTCGGCTTCCTCGCGCGTGCGATAATCGCCATAGAGACAGGAACGTATGGGCGACTCAAAAACTACGTACACCTGCGCACCGGGGAAATTGTCGCGCATGTATTTAGCCATTTTATTGGCTTCATCGCGGGCTGTACGCGAGTTGTTTCCCGAATAGACCATTACACGATAGCCCTCGACTTGCGCCACCTTGCCGTTGTTCTTGGCCATGGAGCCCATGAGTTCTATCAGCTTGGCAGGCTGCATGACACGCACAGTACCCTGCCCCTGAACATCGCGTTGGAGTTCGGTAACAATGTTACTTTGTGCCTTGATTGTCAAGGCACAAAGTAACATAATTGTCATTATACACAGTTTTTTCATTTCCATGCGTCGATGATACCTTTGAAATCGGCTGCCTTCAACGATGCACCGCCAATGAGTCCGCCATCTACATCGGGATTAGCGAAAAGCTCTTTTGCATTGCTTGCCTTGCAGCTGCCACCATATAGTATCGAGGTGTTCTCTGCCACTTCGTTGCCATATTTCTGTGCAATGGTCGAACGGATGTAGGCATGTATCTCCTGTGCTTGCTCGGGGGTTGCTGTGAGTCCTGTACCGATGGCCCAAACCGGCTCGTAGGCAAGGATTATCTTTGAGAAGTCCTCGGCCGACAGGTCGTAGAGAGAACCTGCGAGTTGTTTATAAACAACCTCGTTCTGTATGCCTTGGTTGCGCTCCTCCAATACTTCGCCAATACAGAAAATGGGTGTGAGGCCGTTTGCCAACGCCAATTGTACTTTCTCTTTCAGGATTTCCTCGGTTTCGCCATAGTATGCGCGACGCTCGGAGTGACCAAGGATGACATATTTAGCACCTGTCGAAGCTACCATAGCGGCAGACACTTCGCCTGTATATGCACCCGACACTTTGTCGGCACAGTTCTCGGCACCAACACCTATCACCGATGCGTCCACTGCGGGCACTACCGATGCCAAGTGTATGAAGGGAGTACAGATTACTACGTCGCAATTGGGTTTGTCGGCTGTCAAAGCCTCGTTGAGTTCTTTTGCCAATGCAACACCTTCTTGAAGGTTCAAGTTCATTTTCCAGTTTCCTGCAACAATTTTCTTTCTCATGTTTTTTCTTTTTAAGGGTTTGTATTTATTATTTCACTCTTGTTCTGTCTGTTTATCGGAAGGGCTGTTCTTGTGGGCTGCTGTTTCTTTTTTACTGCCACCGGTGAACATGTCGGCTAATATTATGAGCAACAGCGGTATGACAAACAGCAACAGCCATATATTGATATTGCGGGTATAGTCGTAAATGCCTTTCACTTTGTCGGGCATGAGGGTTGGCGAGCTATACATCTGCTCCACTGTGGGCAGGTCTGTAACGTTCCATTTCCCTGCCACCATGCCGTCTCTCATGAGCAACAAGCCGGGGTTGGAGCGCAAAATGGTTTTTAGCATTATCTCGTCGGCCCACAGGATGGGATATTCGGCGCCTGTCCGTTTGCGCCATAGCTCGACGCTCTCGGGCTCCGACGACGTTGCGGCATAGAATTTCACGCCTTGCTCCACACAGAAATAGTATGTGTCGTTTATCTTGTCAACACGACTTTCGTCGGCTGTTTCTATGCGGTTGATGACAAGCAGGCATACATAGCCTGTGTCGGAGAGGATTTCCTGTGCATAATCGTGCCCCGACTGCATATCCAAGAACGAAAAATCGGGTATGAGCGACGGGTGTCCAGCCTTGATGATTTCGCTGCGACTGCCAAGGTAGTTCCACGTGCTATCGGGATAGTTTTCGTCGCTGAATTCTTTTACTTCGCCGTTTTTCTCGAAACGATATATTACTTTATATTCCGATGGTACATCCTCGACGGCAGAACGCAAATCGCGCCCTATGGCAAACGGGCGAAAATCCATCACGGGAAGGAACGACAGCGACACAGCCTCGACCAGCGTTATGTAGGATACGGCAAACAAGGCTACCGCCCATCGGTTGTGCACCGACACACGACGCACAAAGAGTCGGCTTTTCACGCATGCAATGGTGGCAAGCAGCAACAGCACGATGTTTTTGCCGAATGTAGCCCAATTGGAAAGTTTGAAGGCATCGCCAAAACAACCGCAGTCGTGCACCGGGTTCCACACTGCCAGAACAAGTGTCAAGGGCGTGAATAAAAGGAAGAACAGAAAAGTGAGCAACGTCACCCCCCTGACATATACGCCCATGAGCAGAAGAACACCCGTTATGAACTCCACAGCCGAAAGCAACGAAGCACCCAACAGGAACCAACCATCGCCTATATTATCGATGCCGAATGCCGCAAAGTACTCTTGCAGCTTATAGGACAGACCCACAGGGTCCACTGCTTTCACAAAACCCGAAAGCAACAGCACCAACGACAATAGTAAACGCGACAGGTTCACTAACAGCATGGTCAGTCTTTGTGTATTAATCAATCGCGCCATTTTTTATCAATGCAAATACTGCGTAGTTTATCATATCCATGTAATTGGCATCAACGCCTTCGGATACTTTGGTGACACCGCCAAGCTCCTCAATTTGTTTTGTGCGCCATATCTTGGTGAGGATTAGGTCGGTATAGGATGTGACACGCATACCGCGCCATGCTTCGGCATAGTCGTGGTTTTTCTTTTTCATCAGTTCAAGGGTTGCTTGCGCCTTGGCATCGTACAATTGCAAAGCCTCCTCGGCTGTTATGTCGCAGTTGTCGGCATATCCCTTGTCCAATTGAACCAGCGATATGATGCCGTAGTTCACAATGCCTATGAACTCCGAGTTTATATCCTCGCCCACCATATTTTCATTGCCCGTCTCCAAGGTGCGTATGCGTTTTGCCTTAATGAATATTTGGTCGGTCAATGACTGCGGACGCATTATGCGCCACGATGCACCATAGTCGTATAGTTTTTTACTGAATAGTTCGCGGCACAGGGATATCACTGCTTCGAACTGTTTGTTTGTATTTTGTAGTTCTGTTTTTTCCATAATGACACTTAGGATATTTTTGGATATTTCTTGAACAGGCTGTCCCATTTCATTTTTATGACGCCGAAAAAGGCTTCACTGAATATGGAACCGCTCATTTTAGACTCGCCCAGCACACGATTGACAAAAATCACCGGTACTTCCTTTATTTTAAAACCGCATTTATAGGTTGTGAACTTCATTTCTATCTGGAAGGCATATCCTTTGAATTGGATAGAATCGAGGTTTATAGTTTCCAATACTTTGCGTCGGTAGCAGTTGAAACCGGCTGTGGTGTCATAAACAGGGATACCTGTTATCATGCGCACATATTTCGATGCGAAATAGGACATGAGTACACGCCCCATGGGCCAATTGACAACATTTACGCCTGTCACATAGCGACTGCCAATGGATAGGTCGTAACCATCCTTGGCGCAGGCCTCATAAAGAGCAGGCACATCGGCGGGATTGTGCGAAAAGTCGGCATCCATCTCGAAAACATATTCGTAGTTCTGTTGCAAAGCCCATTTGAAACCGGCAATGTAGGCGGTGCCCAAACCAAGCTTGCCCGAACGCTCTATTATATATACCCGCCCGGGATGCTCGACCATTATAGATTTTACAATGTCGGAGGTTCCATCGGGAGAGCCATCGTCCACAACGAGAACATCGAAAGAATGTTCCAAAGAGAGAACGGCGCCTATTATATTACGAATATTCTCCTTCTCGTTATAGGTGGGTATTATTATTACACTGTCGCTTTGTGCCATATATTTTATATTTCATTTTGCGAAGATACTGAAAAAAGAGAGCAATTCACCCTCTTAACGGCTAAAAAAATAAATTTATAAATAAATTTAAGTTAAAGAGCACATAAGTGAATGTGTTTTTTTAGAAATAACGGAATAAAAATGTAATTTTGCAGAACTATGGAGTCCTTGGAATTACAGCATATATACACCAACCATCCCGGGGTAATAGCTCTGGAAAAACTACAAAAAGAGAATAACAAGAAACACGTTTTCATAGGAGGATTGACGGGAAGTGCCGCCGCACTTGTTTTGAGCGGGCTGAGAAAACGCGCCCCCCGACAAACCTTTCTCATTGTCATGAACGATGCCGAAGAGGCCGGGTATATGTACCACGATATGACACAAATATGCGGCGAGGAGAACATTTTGTTTTTCCCATCGTCGTTCAGACGTGCCATGAAGTATGGTCAGGAGGACGAAGCCAATCGTATTTTACGTACCGAGGTGATGAGCCGCCTAAACAACGCCGCAAGCATTCAGGGAGTGACCATAATAACCCACCCCGATGCCATAGCCGAGAAGGTTGTCTCGCAAAAGGAACTGCAAGAGAACACGCTGACAATAGATTGCGGGGCGGTAATGCGGCGCGAAGCCATCGAGAGCGAATTGGCAAAATTAGGATTCAAAGAGGCCACGTATGTCTATGAACCGGGCGAATTTGCGGTACGCGGCAGCATAATCGACATATACTCATACTCCTCGGAACTGCCCTACCGCATAGATTTTTTCGGTAACGAGGTAGAGAGCATACGCCTGTTCGAAGTGGAGACACAGCTATCGAAGGAGACAGTGAAGAGCGCGACAATAGTACCCAAGATAACAGGCAGCGAGGATGTCGCCATGACACATTTCCTGCCACGCAACACCATTCTGATTACAAAGGACATAACACACATAAAGGACAATATAGACAAATTGCATCGCGAGGGATTCACGCTGCAAGCCAAATTATCCGACGAAAACCTTCCACAGATGCCCCAGCTGATGACTGCCGACGAATTAACAGCCTTTGCCGGCAAAGTAAAGCATTGGGAATTACATTCGTCGCACCTATCGGAAGGAACAAAAATAGAATTTGACACCACGCCGCAGCCCATATTCAACAAGGATTTCGACCTTGTGGAACAAACCTTCACAGATTACATTGCAAAAAACTACAAGATATTCCTGCTTGCCGACGACAAGAGACAGGCAGAGCGTCTTGACACTATATTCAAAGAGCGCAAGGGAGCCATCCCCTTCACGCCCATAGGACACACCATACACGGAGGATATACAGACAACACATTGCACGCCGCCTTCATCACCGACCACCAACTGTTTGGTCGTTACCATAATTTCAGGTTGCGAAGCGACAAAGCCCGCAGCGGCAAAGTGGCCCTCACCCTGAAAGAACTGAAAGAATTTAAGACAGGCGATTACGTTGTACACATAGACCACGGAATAGGCAAGTTCGGCGGATTGGTGCGCATACCCAACGGCGGCACAATGCAAGAGGCCATAAAATTGATATACAAAAACGACGACGTTGTTTTTGTGTCCATACATAATCTGCACAAAATATCCAAGTACCGCGGCAAAGAGGGCGAAGCACCAACCATAAACAAATTGGGAACAGGTGCATGGGAACGCATGAAGGAGCGTGCAAAAAAGAAAATAAAAGACATTGCACGCGACCTTATAAAACTATACTCGCAACGTTACAGGGAAGAGGGATTTGCTTTTTCCCCCGACAGCTACATGCAAACCGAATTAGAGACGAGTTTCATGTACGAGGACACCCCCGACCAACACAAAGCCACTGCCGAAGTCAAACGCGACATGGAACGCAAACGCCCCATGGACCGTCTTGTATGCGGCGATGTAGGGTTTGGAAAGACCGAAGTAGCCATACGCGCTGCCTTCAAAGCGGCTGCCGACGGCAAGCAGGTGGCAGTGCTTGTGCCCACAACGGTTCTGGCCTACCAGCACTACCTAACATTCAAAGAGCGACTGAAAGACTTTCCATGCACAGTGGAATATATAAGTCGTGCCCGTAGCGCAGCCTCCATAAAACAAGTTCTCAACAACCTTAGCGAGGGGAAAACAGATATACTGATAGGGACACATCGCTTGACAGGCAAGGATGTAAAATTCAAGGACTTAGGGCTGCTCATAATTGACGAGGAGCAAAAATTCGGTGTGGCAGTAAAAGAGAAACTGCGCCAGATGAAAGTGAACGTTGACACCCTGACAATGACAGCCACACCCATTCCACGAACACTCCAATTTTCCATTATGGGCGCACGCGACCTCTCCATGATACAAACGCCGCCGCCCAACCGCTATCCCATTCACACCGAGATACATACGTTCGATGCCGAAATAATAAAAGAGGCCATAAACTTTGAATTAAGCCGAAACGGGCAGGTGTTTTTCATAAACAACCGCATATCCAACATGCACGAACTGGAAAATATGATAAAAAAACATATACCCGATGCACGCGTATGTATAGGACATGGGCAAATGGAACCCACCGTACTGGAAAAAAGACTATACGATTTTATCAATCACGACTACGACGTACTCATAGCCACCTCGATAGTCGAAAACGGAATAGATATACCAAACGTAAACACCATAATAATAAACCAAGCACAAAGTTTCGGACTTAGCGACCTGCACCAGATACGCGGACGTGTGGGACGAGGAAAAAGAAAAGCATTCTGCTACATGCTCACTCCGCCTCGCGACCTGCTCAACAGCGAATCGCGCCGAAGGCTCGAAGCCATAGAAAGTTTCAGCGAACTTGGCAGCGGCATGAACATAGCCATGCAGGACCTTGACATTCGCGGTGCCGGCAACCTTTTGGGAGCAGAGCAAAGCGGATTTATAGCCGATTTAGGCTACGAAACCTATCAGAAAATACTTGCCGAGGCTGTACGCGAGCTAAAAACAGAGGAATTTGCCGAAATCCTTCACAACGACGAGGAACAGGAAAACGGCATGCTTGTAAAGGAGTGCCTTGTAGAGAGCGACTTGGAACTATTCTTCCCACCGCTATACGTACCCGACAGCAACGAACGCATATTGCTGTATCGTGAGTTAGACTCCATAACAACCGAAAAAGAACTAATAGCGTTCCGCAGTCGCATGAAAGACCGCTTTGGCGCAATACCACACGAAGCAGAAGAACTGATGCGCATGGTTATATTGCGTCGCGAAGCACAACAAGTAGGGATAGAGAAAATATACCTGAAAGGAGGCAGAATGAAACTGTTTTTTGTAGAAACCGACAAAAAAACATTCTACCAGAGCGACATATTCGGCAACATACTCACCTACATAAACAGCACAATATTTAAATGCAGGATGCAGGAAGAGAACCATCGCATGGTTATTATCGTTGAGAATATAAAGGACATTGAAACAGCCCTTACATTCATAAAAGGGATGCAACGTCAGCACACTTTTTGATAATAAACAAAAAATACCTATCTTCGCAAAAAAGATAAGAAACGGCGAAACGAACAGTTTCGCATAAGAAAATAATTTTAGAAATTCAAACAGCGTCAAAACACAAAAAATTAAAATATGTACAAAAAAATTAAAATCGCAAGTTGCTTGACAGCCATGTTCATTGCACTTGGAACCACAGCGCAGAACAGTGGAGGCATAAGCCCCGAAATGCTGACAGAGATAGCCGGCAGCTACCAACCCACCGACTCCGAGAAAATGCTGCAAAACGTCATGAAAAGCAACAATGTAAACAACGTTGCCCTTGACCGAGACAACCAAATTGAGATGTACACATATTTCAGCAACAGTGTAAACTCAAAAGGTATCACCAACCAAGAATCATCGGGACGTTGCTGGCTGTTTACCGGCATGAATGTGATGCGTGCCAAAATGATTGCCGAACAAAAATTAGGCACATTCGAATTCTCACAAGTATATAATTTCTTTTACGACCAATTGGAGAAATCGAACCTGTTCCTTCAAGGCATAATAGACACCCGCAAAAAGCCTTTCGACGACCGCTCCGTTGAATGGCTGTTCAAGAACCCCCTGAGCGATGGAGGTACATTCACCGGTGTAGCCGACCTTGTGGCAAAATATGGCGTTGTGCCCAAAAGCGTAATGAAAGAGACATATACAAGCAACAACACAAGCGCATTCAACAGCCTGCTGAAACGCAAACTGCGTGAATTTGGCATCCGTCTGCGCCAAGCGTGGGACAAAGGAGCAAAAGAAAAGGATTTGCTACAAATGAAAAAAGAGCAGCTGAAAGTGATATACCGCATGCTGGCACAGGTATATGGAGTGCCACCCACAGAATTCACATGGGCTCCAAAGGATGCCGACGGAAAGTATCGCCAAGAGCCACGCACATACACACCCCAAAGTTTCTACAAGGAATACATTGGTTGGGATTTGCAAAACGACTACGTGATGCTGATGAACGACCCCACACGCCCCTATTGGAAATCATACGAAATAGAATACGACCGCCACATGCACGACGGGCATAACTGGCTGTATGTCAACCTGCCACTTGACGATATAAAAGCAATGGCAATAGCATCCATAAAAGACAGCACGATGATGTATTTCTCGTGTGACGTGGGCAAATTCCTCGACTCGAAACGAGGCCTGCTCGACATAGCCAATTACGACTACGAAGCACTGTTCGGCACCGAATTCGGGATGAACAAACGCGAACGCATCATGACATACGACAGCGGCTCGTCGCACGCCATGACACTGAAAGCCGTGGACCTTGACAAAGACGGCAAGCCTGTGAAATGGCAGGTGGAAAACAGCTGGGGAGCCGGTTCGGGATTTCAAGGAACAATAATAATGACCGACGAATGGTTCGACGAATATATGTTCCGCTTGGTGGTTGACAAGAAATATGTACCATCGGAGGTATTGGATGTTCTTAAAGAAAAACCCACCATGCTGCCTGCATGGGACCCCATGTTCACCCCCGAGGAATAATGCCCCGAACGCCAAGTACAACATATTCACAAATAAAACAATACAAAACAAAATCAGGATAAAACAAAATGATAAATTATAGTTTTATGAGCATGCTAAAAAAATATGCTTCGGCAAGCGTATTTCTTATTTTATGCACCGTTTTGGCACTTATATGTGCCAATAGTTCTGCAAAGGAATGGTATTTCGACCTATGGCAAAATACCATGAGCATTTCAATTGGCAGTTTCAACCTGTTCAGCCACAACGGACACGCCATGACGGTGTTGCAAGTCATAAACGACTTCCTCATGGCATTGTTCTTTCTGTCGGTAGGCCTTGAAATAAAACGCGAGTTCCTTGTTGGCGAACTGTCATCGCCCAAGAAAGCCATGCTACCCATTATAGGAGCATGCGGAGGTATGCTGTTCCCCGTACTTGTGTTTTGGTTGTTATGCCCCGACAATGCCGACATGCAACGAGGCTTGGCCATCCCCATGGCAACAGACATAGCATTCTCGTTGGGTGTTTTGTCGGCGTTCAGCAGCAGGGTACCCACCGGATTAAAAATATTCTTGGCTGCACTTGCCGTTGCCGACGACCTTGGCGGAATTATTGTAATTGCACTGTTTTATAGTTCCGACCTGCACACCAATTTCTTGTTACTGTCGCTTCTGTGCGTAGTGGTGATGATGGTTGCAAACAAAATGAAGGTACATAACAAATTTTTCTACCTGCTCACAGGACTCGTGCTTTGGTACACCATGCTGAATTCGGGTATTCACGCAACCATAGCCGGTGTTATAACAGCGTTCTGCGTGCCATGCACACTGCAAAAAGGAACCGGTTTCTACCTGAACCGTATCAGGGAGAATTTAAATGGATTCCCCGTTATCGACTCCGACAAAAAGGGAGCGTTCATTCTGTCGCACGAGGAAATAAACAAACTGAAAAGCATAGAGTCGGCAGCCGACAAATTGATAAGCCCGCTACAAGACCTCGAAGACAACCTGCATGCACTTATAGGATATGTTGTCATACCTATATTTGCCTTTGCAAACATAGGTATAGACTTCTCGACAATGAGCATCGACAATCTATTCCAAGGTGTCGGTTTGTCGGTCATGGCAGGACTTGTGATTGGTAAGTTCGTGGGAGTGCTCCTGTTCTCATGGATAGCCGTCAAATGCGGAATTGTCACACTGCCACAAGGCTCGAACTGGAAATCGTTCTCGGGAGTATCTATGCTATGCGGTATTGGACTCACCGTGTCCATATTCATTGCCGACCTATCATACTCGTCGCTACCCGAGGTAGGCACCATGCTGCTTGGACAAGCCAAGCTTGGTATCCTATGCGGTTCGTTTATATCGGCAATCATAGGTTGTATATTGCTGAATATATTCTTGCCAAAGAAAAAATAATAAACAAATAGAAAATAACACATATAAAAACGGCGACATTTTTTTGTCGCTGTTTTTATATGTACACCCCACCCACGACCACATCAGACAACGAATTTATTCTCAACAGAATATATATTGACACCGCTATCAACAACCTGTTGAAAACTTTGCTGAAAATTTATTTGCACTTTATAGTGGGGAATTGTGGGGAATTGTGTAATTTTGAAACGAATATACTACATTCGGAATAAAAACATGCGTTTCATAGGCAACATAGAGGCAAAAACAGACAGCAAGGGACGTGTATTCCTGCCGGCCTGTTTCCGTCGCATACTGCAAACAGCAGAATGCGAAAAAGTTATGTTGCGCAAAGACGTTTACCAAGATTGCCTTGTGCTCTACCCCGAAAAAAGCTGGAACGAGCAGTTGGACCTGCTCCGCAGTCGATTGGACAAATGGAATGTAAGACACCAAATGATATTCAGAACATTTGTGGCCGATGTCGAGGAGCTATCCATAGACAGCAACGGACGTATTCTGTTGCCCAAACGATACAGAGACATGGTGAATATAGCACAGGAGGTGCGTTTCATAGGCATGGACGACACAATAGAAATATGGGCAAAAGAGAAACTGTCGCAGCCATTCATGAGCGCCGAGGAGTTCAGCAAGGAGCTGGAAAGCATAATGACCGAAAAGAAAGGAGGCAGCAATGAGTGAACAACTTATATACCACACCCCCGTCATGCTCCACGAAAGCATTGATGGCATGCAAATAGGGAAGAACGATATATGCGTAGATGTGACCTTTGGTGGCGGAGGACACACGCGAGCCATCATGGAACGACTCAAAGGCGATGCCCACCTGTATAGTTTCGACCAAGACGAGGATGCCGAGGCAAACGCCCCCAAAGACCCGCGATTTACATTCGTTCGAGGAAATTTCCGTTTTCTTAGAAATTTCATGCGCTACTATGGAGTAGAACAGATAGACACCCTGCTTGCCGACCTTGGCGTCTCGGGGCACCATTTCGATGACGAGACACGCGGTTTCTCCTTCCGTTTCGATGCCTCGCTCGACATGCGCATGAACAAACGAGGAGGCCGAACCGCCGCAGATCTGTTAAACAACGCAAGCGAAGAAGAGCTCGCAAAAATATTTCGTCTGTACGGCGAACTGAATTGCAGTAGGAAATTGGCATCGGCAATAGTAAAAAGAAGAGCCGAAAAGCCATACAGCCGAGTAAACGACCTGATAGAAACCGCAAAGCCATTCTGTCCGCCACAGCGCGAAAAAAAAGAGATGGCAAAAATATTTCAGGCACTCAGAATAGAGATAAATCAGGAGATAGAAAGCCTGAAAGAGATGTTGACACAAGCAAAAGAGCTATTAAAGCCGGGTGGACGTCTGGTAGTAATAACCTACCACTCCATAGAGGACCGCATAGTAAAAAACTTCATGAAAAGCGGCAACATCGAAGGCATAATAGAGAAAGACTTCTTCGGACGCATAATATCGCCCTTTGAAACAAAGAAAGTTATTACCCCCACAGCCGAAGAAATGGAGAAAAACCCACGCTCACGTAGCGCCAAACTACGTATAGCAATAAAAACCGAAGAACAATGACACAAGAGCAAAATAAAGAGACACCCAAAAAGAAAAAGACACGTTTCATAAGCAATATAATAGGCGGTAAGATATTCAACAGCGATATTTTCATAAACAATATCTGGTTGCTGCTTTTGATAGCCCTTTATGCCTTCATATATGTAAGCAACAGATATGCCTACCGTCAAGAACTAAAACACATAAAAGAGCTAAAAGCACAAAAGCAGGATATGAAATACAAACTGCTGACCACACAAAGCGAATTCTCGGAGAAAAGTCGTCAGTCGAACATCGAGAAATATATAAACGAAAACGAGAGTAAACTAAAAACAGCCACCAACCCACCATTTACAGTAAAATAACACAAACATGTTCCTATTCAAGAAGAATATTATCCGACGATTCAGATTATTGGTTTTCTTCTTTTTCGTCGTTTGGGCCCTGCTTATTATAATCAAAGCAGGAATACTCATGACGCTTGAAAGACCCTACTGGCTTGCTGTGGCAAAAAAGACAATAAGATACAACAGAGACATAGAACCCCGACGAGGAGACATCCTGAGCGACAAGGGGGAGCTGCTTGTGAGCAATCTTGTAAAATATAAGTTATACATTAACTTCGACAATCTGCGCTACTACAATTACAGCGAAAGCAAGATGAAAAAGGCAAGGCACGAAAAAGACTCCATTTGGGAAGCCGACCTTGACAAATTGTGCGAAGGGCTCGCCACTATTATACCACAGTGGAGTGCCGGCGAATTCTCGGCCCACCTGAAAGAGGGTATAAAACTGCAACGCAACGGCGGAAAATCGACAAACAGCAGATATGGTCGAAGAAAATACCCGCTGTGTCCCAACCACCAGATGTATCTGACATATACACAGTTTAAACAAATAGAGAAACTACCTATATTATGTGAAACAAGACGAGTTTCGGGTTTGGAAATAGACGAACAAAAATATAGAAAGAAATTTTTTGGTTCGTTGGCAAGCAGCACGCTTGGCGATTACAAGATACTGGGAGAAGGAAAAGCAGATATTCATGGACTTGACGAACGCTACGACTCGTTGTTGCGAGGAGTAAAAGGCGTGAAACACACCGAAAAAGAGAAAGAGATAATAGTCAAGCCCGTTGTTCATGGAATGGACATACAAACCACCCTGAACGTCGAAATGATGGATATTTGCGAAAAGGCATTGCGCAACGGGCTCACCGACAAAGGTTCAAGAGCCGGTTGGGTTATACTCATGGAAGTAAAGACCGGCGACATAAAAGCCATTGTCAACTTGTCGCTCAACAGCAACGGCGAGTACGAAGAAACATTCCGACAGAGCAACAACAACGAAACGCCCAACCATGCAATAGCCGACCTTCGCGAGCCCGGCTCCATATTTAAGCCCATAGCCCTCTCGATAGCTCTCGAAGATGGCAAAATACACGAAGGAGACTCCGTAAAGACTTATGGCGGAAAAATGAAAATGCACGGACGCACGATAAACGATGCCGTAAGGCCCAAAAGAGAATGGCAAACCGTAACCGAGGTCATACAAAACTCCTCGAACGTGGGTATGGCATTAATAATAAACGAAGCCTACAAAAACGACCCTCAACGATTTACCGACCGTCTGACAGAACTTGGAATGAAGGAAAATTTCAACCTGCTCTCGTGCGAGAGGACACCCACATTCCGAACACCCAAAAGCAAATTATGGTCGCCTGCCGACCTGCAAGCCATGTCGCGCGGATACGCCACATCGCAAACCGCGCTCAACATGATAACGTTCTACAATGCCATAGCCAACAACGGCAAACGAATGGCTCCGCGACTGGTAAAAGCAATTATGAAAGACGGCGACATAGTCGAAGAATACAAGCCCAAGGTACTCGACAGCAAAATGCTGTCGCAAAGCACCGTAGAAAGTCTGAAAAGAATGTTGTTTGCCGTTGTCAATGAAAAAGGAGCAACAGGAGCAAGAGCAAAGTCGGACAAGGTAAAGGCTGCCGGCAAAACCGGTACCGCGCTAAACAGCAAAGGCAATGTACTTAGTTTCTGCGGATTTTTCCCATACGAAAATCCCGAGTACACATGTATAGTACAGAATATAAACAACATAGGTGGCGGAGGCAGCACATCGGCCTTAATATTCAAGGAGATAGCCGAGAAAATAATGGCCAACAGCGAACGTCGTCCGCTATCCGAGGCCACAGACACGCTGCATCCCAAACAGCCAAGGGTGAAACCGGGTAACATAACATCGGCAGAATACATACTCGACGAAATAGGTATCGACGTTGGAGAAAAAAATATAAGCACCGAACTTGACGACCCCTCGTGGGGAGTAATAAAAACAGACAGCACCGGAACCATAAATTTGGAGTCGCGCGAGCTACTGTCGAATATTGTTCCCAACGTCATAGGAATGGGTGCAAAAGACGCACTATACCTAATGAGCAAAGCCGGACTGCGACCAAGCATAACAGGATATGGTCGAGTGGTTACACAAAGCATAAAAGCCGGCAGCAAGGCTCACCCCGGACATTATATAAAACTCACACTGAAACCATAAAGCTATATGAGACTAAACGAACTTATAAGACAAATACAATACACCCAGATAGTACTTCCCAAGGAAGAAGTCGATATAAAAGGGGTTTGCATAGACTCGCGCAATGTAAAAGAGGGAGATATGTTCATTGCCATGCGTGGCACACAGGTCGATGGACATAACTATATAGACGCCGCAATAGCAAACGGGGCGTCGGCCATAATATGTGAAACAAGGCCCGACACAATTAGCAGCACAGTGGCATATATCATAGTACCCAACGCACAAGCCATAGTCGGCAAAATAGCAACCACATACTATGGCAACCCCTCGCAACGCCTCAAATTGGTTGGCGTCACCGGCACCAACGGAAAAACAACCATCGCCACCCTGCTCTATGAATTAATGCGCAAGATGGGACACAAGTGCGGACTGCTGTCAACAGTATGTAACTACATAGACGGAACCCCCTACCCTGCCACGCACACCACCCCCGATGCCATAACGCTCAATCGTCTGCTTGGACAGATGGCAAGCGAAGGATGCGAATATGTGTTCATGGAAGTAAGCTCACACGCACTGGCGCAGGAACGAGTAGGCGGACTGACGTTTGCCGGAGGAATATTCACCAACCTGACACGCGACCACATGGATTTCCACGAGACCATGGAAAACTATCTGAAAGCCAAAAAGAGTTTCTTCGACGCACTGCCTCGCGATGCCTTTGCCATAACAAACATAGATGACAAGAACGGCCCTGTCATGGTTCAAAACACACGTGCCGACATAAAAAAATACTCCACACGCAGTATTGGCGATTACAAAGGACGTATCGTCGAAATACATCTCGACGGCATGCTGCTCGAATTCAACAATCGCGAATTTACCACCATGCTCACAGGACGGTTTAACGTAAGCAACCTGCTTGCAATATTTGCCGCAGCAGTGGAGTTAGGCAAAGAGCCCGATGAGGTTCTCAGAGTTCTAAGCATGCTGCACCCCGTCTCGGGACGTTTCGAGACACTGCACTCGCCAAACGGCGTTTCGGCAATCGTTGACTATGCACACACCCCCGATGCCATAAAAAACGTATTAGGAACAATAAACGATGTGCTGCTTGGACGCGGCAATATCATAACCGTTGTGGGAGCAGGCGGAAACCGCGACAAAGGCAAACGCCCCATAATGGCACAAGAGGCTGTTAAAGCCAGCAGCAGAGTCATCATAACATCGGACAACCCTCGTTTCGAGGAGCCACAAAGCATCATCGACGATATGTTGGCGGGGCTCACCGAAGAACAACGAAAAAAAGTAATAGCAATAACCGACCGCAAAGAAGCCATTAAGACAGCATGCGCCTTGGCACAAAAAGGCGACGTCGTGTTAGTTGCCGGAAAAGGACACGAAAACTATCAAGAAATAAAAGGCGTGAAACACCATTTCGACGACAAAGAGGTTTTGAACGAGATTTTTAACTCATAAACATAGAAAAAAATGCTGAACTACCTATTTAATATATTGCAACAGATAGATTTTCCGGGAGCACGACTTTTTGGATATACCTCGTTCAGGGCACTTACCGCGGTGGTTCTGGCTCTGCTCATATCCACCATTTTCGGAGAGTATTTCATACGTTTCTTCCGCAAAAGACAAATATCGGAGACTTTGCGCGACATGGACAAGACCAACCTGAAAAAGGGTGTACCCACTATGGGAGGCATAATAATAATAGTGGCAGTAGTGGTTCCTTGTCTGCTGTTGGGACGACTCGACAATATATATATGCTGCTGCTCATAATCACCACCCTATGGCTCGGATTGGTTGGTTTTGCCGACGACTACATAAAAACATTCAAGAAAAACAAAGAGGGATTGCCCGGCAAGTTCAAAGTAATGGCACAGGTGGCATTGGGACTTATAATAGGAATAACACTGTATTTAAGCCCACAAGCCGTCATGCGCGAAAACATATCGGTGCAGGTGAGCAAGGACCATATCGAGGTGCAGCATCGTGCCACCCCCGAGAAACTGAACAAAACAACCATACCTTTTATAAAAAACCACAATTTCGATTACAATGCCATATTCTCGTTTTGTGGGGAATATGCAAATGCTGCAGGTTGGATATTCTTTGTCATTGTAACAATATTCATTGTCACAGCAGTATCAAACGGCGCCAACCTGAATGACGGCATGGATGGCATGCTTGCCGGAAACGCAGCCATCATGGGAGTGACGCTGGCCATTCTGGCCTACGTATCGAGCCATGTCGGGTGGGCCGAGTATCTAAATATAATGTTCCTTCCGGGTAGCGAAGAGGTTGTTATATTTACTTTTGCCTTCATTGGCGCACTCATAGGATTCTTGTGGTACAATTCGTTCCCGGCACAAGTGTTCATGGGCGACACAGGCAGCCTCACCATAGGAGGCATCATAGCCGTAACAGCCATACTGCTGCACAAAGAGATATTATTGGTTCTTATATGCGGTATATTCGTTGCCGAGAACCTGTCAGTCATATTACAAACCGCATATTTTAAACAAGGCAAGAAAAAAGGAGTACGACAAAGACTGTTCCGTTGTGCGCCACTGCACCATCATTATAGCATAACCGATGACAAGCTGGACAGCACAAGCAAATATCTTTTCAAGGGGCCAAAAACACCCATGCATGAATCCAAGATAACATTCCGATTCTGGATTGTAACAATCATCATGGCAGCAATAACCCTTATGACACTAAAAATCAGATAATAATGGAAAAAAGAATAGTAATATTGGGAGGCGGAGAAAGTGGCGCAGGCGCAGCTGTTCTTGCAAAGAAAATAGGTTTCGATGTCTTTGTATCGGACTTTGGCAGCATATCCGACACATACAAAGCATTACTGAACGAGCACAATATACAATGGGAGGAGAAACAACACACCCGTGAGCTTATATTAAATGCTCAAGAGGTCATAAAAAGCCCCGGCATACCAAACGAAGCACCCATCGTTGTGCAGGTACGCGAAGCCGGCATACCCATAATATCGGAAATAGAATTTGCAGGACGCTACACAAAAGCCAAAATGATATGTATAACAGGTAGCAACGGCAAAACCACCACCACGTCACTCATATACCACATATTTCGCGAGGCAGGGCTAAATGTAGGCTTGGCAGGAAACATAGGACGCAGTCTTGCGCTGCAAGTAGCCGAAGGCGACAAAGACTATTATATATTGGAATTGAGCAGTTTCCAACTCGACAACATGTACGAGTTCCGCGCCAACGTCGCGGTGCTGATGAATATCACCCCCGACCATTTAGACCGCTACGAACACTGCATGCAAAACTATGTAGATGCCAAATTCCGCATATTGCAAAATCAAGAACCCGAAGACGCATTTGTATATTGGAACGACGACCCTATAATACAAGTCGAGTTGCCAAAGCACAAACACGGAAAGCTATACCCGTTTGCCGAGGACAAAAAGGACAATTTAGCGGCATACACCCAAGAGCATAAGATAGTGTTCACCGAACCGGTAGCATTCAACATGGAGCAGGAGGAATTGTCGCTCACCGGCAAACACAACCTATACAATTCCATGGCAGCCGGAATATCGGCCAACGTAGCCGGAATACACAAAGAGACCATTCGTGAGGCCTTAAAAACATTTAAGGGTGTGGAGCATCGTTTAGAGAAGGTTGCCTCGATAGATGGTGTGGAATACATAAACGACTCAAAGGCCACCAACGTAAACAGTTGTTGGTATGCCCTGCAAAGCATGACCACAAAGACGGTTCTTATACTTGGAGGAAAAGACAAAGGCAACGACTACAACGAAATAGCCGACCTTGTGCAACAAAAATGCAGCGCATTGGTGTTCCTTGGAGCCGACAACAGCAAGCTGCATGCCTTTTTCGATAGGTTCGGGCTGCCAACAGCCGACGCCCGCTCCATGCAGGAATGTATAGTCGCAGCACGTTCATTTGCCACACAGGGACAAACCGTTCTGCTCAGTCCATGCTGCGCAAGCTTCGACCTTTTTAAGAGCTACGAAGACCGTGGCACACAATTTAAGAACGAAGTACTGAAAATAAAACAAACAACCTTGTAATCATGGGTAAAGGAATAACAGGCAGACTATTCAAAGGCGACCGCGCTATATGGTACATATTCTTCATACTGAGCATAGTATCCATAATAGAGGTATTCAGCGCGAGTAGCCGCGACACCTACGACACCAACTACTGGGCCTCCATAACAAAGCACACCATATTTGTTATAGCCGGTGTGTTCATGGTATGGTTCATGCACAACATGAAGCTCGAATGGATAAAAGGAATGAGCAAGTTCATGTACATTTGCGGAATAATCCTCTTGTTATACGGAGTATTAGGTGGTGGAGCATCCATAAACCAAAGCGGACGATGGGTAAACATAGCCGGAATACAGTTTCAGCACTTCGAGGTGGTGAAGCTGGGAGTGGTCATGCTGCTGTCGCTCATACTTGCCAAAGCACAAGGCGAAAATGGCACAAGGCTGTCGTGGAGCTCGGCATGGGGGATGTTCTACCTGCGCCCCAAGAACGAGAACAGACCGGGAGATTACACACTGCTCACATCGCTGATAATTGTGATAATACCCTGTGCCTTCATCATCACCGAGAACCTATCCACCGTAGTTATAATTTTATTAGTGGTATTTTTAATGATGCTCATAGGCAGGGTGAATTGGAAACACATGCTGCTTGTTTTATCGACAGGAATAGCGGCAATGATACTTGGTGTAGGACTGTTGCTGAGCCTGCCCGAAGATATTAAACACCATGGAACACTTGGCAGCAAGCTCATAACTTGGAAACACCGTCTGCAAGATATATCCGAGAGCAAAGCACCCGAACGTCCCGAAGACGTAAAGATAAGTGGCGAAGAACAAAGAGTATATTCAAAAATAGCCATAGCCGAGGGCGGCGTGTTTGGACGAGGACCCGGAAACTCGGTACGACGCGACTACATACCCCACGCCAACAACGACTTCATATATGCCATAATATTAGAAGAATTAGGGCTCATTGGAGGCATAGCAACCATAATACTATACCTGACATTGCTATACAGGTGCGGCATGATAGCCAAAGAATGTGACGACCCCTACGCCTGTTTTCTTATATTAGGCATAGGAATACTCATAACAGTGCAAGCACTCATACACATGAGCATCTCGGTTGGCGATTTCATAACCGGCCAACCACTGCCGCTCATCAGTCAGGGTGGAACATCGTTCCTTATAAACTGCATGTACATAGGCATAATACTAAGCGTAAGCCGATATGCCGGCCGAATAGCAAGAAAAGGGCAAACCGAAGAGATTATAGAAAATACAGAAACTAACACCAATAATACATAGAGCCATGGATACCAATTACAGAATAATAATTAGTGGAGGCGGCACCGGAGGACATATATTCCCCGCCTTATCTATTGCCGATGCCATACGCAGTAAACATCCCAATGCCGAGATACTCTTTGTCGGAGCAGAAAACCGCATGGAGATGCAACGTGTCCCCGAGGCAGGTTACAAAATAATAGGACTACCGATAGCCGGATTCGACCGCAAACATCTGTGGAAGAATTTCAGAGTGCTATGGCTCATACTGAAAAGCCAGCTGATGGCAAAAAAAATAATAAAAGAATTCAAGCCACAAGTAGCAGTGGGAGTAGGAGGCTATGCAAGCGGCCCCACACTGAAAATGGCAGCCAACATGAACATCCCGACACTCATTCAGGAGCAAAACTCCTATGCCGGCGTAACAAATAAGTTGTTGTCGAAGAAAGCCAAGATGATATGTGTTGCCTACGAAGGAATGGAACGGTTCTTCCCCCATGAGAAACTAAAACTCACCGGAAACCCGGTGCGTGGCACCCTTATAAACAAAAGAAACAGCCGCGAGGAGTCCCTGAAAGCAATGAACCTCGACCCACAAAAACGCTGCATACTGCTGGTAGGTGGCAGCCTTGGAGCACGCAGCATAAACGAGAGCGTTCTTGCCAATCTCGATATAATAAAAGAGAACAGCGACATACAATTTGTTTGGCAAACAGGCAAATACTATTTCGAGGAGATGAAAAATCGTGTAGCCGAGGCAGGCAAGCCACAGAACCTTACGGTGACCGATTTTGTACTTAACATGAGCGACGCGCTCAACGCCGCCGACATTGTCGTGTCGCGTGCCGGAGCCGGTTCAATATCGGAATTTGCCCTGCTTGGCAAGCCTGTGATATTAGTCCCCTCGCCCAACGTATCCGAAGACCACCAGACAAAAAATGCCATGGCATTGGTCGAAAAAGGGGCCGCCATACACATAGCCGACTCAAAAGCCAAAAGCGAATTATTGCCCACCGCAGTAGCCGTAATAAAAGACACAGAACGACTGGCATCGCTAAGCGAAAATATAGAAAAAATGGGTAAGCCCAACGCTGCCCAGCAGATAGCCGACGAGGTACTTATGTTAGCCGATGCATATATCGAGAAGGAGACACGTCGCAAAAACGAAAATTTAAAATAGGCAGATACAATGGAACTGAAAGATATTAAATCGGTATATTTCCTTGGAGCCGGCGGAATAGGCATGAGTGCCTTAGTACGATATTTTCTGAGCGAAAACAAATTTGTAGCAGGCTACGACCGTACACCAAGCGAACTGACTGAGCGCCTGATAGCCGAGGGAGCGCATCTGCACTTCGAGGAAGAACCCCAATCCATACCCGACGAATGTCGCGACAAGGACAACACGCTTGTCATATACACCCCCGCCATACCCCAAGGACACAAGGAATGGGAATACTTCAAAGCCAACGGATTTGTCATAAAAAAACGCGCCGAGGTATTGGGCATAATAACACGCCACAAAAAAGGGTTGTGCATAGCAGGTACACATGGCAAAACAACCACATCGACCATGACAGCACACCTATTGCACCAATCGCATGTCGATTGTGCAGCCTTTCTTGGAGGAATATCGAAAAACTACAAGAGCAACCTTATACTATCGGACAAAAGCGACCTTGTTGTGATAGAGGCCGACGAATACGACCGTTCGTTTTTGCATTTATCCCCACAAATAGCAGTGATAACATCGGCCGACCCCGACCATTTAGACATATATGGCAACAGAGAGAACTATCTCGAAGCCTTTGCACAATTCACCGAAAATATAAGAGAGGGAGGGACATTAATTATTCACGAAGGGTTAGACGTCGTGCCACGCCTACAACCGGGAGTGAACAGCTACACCTATGGACGCGATAAAGGAGATTTTCATGCCCAAAACATCCGCATCGGCAACGGTAGGATAATTATAGACTACGTATCGCCATGGCAAAAAATAGATGATATAGAACTTGGCGTACCGGTGAGCATAAATATCGAAAATGGAATAGCCGCCATGGCAGTGGCCGAAATGTGCGGTGCCACAGCCAAGGAGATAGCCGACGGCATGAAAAGTTTTGCAGGAGCCGACCGCCGATTCGATTTCCATATAAAAGAAGAGAGCATCACATTGTTGAGCGATTACGCCCACCATCCCGATGAGATAAAGGCATGCGCACGCTCCATGAAAGAGCTATACCGCGACCGAAAAATAAGTGTCATATTCCAACCACACCTATATAGTCGCACAAACGATTTCTACAAAGAATTTGCAGCAAGCCTCTCCTTGTTCGACGAAGTTATACTGCTCGACATATACCCCGCACGCGAGCAACCGATAGAGGGAGTGACAAGTAAGCTAATCTACGACCTTATAGAGAGCAACGTCAAGAAAAGCATGTGCAGTCGCGCTCAAATTATTCAGGAAGTAGAAAAACGCAAAAACGACTTCGATGTATTAGTGACATTAGGAGCAGGCGACCTTGACAACGATGTACCGGCAATAGCCGAAATATTAAAAACAAGACTATGCTAAAAAAATTTTTTATTATATTCGCAGTCAGTGCATTAAGTTTATATGTAATTGCAGCCATACTGTTCTTGGGACACCAAAGCAACGAGGCTTCGTGCAAGGGAATAGACATCCTCATCTCGGGCAATGGGCACAATGTGCTTAGCAACGCCAGTTTGGAGCAGATGTTAAAGAAAAGGAATATACACCCCACCGGAAAAAACATGAGCCAAATAGATTGCAATGTGATAGAAAATGCCATCAATGAATACTCCTTAGTAGAAGAGTGTCAATGCTACAAGACACACAAAAACCTTGTCGGCATAAGAATAACATGCAAAGAACCCATAATGCAAATATTCGACAAAAACGAAAAAGAGTTTTTCATCGACAAGCAAGGCGACATAATAGAAGGCATACACAACACCATATATCTGCCCGTAGCAAGCGGACATATAGAGCGCGAAATGGCCACAAAGGAGTTGTTGAAGATAGCACAATTCCTACAAGACAACGAATTTTGGAACGAACAAACCGAACAGGTATATTTTACATCCCGAAAAGAGATAGTATTAGTGCCACGAGTAGGAAACCACACAATAGAACTTGGAAAAGCCGACAATATTGACGAAAAACTGGACAAACTTAAAGAGTTCTACAAAAAAGGACTGAACAATATCGGTTGGAACAAATACTCCAATATAAACATAGAATTTGACAACAAGATAATAGGAACTAAGAGATAATAACAAATGGCAACAAACAATTACATTGCAGCCATAGAAATTGGCTCTTCAAAACTATCGGGAGCAATAGGTATCGAGACATACAGCGGCATTAAGATAATGGCATACGCAAGCGAATCGGTGAACGGCTTTATCACAAAAGGCGTAGTACGCAATGTAGATGAAACCGGCAAAAGCCTTAACAGCCTCATCAATCGTTTGGAATCGCAATTGAACGATGTGACGATAGAGAAGGCATATATAGCATTCGGCGGGCTCTCAATGCACTCGGTGAAATCGAGCGTAACACGCGAGTTCGACACATACACCAAGATAACGCAGGAGATAATTGATGATATGTCGCTCGAAAACGATGCTGTGTTCGCCGTACCCGAAGGATATCAAAAAGTACAGGTGCTCCCATTGGAATACAAGCTGAACGGCGACAAGAATATAATGCCCATAGGAACACCCACCAAGAACATACAGTGCAACTACCTTAATATAGTGGTTCGCGAGCAATATATGAAGCAGCTGGAAGAGAGCTTCGAGATGGCCAACGTAAAAATAATGGACAGCTTCAATGCCGCCCGCATAGATGCCGATGTCATTCTGAGCGAAGAGGACATAACAAGCGGCACAGCCCTTGTTAACATAGGAGCCGAGACAACCACCGTAGCCATATACTCGGGAAAACTGCTGCGTAAGCTAACCGTCATCCCCTTGGGCAGTTCCAATATAACAAAGGACCTATGCAGCGAACAAATACCCATGAGCGAAGCCGAACAAATAAAAATATTCCGAGGCTACACAGGTGCGCAGCAAGAGCAAAACAATAACAACGAAAAAAACAATTTCAACCAGATAATAGCAGCCCGCATGTCCGAGATTTTGCAAAACATAAAATACCAGATAGAGACTTCGGGCGAGGATATAGGACGAATTGTGTTTACAGGAGGAGGCAGCAAACTAAAAGGGCTAAGCGATATAATAGCCGATAATTTGCAAAGCTTCAAGATAAAAATAACCAATGGCGAGGAGCTGAGCATAAACAACGACGATAATTTGGAACTGACAACAGGCGCCATCACCCCCACCCTGTTTGGTCTTCTGAGTCGTGGCAAGGAAAACTGCTGCAAGGAGAATATTCCCGTAGTGAGCACCCCGGTGCAACAGCAACAGCAACAGCCCGTCACCAATCTTTTTGGCGACATAGAACCACAGCCCGAACCCGAAACAGAAAAAACAGTCGCCAAGAGAAAACCCAAACAAAACAAGAATGGGTTGTTCGATAAGTTCTTGGGAGGACTGAAAAAAGCCGGCGGCGATTTCCTGAAAGAGGTTGCCGACGACGAAGACGACAACAGTAGAGACCTATTTAACGAATAATAACGATACAAAGGAGGTATAACCATGAGCGAAGAAAATATGCAAGTATTACCGTTTGCAGTACCGGTCGATGCTCCACGCATAATAAAGATAATAGGTGTTGGAGGAGGCGGTAGCAATGCCGTACAAAACATGTACAAAGAGGGCGTACACAATGTATCGTTTGCTATATGCAACACCGACATACAGGCACTCTCCAACTCGCCTATACCCGTAAAAGTGCAATTAGGCGAGAAAACCACCGAAGGCTTGGGAGCCGGCAACGACCCCGAAGTGGCACGTGCCGCAGCCTTGGAAAGTCGCCAACAGATAGAAGCACTGTTCGACGATGGCACCAAGATGGTGTTCATCACAGCCGGAATGGGAGGAGGCACAGGAACCGGAGCCGCCCCCGTAGTGGCCGAGATAGCAAAATCAAAAGGAATGCTCACAGTAGGCATCATCACCATACCATTCCGTTTCGAGCTTGGCGGCAAGATAAAACAGGCACTCAAAGGAGTCGCCGAAATAGCCAAGCATGTCGATGCTCTGCTTGTCATAAACAACCAGCGACTGCTTAGCATATACCCCGATTTTGTTCTGAAAGAGGGATTTAAAAAAGTAGATGAAGTGCTCACCACCGCCACAAAAAGCATAGCCGAGATAATAACAGCACGCGGAATAATAAATTTGGATTTCCGCGATGTCAAGAAAATACTGAAAAATGGCGGCGTTGCCATAATGAGCTACGGCATCGATTCGGGTGAGCAACGTGTTACAAAGGCATTCCACAAAGCCCTACACTCGCCCCTGCTCAACGACAACGACATATACGAAGCAAAGAAAATCCTCTTCAACATATACGAGAACCCCAACTCGCCCATGAAGGTTGCCGAAATGGACGAAATAGAATCCTTCATGAAAAAGTTCACCGACGAAAGCATCGAAGTCATTTGGGGCGTCAGCGAAGATTTTTCATTAGAGGAAGGCCATGTGAAGGTAACAGTCCTTGCAACAGGGTTTGGCATGAAAAATATTCCGGGCATGGGGCCTGTTATCAAAGAAGAGGAAGAGCAAAAAGCAGCCATATCGCGCGAAGAAGCCGAGAAAATAGAGGCCGAGAATAGAAAGATAGACAAGATGGCACAAGCCTTCTATAAGGAAGAATTCAGAGTATTTATTTTCACCGGCGACGAAATAAACGACGAAGACTTCATAGCAACCATAGACAATTCGCCCACATACAAACGCAGCATACACGACCTTGAAAATCTAAAAAACACAGCAAGAGCCATCGGTGCAAGCAAAGCTCCGCAGGAGACACCGGAAGCCGACAGCCCTGCGACAGACAATAACGAATATCAGAATATTGAGAACCAATAAATAATTACAAAAATGGAACTGTTCGATATCATCAGCAACGATATTAAAGAGGCTATGAAAGCCCAAGACAAGGTGGCACTTGCCACACTTCGCAATGTGAAAAAATATTTTTTGGAGGCAAAGACAGCGCCCGGTGCCAACGACACACTAACCGACGATGCAGCCCTGAAAATAATACAAAAACTCGTGAAACAAGGGCGTGAATCGGCCGCTCTCTACGAATCACAAGGCCGCAACGACCTTGCCACCGAGGAGCTGGCACAAGTGGCAGTAATGGAGAAATACCTTCCTGCACAAATGAGCGTACAGGAGATACAAGCCGCCATAAAAGAGATAATAGCCGAACTTGGAGTGAGCACACCCCAAGAAATGGGCAAAGTAATGGGTGTTGCAACCAAACGCCTTGCCGGTAAAGCCGACGGACGAACCATTTCGGGCATTGTAAAAGAACTGCTATCGTAAGAAACTAAGAAAACAAATCGCGCAACACCGCAGCCGATTTTGGTTCGGGCAAGCCGGGGATGTGCAAACGATAATAATTATGAATGAGCGTGAGGTATTTGCCTCGCGCTTCTCTGTTAAGGGCAAATGTGTGCAACGATGAAAAATCCATGCCCATAAACTCCACAAAATTACATGTATCCTCCACCGTCAGGAATTGATCGTGCAAAGGCCGTTCATAGACCAAACACCCCGCCGCAAGGTCGAAGTAGGCACCCTGCCGATAGTTCTCGACATTGGGATATATGCCCAGCAAAAGAGTAAGGCGCATAAGGAACAGAATATGAAAATCCGATGCACCCTGCTGCGCTATATCCAACCACGACAGGGAGTGCAACAAAAACTCGAATATGGCATCGTTTTTCTCCTCCTCGCGCAGAACAAGAGAGAGAAACTCGGCCAGATAAAGAACCACCGAAGCCTTTACCACGTCGGTGTAAACAGATTGGTAAGGCTTGAAAATCTGTGCATCGGATATGCGCCCCAGCGATTTTGACGTTTTCACTGTTGCCGAGAAAGACAACATGGCCAAAGGCTGGAAAAGCACACTACGCACCTTGGCTCGTTTGCTGCGCGACACAGGCACCAAAAAAGCCATGCGACCGTGCGAGCGAGTGTACATATCGGCAACCATCAGATTGTCGCTATACTTGATGGTACGCAACACTATTCCTGTAAAATTTTCGGTCATTTTGCCTTATTTTATTTTTTTTGCAGGCAAAACTACAAAAAAAAGTCGAAATTCTTTGCTAATTAAAAAAAACGTTTTACCTTTGCAACCGCTTTAAGCCCCAAAAGGCTGTACAAAGCATAGGCTTTAAAAGAGCCACCTAAATGATGGCCCATTCGTCTATCGGCTAGGACGCAAGATTTTCATTCTTGAAAGAGGGGTTCGATTCCCCTATGGGCTACTAATAAAAACGATAAAAAACATTTAAAAGAGATGGCAAATCATAAATCATCACTTAAAAGAATCCGTCAGACAGAAAAAAGAAATCTGCTTAACCGTTATTATGGAAAGAACATGCGTTCAGCAGTTCGCGGTTTGCGTGCCATGACAAACAAAGAAGAGGCTTTGGCAAAATTCCCCGAGGTTCAAAAAATGCTCGACAGAATGGCTAAACGCGGATTAATCCACAAGAACAAGGCAGCAAACCTCAAATCGGGCTTGTGTGCCAAGATTGCGAAATTAGCCTAAATTTCAAGAACATATATTTACCTAACAGTGAGGCCGGATTACACCCGGCCTTTTTGTGTTGCCCACACACACAGAAATAGTTTTACTTAAAAAGTATTTTTAAGTAAAGAACTTGCATACTCCATTGTTTTTTTGTATTTTTGTTCAGTTATTCACATACCAAATTTATATGAGCGAAGATACAAACAAAAACATATCCACAAATTATTCGGCCGACAGTATCCAAGTACTCGAAGGCTTGGAGGCAGTGCGCAAACGCCCCGCGATGTACATAGGCGACATAAGCGAAAAAGGACTCCACCACTTGGTGTACGAGGTTGTTGACAACGCCATCGACGAGGCCATGGCGGGCTATTGCACCCACATCGATGTCATCATAAATCCGGGCAACTCCATAACAGTGCAGGACAATGGTCGCGGTATTCCGGTGGACATGCACGAGAAAGAGCATAAATCGGCATTGGAAGTCGTCATGACAGTACTGCATGCCGGTGGTAAATTCAACAAAGACTCATACAAAGTTTCGGGTGGTCTTCATGGTGTAGGTGTTTCTTGTGTAAACGCCCTTTCAACCCACATGAAAACAGAAGTATTCCGCGACGGCAAGCACTACGAACAAAACTACTCATGCGGCAAGCCATTGGACGAGGTGCGTTGCGTAGGCAGTGCCGACATACGAGGAACACGTCAGACATTCCAACCCGACGACACCATATTCACCGTCACAGAGTATCAATACGAGATACTTGCGACACGCCTGCGCGAGTTGGCATACCTGAATGCCGGAATAACAATAAGACTCACCGACAAACGCACAGCCGACGAGAACAACCAATACAAACACG
Organism: Bacteroidaceae bacterium; assembly: GCA_017416705.1. Lineage (GTDB taxonomy): Bacteria > Bacteroidota > Bacteroidia > Bacteroidales > Bacteroidaceae > HGM04593. The sequence goes on from JAFQBG010000008.1 coordinate 31,446, forward strand.
ACGAGTTCTATTCGACCGAAGGACTGAAAGAGTTTGTTCGTTACATCGACTCGTCGCGCACACCGCTCATAGGCGATGTCATATACCTGAACACCGAGAAACAAGGCGTGCCCATTGAAGCAGCCATAATATACAACAACGGATACAGCGAGAACGTACATTCATACGTCAACAACATAAACACCATAGAGGGCGGTACACACCTTGCCGGTTTCCGTCGTGCCCTAACCCGCACACTCAAAAAATATGCCGACGACACAAAAGCCTTGGAAAAAGCCAAAGTCGAAATCTCGGGCGAGGACTTCCGCGAGGGACTCACAGCCATCGTATCGGTAAAAGTAGCCGAGCCACAGTTCGAGGGACAGACAAAAACCAAACTTGGCAACAACGAGGTAACAGGTGCAGTGGACCAAGCCGTTGGCGAGGCACTGACATACTACTTGGAGGAACACCCCAAGGAAGCCAAGATGATAGTCGACAAAGTAATATTGGCAGCCACCGCACGTATTGCAGCCCGCAAAGCCCGCGAAAGCGTGCAACGCAAGAGCCCCATGGGCGGTTGCGGCATGCCCGGAAAACTCGCCGACTGTTCCGACAAAGACCCCGCCAACTGCGAGCTGTTCCTCGTCGAGGGAGACTCGGCAGGCGGTTCGGCAAAGCAAGGTCGTAAAAACCGTTTCCAAGCTATCCTCCCCCTACGCGGTAAGATACTTAACGTAGAAAAAGTAATGTGGCACAAAGCCTTCGAGAGCGACGAGGTGAACAACATAATACAAGCCTTGGGAGTACGTTTCGGCCTCGACCCTGAGGACAGCAAAAAAGCCAATATAGAAAAGCTACGCTACCACAAGATAATAATGATGGCCGATGCCGACGTTGACGGTGCCCACATCGGAACGCTCATCATGACACTGTTCTTCCGCTATATGCCCGAAATAATAGAAGGCGGATACCTATACATGGCAATGCCCCCGTTGTACCTATGTTCAAAAGGAAAAATAAAAAAATACTGTTACAACGACAGGGAAAAAGACGAGTTCATTCAGGAGTATGCCGGCGGTAACGAAAAAGAAACCAACATACAGCGCTATAAAGGTCTTGGTGAGATGAACCCCGAGCAGCTATGGGAGACAACCATGAACCCCGAGACACGCACGCTGAAACAGGTGACCATTCGCGATGCCCAAGAAGCCGATTACATATTCTCCATGCTCATGGGCGACGACGTTGGTCCGCGTCGCGAATTCATAGAGAAAAACGCCACATACGCAAAAATCGACGCCTGATATATCCACACACACCATATATAAAAAGCAGTTCCGCAATTGAAGTGAACCCCAAAGTTTGGACAAAAAACTTTGGGGTTTATTTTATGCGTAAGAAACACGATCACCAAGCATTGCTCAAATACATGCATATGCTTGAAGATGGATATTCCATCAAACATATCGAAGACAATTATGGTA
>JAFQBG010000001.1 GCA_017416705.1 Bacteroidaceae bacterium
GCTTGCACAATTCAGAATACGATTTGTGACAGCTGTAGCCAAGAGGTACGCCAACAATAATCTGTCTATGGATGAACTGATAGAAGCAGGTAATAAAGGCTTGGTGTTAGCTGCTGAAAATTTTGATGAAAGTCGCTGTTTTAAATTCATCCCCTATGCTATTTGGTGGGTAAGACAGAGTATTGAAAAGGAAATTGAAAAATCAAATAATCTCGAATAATGGACATAAAGGTACATAGAGGATTAGAACAAATAGGAGGTTGCATAACTGAAATCAGTACAGTATCTTCTCGTGTCTTTATAGATTTTGGACAGAACTTACCAGGCAATGGTGAACCAACAACACCAGAGCAAGACAAGTTAATGGTGAAAAATATCTTTGCCACTAATGCTAAAACGTATGAAGCTGTGTTCTATACCCATGGCCATGAAGATCATGTGGGATTGTTTGAATATATACCTACCTATGTTCCACAATATATGAGTGAAGGTACAAAGGAACTTTTGCTTATAAAATATAGAACACTAAAAGAAGGAGTTGAACTTTGTCTTGAACAATTACAGAATGATGCAAATTCAACAAAAGAACAAATAGAGGAAGTAATCGTTCAAAAATCTAATGCAGAAAATAAGATTAAGATAATTACAAAGATGAACTCATGGGGTAGGACACCTCCCCGCAAGAAACCATGTTCTATTTCCATTGGAGATATCACAATTACCCCCTTCTTTAATTGCCATTCCATTTATGATTCACACATGTTTCTCATTGAGGCTGATGGGAAACGCATTTGGCATACAGGCGACTATAGAGCACATGGGTATATGGGCAAAGGATTGATACCAACATTAAGAAAGTATGCTACAAACATTGATACCCTTATCACGGAAGGTACAATGTTGAGTCGAAATGATGAATGTATCCATGAATGTAGAGTATCAGAAAAGATGGCAAATGTGATGAAAGCATTCAAATATGTTTTTGTATTAGCTTCAGCTACTGATATTGAAAGATTGGCTTCCATAAAAAATGCAGCTTTAGAAGCGAAGAAAACACTATATGTATGTTCAAAATTCATGGCATCGACTATGAAGTTTTTCACAGAGCGGGAATCGGAACTATCTCATGGATTATTTAATTTCTCTCCCCGGATGCTGCGCCTTAATGGATTGGAGAGAATCAAAAAGAGCGGTTTTGTTCTTGTTGTTGGGGCTTCTCAAATATCACGCGTTGAAGAACTGCTTAAAGAATTGCCCATTGAAGAGTCGCTTCTAGTTTACTCATCTTGGGTGGGTTACTATACTATTCCTGAACAAGTAGCTGCAAATCCTGGTTATAAGAAATTTCGTGAACTTTTCTCTAATGTCATTGATATACATACGTCTGGACATGCAGATAAGACAACTATTCGAAAGGTGATAGATGTTATAAAGCCACAGAAAAACATTTTTATTCATAAAGAAAAAAGTGCTGTATTGACTTAATAATGAAAATATCGTTTATAAACAAATAGAAAAATAGTGGGTCAATCAACGTCATTCCTTTATTCTGTTTTCGGATGCAAAGGTAGCCAAACCTCATTTTGAATACGAAAAGGTCAAGCGGTAAACCGTTTGGAGCAGTTTCTACCTCCGTTGGAGAGTAAACAGCTCCAAAACCTTTTCCTATTCATCAGCTTGGCTTGAATCTGCATCCGGCAACGGAGATAAACGACTGACGAAATAGTAGAAACAAAGAACAGCATAAATAATAGGTCTTTACTTGAAAACCTATCATTCAAACAGTTCTCAAATCTTTCAGAGGCTTATTATTTTCGACAGAGAGAAATTTGGCAAGCGGCAGATTTCACTCCCTCCCAAATAATAGATTGATAAGAGTGTGCTTTTGCCGTTCTTGGAAATTGTCGTACCTTTGTGCCGAAAACGTGGAATGATAGAAACATCAAACTGCAAATAGCACGGAAAAGAGAAGAAACACCCTTTATTGATACGCTTTGAACGTTAAGAAACAATAAAGATGTTAAATCTTCACCTTTTAGAATGCACCCTTAAAGGTTATGACCATATTTCTGACTTATTACTCGCAAAATATTGAGTAATAACTGGTTGTAAATACTTTGGTTGTTCCAACCTTGAAACCATAAAAATAGGCAATGGTATTAAAGATATCTATAAGGATGCTTTTTCATATTGCGAAAACCTTGACGATGTATATTGCCTTGCAACAAGTGTACCAAGGACAGAAAGCGACGCCTTTGAAAATTTCTATATAGAATATGCCACACTGCATGTGCCCGAGGAATCCATCGACAGCTACAAGAACACTGCACCTTGGAGCGGTTTCGGCACAATAAAGGCAATAGACGGGGATGTTCCCGGCACTCAAACACCAGTCACACCTAAGTGTGCCACACCCGTCATAACCTATTCCGCAGGCAAGCTCAATATCGCCTGCGACACCGAGGGTGCGCAATTCGTCACTACAATTACCGACAGCGACATACGCACCCACTACGACAGCACGATAGAACTCACCGTCACCTATAATATAACCACATACGCCACCCTTGCAGGCTACGAAAACTCCGACACCATACAGGCCACGCTCTGCTGGATAGACAGCACCCCCACAATGGAGCAGATAGGCACAGACATATCGGAGATAGCAAGCACCCCGGTACTTGTGCGCAGCAGCAACGGCAATATTTTTGTCAGCGGCGCAGCCGAAGGCACTGCCATACGTATCTACTCGGCCGACGGCATGAACGTAGGCAGTGCAGTGAGCAGTGAGGGCGAGACCGCCATTCCCACCACGCTGCAAAAAGGCAAAATAGCTATCGTCGCCATTGGCAACAGCAGAATAAAAATGGTGGTGAGGTAAATACCCCAACCAATACCAACCCAATAGTTCCGAGTGACCTCGGAACTATTTTTTTAAGATGTTTGGTGGGTGGAAAGCAATGCAATATGATTGTCCCTCGTTGCGTGTGGATGGCAGTGTTATGCGTTTTGTATAAGCAAAAATAGCTGTCCCTCTTCGAAGAGGGACGGCAAAGCGGTACCGTAGCTTTGCTTGCGACGACGGAACATTTATGTTCCCAAAGGAGTGCCGAAGTGAAACGAAGGCTTTAATAGGAACTATTTTCGGAGGGAGTTGACAGATACTTATAGCAAGCGATTTTGCTATTTCTACTTTTTTCTTTCTACTTTCTGCTTTACCTCTTGTTTCCACTCCCTCGTCAGCGACTGCGTCGCTGCCACTCCCTCTCCGGCGAGGGAGAATTTGGGTTGATTTTTCCTCTGTACTCTGTTATCTGTTCTCTGTGCTCTGTACTCTTACATACGATTTATCGTCGAGCGAATACACCGATTTGACATATTGCAGCGCGTTATCAACGTCGTGCGTCACCAGAACTATGGCACACTCGTTGTTGAGTTCTTTGAGCAGGCTGTACATCCTATTCTCCGATGTATTGTCGAGATAGGTGTCGGGCTCGTCGAGGATTATTACATGGGGGCGCGACACTATTGCACGCGCAAGCATGGTACGTTGCAGTTCGCCGCCACTGAGCACGCCAATGGGGGAATGAGCCATGTCGGTAAGCCCCATGCGCTGCATTGCATTGTCGATGGCAATATCCTGCTGCTTGCTTGTAAATGGGTTCCATAGGTTGTCATTGCATAACAGACCCATTTTCACAACGTCGCGCACAGTAACAGGGAACAATCGGTCTATTTGGGAATATTGCGGCAAGTAGCCCATAGAAAGAGAAGGCACACCGACGCCGTCCAGTTGGAAGGTCACCTGCCCGCACTGCGGTTTCAGCAGCCCAAGGATTATTTTCATCAAGGTAGTCTTGCCACTACCGTTGGAGCCAACGACGGCAAGGAAGTCGCGACGGGCTATGCTAAGGGTGACACCCTCGAACAACGTGTGTCCTGTGTATGAAAAACCTATGTTATTGAGCGTTATCACTGTTCACTGTTTTTGGAAAGCACATTGCATATATGCAGCATCTGGGCAGGGATATCGTAGCTGAGCGGGTCTATTATATGCACCTGCGCATCTATCTCGTGTGCCACCGACTGAGCATTTTTGCAATCGAACTCGGCCTGTATCAATACTTTTTCTATGCCGCTTGCCACAGCCTCGTCTATCACGTGGCACATGTGCGACACCGATGGTTCCTTGCCCTCGTGTTCTATGGCAATCTGTTGCAAGCCATAACGACGGGCAAAATAGGTGAGCGATGGATGGAAAATAAGAAAACCGCGTTCCTTGCCCTTGCTCAGCCTGTCGCGTATAATGGAGTCGGTTCTGTTTATCATATCGCCAAAGAGAGCCAACCTGCGACGATAATCCCCCGCCGATGCCGTATCTATACTGCACAATGTATTGCACACGTTCTGCGCTATGATATGGATATTGTCGGGCGAGGTCCACACATGGGGGTCGCCACTGCAATACGAAATACCTTGCGACGTATCTACAATTCGCATGTCGGGATGCAGTGTTGCAACGCGCTCCTTCCACACATTCTCGAACCCCAAGCGGCCCACCATGAAATAGGCCTTGCTGCCTGTGAGCGAGATAATATCGCGCGGTGTAGGGTCGAATGCCTCGGGGTTGCTCCCCTTCGGGACTATTGTCCTCACCTGCCAATCATCGCCTGCAATGGACTCCACGATGTAGCGATAGGGTTCTATTGTGACGCTCAACAGATTATCTGCACCCTCCTTGTTCGCACATGAACACAGCATAACAGAAAGTACCGCAACGACGATTGTTCTTGCTCCCATAACAGCCTTATATAACCATTTTCACACCCTCGCACGACAGTGCCAACACAGCATAACGCAGCAACTTGCCCAGCGTCATCACCAACAATACCTTCCACCAACTGACTCTCATATTTCCCAACAATATGACGATAGCCTCGCCCACAATGGCCAAGAACGAGAAAAACGCCGCCCAATAGCCATATTTACGAATATAGACACTTGCCTTTTCGGCCTTTTCGGGCGACAATCTGAAATATTTCGACAGCCAACTGCCTTTGGCCATTCGTCCCATGAAGAAACAGGTCATTCCACCCATTGTATTACCTATTGTCGATACTATGACAAGAGCAACGGGGTTCAGCCCCATACCTAAAAAGAACAGTAACAACACGTCACTTGTGAAAGGGAAGATAGTACCCGACAAGAACGATATTAACCACATTCCCCAATAGCCATAGTCGCGACAAAAGTCTATAACCCATTCCATAATCCTAATATTGCAATTGCCATCCAGCCAATATTCAATATAACAAAATAGATATTGAATAGTTTGGTGAATTTAAATGAAAAAATATATGCCGACATTGCAGCCAAGCCGGGCAAACGCCAAGCCATGAGCATGCAAGCATCTTGCGTTTTAAATATAGAGAGTACCCACAGGTATATATTCAGTAGAACAAAGAACAACAATGTCCTGCGCATTAATGGTTTTGTGGGATTTACCCCACGGATGAACAAAAAAACAGAAAGTATCATTGTTGCCACTTCCAATGCAGATACCGCTATGTTCATGGTCGATGGTTCCATGATATGTACCGCCCATAGCCCGTCCCAAGCGATACACAGCTTGCCCCACTCCACTGCAAACTGCGACAACAACGTCGCCGTTCCCAGATACAGCCAATAGGGGGTAATGAACCCGAGCAACGATGCCACCAACCCCTTGAACGATATAAGCGAGGTTGCCATCGGGTATAGCACAATGAAAGGCAATATGTATGCAAACTGCGGAAATAGTATGGTACACACCGCCGCTGCCATGAAAGTAACAAACAGCCTATGCTCCACGACGTCGCAATTATAGCACGACAGCAGAATGGAAACAAGCATAATGAGCATAAATAGCGACAGCGACAGCGACATATCCTCCTGCACCGAGAACAGCAAGCCGGTGAGCCACATCATGATGCCACCCATCCATGGCGTTCGCCCCTCGATTATTATAAATGAATTGAGGATAAAAGCCACTGCTATATATATGCAGAACGAAATTATATGCTCTGCCCACAAAGGCAGTGAATATGGGAGCGAAATGTCGTGTGCCAAGGGGCCGCCTATGTTCAGCAACCACCCTGCAAGCCACAGCAAGGCTGCTCCAACCAGCAGAAGGGTTAGTGTGTATCTGCCGGTTACAAACAGTCTTTGTGGGGATTTCTTGCTATAAGTCAAAGCCTATATCTCCTCTGAAATATTTCTTTTCAAAATCTATTTTATTGGCCGAAGCAAATGAGGCATCGAGCGCCTCGGCACGATTTTTGCCATAGGAGCAGACTGCCAATACTCGTCCGCCCGATGTCACCGTCTTGCCATCCTTGACGGCTGTACCTGCATGGAACACTATGCTGCCATCGACTGCATCCAAGCCTGTTATCTCGTAGCCCTTGCCATAGGCCTCGGGATAGCCGCCCGATACAAGCATGACACACACTGCGGTGCGGGCATCGAACTCGGCGGTTGTTCCTGCCAATGTGCCTGCATCCACTTTTTGGAACATTTCCACAATGTCGCTTTTCAGACGCAACATCACCGATTCGGTCTCGGGGTCGCCCATGCGCACATTGTATTCTATGACCATAGGCTCGCCTTCGACGTTTATCAGGCCGAAGAATATAAATCCTTTATATAGCAGGCCGTCGGCAGCCAACCCCTTGACTGTGGGGGCTATTATGCGCTCCTCGACCTTTTTCATCCAAGCAGCGTCGGCAAATGGAACAGGCGATATAGAACCCATGCCGCCTGTGTTGAGCCCGGTATTACCCTCGCCCACCCTTTTATAGTCTTTTGCCTCGGGCAGTATCACATAGTCGCTGCCATCGGTGAGTACGAACACCGAGCACTCTATTCCATCGAGGAATTCCTCTATCACCACCGTTGCCGATGACGAGCCGAACATTCCGTCGAACATCTGTTTCAGTTGTTCTTTGGCCTCTTGCAATGTGGGAACTATCAGCACGCCCTTGCCTGCACATAGGCCGTCGGCTTTAAGCACATAGGGTGCTTTCAGCCCTTCGAGGAAACGATAGGCATCGTCCAGTTGGGTGGCGTCGAACGATTTATATGCGGCGGTGGGTATGGAATGACGTTGCATGAACTCCTTGGCAAAACTTTTACTGCCTTCGAGCTGTGCCGCCTGACGCGAGGGGCCTATCACCGCCACATGCGACAAACGGGCATCGGATTTGAAATAGTCGTAGATGCCTTTCACAAGTGGGTCCTCGGGACCGACAACAACCATTGACACCTCGTTTTCGAGTACAAAACGGGCTATTGCATCGAAGTCGCACACCGCAATGGGTACATTTTGGCCCACTGCCGATGTTCCGGCGTTGCCGGGTGCGATATATAGTTTCTCGACTTTTGTGCTTTGCGCAATTTTCCATGCAAGGGCATGTTCGCGTCCTCCACTACCTAATAGCAAAATTCTCATAATCGTATCTGTTTTCCCTTTTTTGTATAGGGGTTGTTATTTTAATTTTTCTTATTGCCTCCCTTGCCCGAGAAGGTTCTTTTGCCGCCTTTCAGATAGGGCTTTTTGTCGAACGAACGACGTTGCTCGTTCTCTTTTCCACCCTTGGCTGCCGGCTTTTTTTTGTCGTTATAGGCTTTTTTGTTCGATGCCGGCCTACGGGTGTCGTCTTTGCCATATCGCCCTGTTCTGTTGTCGCCTTCTTTTGTTTTTTCTGCGGCATCCTTGCCGACACGCTCTGTTGCAGCCTTTTGGGCTGCGCGTGTTTTAAAGTACGACTCCAATTCGCGGCGACGACGAGCCGAAGCATCGGCATCGGGGGCATCGTCGTCGAAACGCTTGCGCTCGGAGCGGCGAGGCTCGCCATCGACGCCTGTCAGGCGCGATTTTCTTTTCAGCGGGGCAAACTCCTTTTTCAACATATTGCCCTCGTCGCGGAACCCCTTGTACTTGCCTTGGAACAGTTCGTATTTACGGAATTCACAATTTAGGTCGCCGTTATACAACGGGATGCGAGCCGATGCTTTCAGACCTATCTGGTCGAAACAGTCGTAGCTGCTGCTTATTATCCAAGCCTCGTTGCCTTGGAAAGCGTGTTTCAGTCGCTCGCCCAGCTCCTTATATGTCTGCAACAGATTGTCCGACATGAGGCGTTCGCCATAGGGCGGGTTCACAATCATCACGGCCGGCTCTTTGGGTTCTTGGAAATCTTTGATTTCGCGACATTCAATAGATATTATATCGCCCATCATGGCCGATTTCACATTGCGACGAGCGCAAGCAACCATGCGTCCGTCCATATCGTAACCATATATTTTGTGTTTAAATTCCTTTTCGGCCGAATCGTCATCGTAGATAGAACGGAACAAATCGCTGTCGAAATCCTTCCATTTTTCGAAAGCAAAATTACGACGGAACACACCCGGAGCAATATTACGCGCTATGAGAGCAGCCTCGATGGGCAATGTACCCGAACCACACATGGGGTCGATGAAATCGCACTCGCCACGCCATCCGCTCAGCAGTATCATGCCGGCAGCAAGCACCTCGTTTATGGGGGCTGCACCCGTTTCGACACGATAACCGCGACGATGCAACGACTCGCCCGAGCTATCCAAAGCCAAGGTACACTCCTCGTGAGCTATATGTATATGAAGCACTAAATAGGGGTTGTTCAGACGCACCGACGGACGACGGCCATATTTTTCGTTAAAGTAATCGGCTATGGCATCCTTTACACGATAGGCTACAAACTTGGAATGGCGAAAAACATCGCTATATACAACCGAATCGACCGAGAATGTGGAATTTGCATCGAGATATTCCTCCCACTCAATACTTTTAATGACATTATATACCTCATCAGCATCGGCTGCCTTGAAATGTAATATTGGTTTTAGCACACGCACTGCCGTTCTAAGACAGAAATTTGCCTTATACATCATAGACTTGTCACCTGTAAAGGAGACCATACGCCTACCAATCTGCACATTGTTTGCTCCCAAATCAACCAATTCCTGTGCCAATACTTCCTCCAATCCTTGAAAGGTTTTGGCAATAAGTTCGAATTCCTCCATAAAATATAAAGAACAAGAGGGTTGTTCACCCTTTAAATTTTGTAAATGATACTGCCGTTTTACAGTTACTGCAAAGTTAGCAATAAAAAATTATATAATAATTATGAGACTGTTTAAATTTATATACTATATATATTTATAGTAAATTAAGTCCTTTTTCCGAAGAAAATTTTGTACAAAAAGAGTATATTCGCATCGGTTTATAAAGTATTAACAAGAAAAGCCCCAAACGACAATATTATGATAAAAAAAGTTCTTTTTGCGATACTCCTTCCCACGTGTATATACATTGCGCTGTCGGCAGTGCAAAGCAACAAAAGCAACAAGCCCGAATCGCAAATTCCATACTGCGTCATATCGCCCGACGTACCCACCGCCATTACATTTGCCGGCGAGGATATAGACCTTGCCACGCAAGACCGCCGCGAGCGCATGGACAGGGAGATTTTGGCGTTTACCTATTCGCACATAAACACCATGCTGCAAATAAAACGCGCCAACCGTCTGTTTCCTGTCATAGAACCCATACTAAAAGAGTGTGGAATACCCGACGACATGAAATACCTGATGATAATAGAGAGCAACGGAGATATAAACGCTCGTTCCACCGTTGGAGCAGGCGGCCTGTGGCAATTCATGGAAAAAACAGGCAGGGAGTATGGTTTGGAGGTAAACAGCTATGTCGATGAGCGTTATAACATAGAGAAGGCGACACGCGCCGCATGCAAATACCTTAGAAAATCGTACGAGGAGTTTGGCAACTGGCTTACAGTGGCTGCAAGCTACAATGCCGGAACAGCCAACATAGGCAAGCGTTGTGCCTCGCAAAAAGAGGAAAACGCCATAAATATGGTTCTTGTGCCCGAGACATCGCGCTACCTATTCCGCCTGCTCACAGCAAAAGCCATATTCTCGGACCCTGTGAGGTATGGTTTCTTGTTAAAAAGTAGCGACCTGTACCCTGCCATCAACATAAAAAAGACCATAGAGGTAAGCGGCGCCATAGACAGTTGGGCCGACATTGCCAAAAAGCATGGACTGACATTTGTGCAACTGCGAGAAGCCAACCCTTGGATACGCAGCAGCAAAATGCCTAACACCGCCGGCAAGACGTACAAAGTGGCAATCCCCGACGTGGAACAACTAAAATACAACCCACAGGACACCAAGCCTCATAACAGGAAATGGGTAATACGTTAGCAAATAAACAAAAATCGACAGCCTCGCAGTCTGTCGATTTTTGTTTGCTATACATAATCCTCGCCAAGCTTCATGCGAACATCGTTGAGGAATTTGCGTATATCGCCCTCGTTGCCCTTTTTACACACCATGAGCACATTGCCCGAATCGACAATGAGCAAGCCATCGACATCCTGCACCACCGCCAATTTCCCTTTTGGCAAGGACACTACGTTGTCGTGACTGTTATACATCATGGTTTTGGAGTGAATGATAACGTTGCCCGACTCGTCTTTTGGCAATGCTCCATAGAGCGAATCCCATGTGCCGATATCGGCCCAACCAAACTCGCCCACCTGCACAAACACATTGTCGGCACGTTCCATGACAGCCGAGTCTATCGAGGAATTGGGAAACGAAGTGTACGACTCATATACCTTGCGGCGACGCTCGTCGCGATTGGGATATTCATGAAAAACCCTCTCCAATTCGTGCATCATGTCGGGCAGTAACTTCGACAGCGAGTCTATTATGGTTTGTACATTCCATATATATATACCCGAGTTCCAATAGAACTCGCCGCTTTCCATAAATATCTTTGCAAATTCATAGGCAGGCTTCTCGGTGAACGTTCTTACCTTGTAGAACTTGCCGCAGTTGCATGCCGATATGTTATCCTCGACCTGTATATATCCGTATCGGGTCTCGGGGCATGTGGGTTTTATTCCTATTATGACCAATTTGCTGTTTTTGGCCACGAAATCGAGCCCTCGCGACACTGTATCGACAAACAGTTCCTCGTTAAGCACCAATTGGTCCGACTGTGCAATGACAATATTGGCATTGGGATTGAGCTGGCGTATGTGACAAGCCACATAGGCTATACTGGGAGCCGTACCGCGAAAAGTAGGCTCATGCAACACCTGTCCCGGCAATAAATCGGGCAGCTGTTCATGCACCATGAGCGAATACTCTATGTTGGTAGATACTATGATGTTCTCCTTGGGGACAATGCGACTATACCTGTCGTATGTCTGTTGAAGCATAGTTCTGCCACAGCCCAACAAATCGTGAAATTGCTTAGGCTCCTTTTTTTTGCTCAGCGGCCATAGACGACTGCCTACACCACCGGCCATGATAACACAATAGCGGTTACAATCCATGAATTGGTGCTTTTATATTACTGTATATGGTGAAAACGTTTTTACAGGGCAAATATTGTTAAACGCCTCCTTTTTATTGGGAGGCGTTTAACAATTATTAAAATTCCGCGTTATTTGGTGTTCTGGGGAAGGGTATGACATCGCGAATGTTTGACATTCCGGTTACGAACAGCAACAGACGCTCGAAACCAAGGCCAAAGCCCGAGTGAGGACACGAGCCATAACGACGTGTGTCGAGGTACCACCACATATCTTTCATGGGGATGCCCAATTCCTCTATTCTTGTGAGCAATTTGTTATAGTCGGATTCACGCTCCGAACCACCTATTATTTCGCCAATCTTGGGGAACAACACGTCCATGGCACGTACTGTCTTGCCATCCTCGTTTTGTTTCATGTAGAAGGCTTTTATCTCCTTGGGATAGTCGGTGAGTATTACGGGACGTTTAAAATGTTGCTCCACAAGGAAACGCTCGTGTTCCGATGCAAGGTCCATGCCCCAATATACAGGGAATTCAAATTTATGGCCTGCTGCAACTGCCTCTTCAAGAATTTTCACACCGTCGGTATAGGCAAGACGCACAAATTCGGTATCGACAATGGAACGCAGACGCTCTATGAGGCCTTTGTCTATCATATTGTTCAGGAATGTGATATCCTCGAAACAGTTATCGAGTGCCCATTGAACACAATATTTTATGAATTCCTCGGCAAGATCCATGTTGTCGGTGATATCGTTGAATGCCACCTCGGGCTCTATCATCCAGAACTCGGCAAGGTGACGAGGGGTATTGGAGTTCTCGGCACGGAATGTAGGACCAAACGTATATATTGCACCAAGTGCGGTTGCTGCCAACTCGCCTTCGAGCTGTCCCGACACCGTCAGGCTTGCCTGCTTTCCAAAGAAATCGTTATCGTATTTTATATTGCCTGCCTCGTCTTTCTTTAAATCGTACAGGTTCATTGTTGTCACTTGGAACATCTGTCCTGCACCCTCGCAGTCCGAGGCTGTTATTATGGGAGTATGGAAATAGTAAAATCCTTTGTCGTGAAAGAACTTATGAATAGCATAAGCCATATTATGACGTATGCGGAACACTGCGCCGAAGGTATTTGTACGGGGACGCAGGTGTGCCACTGTACGCATATACTCCATTGTTTGTCCTTTCTTTTGCAACGGATAGGTGTTGTCGCACTCACCCAATACTTCTATTTCTGTTGCCTGAATTTCCACTGCTTGGCCACCGCCGATAGACTCCACGAGTGTGCCATTGACGCTAAGACAGGCACCTGTTGTGAACAATTTAACCAACTCCTCGTCGAACTTATCGACATCTATAACCACCTGAACATTGCTAATGGTAGAACCATCGTTAAGTGCCACAAATGCAACCTGTTTGCTACTGCGGCGAGTTCTAACCCATCCTCTTACGTTCACCTCGGTGCCCGGTGTGGCACTTTTTAGTAAATCTGCTATTCTTGTTCGTTTTATCGTTTTCATACGATTATTGTGTTTTGTTCCTTTTATTCGTAAGAACCCATACGCAACATATTGACCTCTTTCTCTGTCAGATAGCGCCAATCGCCACGTTTAAGGTTTTTCTTTGTCAAGCCTGCAAACAGCACGCGGTCTAATTTCATTACCTTGTAACCAAGGTGCTCCATCATGCGACGTACTATGCGGTTTTTGCCCGAGTGTATCTCGATACCTATCTGCGAACGGTCGGCATCGTTTACATAGCTCACTTCGTCGGCATACACACGACCGTCCTCTAATTCAAGGCCTGTCACAAGAAGGTCCATGTCGGACATTGCCACGTTTTTGTCGCAGGTGACATGGTATATCTTCTTTTTCATGTATTTGGGGTGTGTAAGACGCGATGCCATGTCACCGTCGTTTGTCAGCAACAACACGCCTGTGGTGTTACGGTCTAATCGTCCCACCGGATATATTCGCTCTTTTCCTATGCCTTTGAGACAGTCCAGAACGGTGCGACGCTCTTGGGGGTCATCGACAGTTGTCACGCAGTCTTTTGGCTTGTTAAGCAGAACATATACCTTGCGCTCGGGGTTCACTCTCTCGCCATTGAAACGTATATCGTCGGTCGGGGTTACTTTTGTTCCTAACTCGGTGACTACTGTGCCGTTTATGCTCACCAAGCCCGCTGTGATATAGTTATCGGCTTCGCGACGCGAACATATACCGGCGTTGGCCAAGTATTTATTCAGGCGCAGGGGTGCGTTTGGGTCGAGCGTTGCCTCGCGATACTGTATGCGTTTTTTATTGCTATATTTTGAATTTGGGTCATACGCCCCTTTTTTGGCGTAACCACCGCGATTTTGCGCTCCGTAGCCTTTGGTGGCACCTACCGAATTATACCCGTCGGCATTGTTTTTATAGGGACGCGAATAGCTTCTGTCGCCACCATATTGTTTTGCTGTGTAACCACCGTTCTCACTGCCATAACGACCGCCTTCGTAACGCGACGATGCGTTGTTATTGTTTCGGCCATACTTGTTATAACGTCCTTCGCCGCCATAACCATTGTCGCGACGCTCCACACGGGCATAGCCGCTGTGTGTGTCGGTGTCACGTGTGAAACGCTGACGAGGCTTCTTTCTGAACTCACCGTTCAAACTATTGTCGAATGAACGTTCTTTGTTGCCGTTCTTGGGTGAATAACCACCGGAACGCTTGTCTTTATAATTATCCATCAGTCTTATATTTTACGAACCTCACGGTCCAATTTTATCCAAGATGAATTATGTACTGTATTGTATAAAATTATTTTGTTGCAATACTTAAACCGCTTGCATCAGATACCGGTGTAGGAGTGCGGTGTTATGGCTCTGAGCTCGGCTTTTACATCGTCGGAAACATCCAAGCCTTCTATAAACTGCAATAGCGAATCGCGGTCTATCTTATTATTTGTACGTGTAAGGGCTTTGAGTGCCTCGTAGGGGTTGGGATAGGCTTCGCGACGAAGAATTGTCTGTATTCCTTCGGCGCATACGCTCCAACAGTTGTCGAGCTCGTCATATATAGCGGCCTCGTTGAGCAGCAACTTGCGCAAACCGACAAGGGTGCTTTTGAGCGCAATGAGCATGTGTCCCATAGGTACACCCACGTTGCGCAACACGGTGGAGTCGGTAAGGTCGCGTTGCAAACGCGAAATAGGCAGTTTCATTGATAGGTGGTCCAAGATAGCATTTGCTATGCCCAAGTTACCCTCGCTGTTCTCGAAATCTATGGGATTTACCTTGTGAGGCATTGCGCTGGAACCTACTTCGCCGGCTTTTATCTTCTGCTTGAAGAATTCCATGGATATGTATTGCCAGAAATCGCGGTCCATATCTATTATGATAGTGTTAATGCGGCGCATTGCATCGAAAAGGGCTGCCAAATTATCATAGTTTGATATCTGGGTGGTGTACTCCTCGCGTTTAAGGCCCAATTTTTGGGCTACAAAGGCATTTCCGAACTCTTTCCAGTCAAATGCAGGGTAAGCCACATTATGGGCATTGAAGTTTCCTGTGGCACCACCGAATTTAGCCGATATGACACAATTCTTCAACAACTGCAACTGAGTCTCCAAGCGATATACGAATACCATCACCTCCTTACCCAAACGGGTAGGCGATGCAGGCTGTCCATGTGTACGTGCCAGCATGGGAATTTCTTTCCACGCATCGGCATATTCGCGCAACTGCGCAATTAGCTCCTCGACCAAGGGATAGTACACCTGCTCCAATGCGTCTTTTATGCTGCAAGGTATAGATGTATTATTAATATCTTGCGACGTCAAGCCAAAGTGTATAAATTCCTTGTAGGAGTCCAAACCGCCTATCTCGTCGAAACGTTCTTTAATAAAATATTCTACTGCCTTGACATCGTGGTTGGTAACCTTCTCGATGTTCTTTATACGCTGTGCATCCTCGGTTGTAAAATCGGAATAAATCTTACGCAACTGCGCAAATACAGAGGTATCAACACCGGACAATTGCGGCAAAGGCAACTCGCATAAAGCGATAAAGTACTCTATCTCCACTTTGACACGATATTTCATCAGTGCATATTCAGAGAAGTAAGCGGCCAAAGATTGCGTCTTAGTCCTATAGCGGCCATCAATAGGCGAAACGGCTGTAAGAATATCAAGTTCCATTATTTTTGATTAAAAACGTTATCGACTGCAAAAATAGCACTTTTTAAGCATAAACAGCTGAAGTAATCACAAAGTTTATGAAAATAATTAATAATTTTCATGGTACGAAGCATAGGCGGATGCATATACTATGAAATATTGTTCAAAATTTGCTCTGCGAAAACAACCAAGGTGCATAAAACAAAAAAACCTGCTTTCGCAGGCAACTTCGGTGGGCGTTGACGGATTCGAACCGCCGACCCTCTGCTTGTAAGGCAGATGCTCTAAACCAGCTGAGCTAAACGCCCGAATGTGCAAGAAGGATGACCTTGAAATTTGTTTGTGGGCGTTGACGGATTCGAACCGCCGACCCTCTGCTTGTAAGGCAGATGCTCTAAACCAGCTGAGCTAAACGCCCTTGCAGGCCACAACCTTCAAATGCGATGCAAAGGTAACACTATTTTTCATACATACAAAGTTTTTTCGCTATTTTTTTACACAAAAAAGTGCGAAAACCAGTAAAAAATCACCGGCCGAAGCAACCACCGCCATGCGTCGCACACGACATAGGGCAAAATTCGGGCCACGCGAATAATAGCAAACAAAAAAGGCGGAGTAAAAAACTCCGCCTCATAATTATTGTTTATCAAAATTATTCCAAAGTGATGATAACACGACGGTTCAGACGAGCGGGTTTCTCAGCCTCTACACCACCCATGCCTTTAACATCGAGTTGGTCTCTTGAAACGCCAAGTTCAACAAGTTTGTCTGCAACTGCGTTAGCACGTTTCTCAGAAAGTTGTTGGTTGTAATCAGCAGAACCGGTAGCGCTGTCAGCATAACCCTTAACAAGAAGCTTAGCACCGCTGTTCTTAGCAGCATCAGCAAGAGCTTGAAGGTTAAGAACCTCTTTCTTAGACTCGATCTTAGAAGAGTTGATTGCAAAGAATACAGACTGAGCTACGCTAATACGTTGAGGATTGCTCTCCATATCCTTAATTCTACCCTGTGCCTGTGCCAAAGCGTTTTTAGCAGAAGAAATCTGAGATTTCAACTGAGAGTTCTCAGCCTCTTTTGCTTGCAACTGAGCGTTGAGCTCGGCAAGAGCAGCACCGTTCATAGCCATGATAGCATCAACATCTGCTGTTTGCTCCCAACCTACCTTGTTGAATTTGTATGTCAAACCAACCTGAGCAACCCAAAGGTTGTCATAACCGTTGTGAGTTGTGGGGGCACTTACGAATTGGCTACGCATGAAAGTACCGGAAACCTCGAAGTTAACAGCCAAGTGCTTGTTAAGACGGAATGTGTTCCAGATACCATAGTTAACAGCCAAAGAACCTGACATTTTGTCCGAGTAAGGAGATTTAGCTGTAACATAGCCTGTACCTACATAAGGAATGAAGTTCCAAATGCGATCCTCTCTGTAACCATAGATAAGGTTGCTAAGGTTGAACATAGCATCGAAGTGGAAGTTATAAAGATCTCTTACTCCATAACCTCTCACGCCATCAAAGTAAACACCATCGTAGGGTTTTACTTGAAGACCTTCCATTTTTACTCTCCAACCGAAACCGGGAGTATGCCATTTACCAACGTACACAGAAAGCGCGGGCTTCATGTGATCGAAAGGAGTCTCACCATTTGTGTGTACACCCTGATAGAAAGATACACCGCCGTTTACACCTACAAACCAGTTGCTACCAAAGCTGTTGGTTGCAACGCTGTTTTTTACAGTAGGAACTACGACTTCGCTAACAGTCTCCTGTGCATAAGAAACCATTGCAATGCTGGCAACAACCAGCGACATCATAAACTTTTTCATACTTGTATTAATTAGACACTAAAAATTATTAATTCTTTTATTACTATCTCTACCACTAAAAACACCCTCAAAAAGAAAATGTTTTTTTGGAGCACGCTTACAGGAGGAACACACTCACTCCTACAATAATACTCCTTGGTGTGCAAATTTACGTAAAATTTATTAATATTGTTAAGCAGGATAGCATAAAAACGCGTATTTAACAATATTTAACAATTTATCAATATTTTTATCGTATAAAATTCCTGAATATGTCGGTATCGGGCATTACATATATAATTGGCAGCCCGTCGGGGGTTCTTGCAGGCGAGGCTGTTTTGAACAGGGTGGCAACGAGTGTATTCATCTCCTCGATAGAGAGCATTTGCCCCACCACGATGGCCACTTTGCGAGCCATAGAGAGGGCCATTTTCTCATATAGTTTTTCCTTGGTTATGGCGGCATGCTCCATGGAGTCCTGTACGATATTTGTCAGCAGTTGAGCGGGCGACAGGCCTTCAATATCGACAGGAGCGCCGTTAAGCATGTAGCTGCCACCGCCCAACGAAGATATATCGAAGCCTAACGCTGTCAATTCGTCGATGACAGAATCCATGAATATGCTTTCGTTTGTGGTAAAATCGACCCGCTCGGGGAAAAGCATTCGTTGCGTACATCCCCTACCGGTTTGCAGTTGTTGTATATATTTTTCAAATAATATACGTATATGCGCTCTGCGCTGATGTATCCACATCAACCCCGACTTGACGGGCACAAGTATATACTGCCCTTTGTATTGCGAAATGGGGGCATACTCCTCGGTCGGTGTTTCGTCGGTGAATTTATCGAAAAGATCTTCGTTTTTTTGTTGCTCCTCGCAAGGCAGAACAAGCTCGTTGCTTGGCAACACGTCGCATTGCGTCGGCGACGACACGACATCGTATAGTTTTTCCCAATCGGTACCCTGCTGCTTGCGATACTCCTGCGATATGCTGCGATAGGGGTTATAATTGGGGTTATATGATATTTTTGGTGCAACGACATTTGTGGTATTTCCCGACAAATCCATAGCCGGAATATCGGGCACCTCCTCGGCGTTAAAGTCGAGTCCGGGCGCGGCATTGAAACGTCCGAGCGACTCGCGCACCGCCGCGGCCATTATTTTCCACAGACTCTGTTCGTCCTCGAATTTTATTTCGGTTTTTGTGGGGTGTATATTTACATCTATGCGCGACGGGTCCACCTGCAAGCATATAAAAAAGGGTACTTGCTCGCCTTGCGGTATCATGCCGCTATATGTCTCGAACACAGCCTTGGCAAAATAGGGATGACGCATATACCTGCCATTGACGAAAAAATATTGCGCCACTCCTTTTTTGCGTGCGCTTTCGGGAGCACCCACATATCCGTGGATATTGACGAGCGAACTGTTTACTTCGACCTCTATTAATTGTGAATTTATTTTCTTGCCGAATATGTTCAATATGCGACGTCGAAACGAGGATGCCGGCAGTGTCATCAGTTCGGTGTCGTTGTGTCGCAACGAGAATTCTACCTCGCTGTTTATGAGTGCGACGCGTTCGAATTCCGTCACTATGTTATTCAGCTCGGCCTGTGTCGATTTCAAAAATTTGCGACGGGCGGGGATATTGAAAAACAGATTTTTCACCTTGAAATTACTGCCCACAGGGGCCGCAATGGGCTCTTGCGCCTCTAATTGAGTGCCCGAGAAGGCTATACGTGTTCCCAATTCGTCATCGGCACGACGTGTGACAAGCTCCACTTGCGCCACAGAGACTATCGACGCCAACGCTTCGCCACGAAAGCCCATGGTGCTAAGAGCAAAAAGGTCGTCGGCAGTTTTTATTTTCGATGTGGCATGACGCTCGAATGCCAGACGAGCATCGCTCTCGGACATTCCCACGCCGTTATCTATCACCTGAATAAGAGTACGACCACCATCGGACACTATTACCTGTATTTTGGTCGCGCCGGCATCCACAGCGTTCTCCATCAACTCCTTAACAACCGAAGCCGGACGCTGCACAACCTCGCCGGCTGCTATCTGGTTAGCAACCGAGTCGGGCAACAAATGTATTACATCCTGCATAATTTATACGATTATAATGTCCAACTGCCTGTTACAAGATAATGTAGTATATACAAACAGACTATTATGGCCACAATCAAAAATTTGGTCGAGAAACGCTGCCCCTCGCTCTTGTGGCGCTCCAAATGTTTGGTTCCCTTTACGAATGCACCCCGTATGCGTTCCTCGTAGGTTGTTTCGGCAGGGGGTAACATGCCCAAGTCGCGCTTTGCGTTCTCCACTATTTTGTCGAGTTTTTCTTTACGCTCATCGACAAATATATATTTATGATTGAACCTGCGTGGTTCTCTCATGCTGAAATATCCCATACCAATAGTTCTATTTTTCTATACCAAGCGTAGGCAATGGTACACTCTGACGTTTAACTTTCTTCAACTGCTTGTCGAGACTCTTGCCACGCCAATGGAAGATATCCTCCTTGCTCCGCGGACGCAGATAGTCGAACCAAGCAAAATTTTCAAGATACCTGACATCGTGCGGTATCTTGCTAAGCGGATAGAAGACGCCGTCGGCGCGTGTAGGTATCAGAATTTTATATACCTCGTCGTTGCGCATGAAGGCGGTGAGCTTGCCTGCCTCGGTGCTGTTCATACCTATAAGCGTGCTATCGCTATCCAAGGGGTAGTATCGTACCATGACACTGCCTATCACCTGCATTTCGTCGAGTTTCTTATCCTTGAAAAGGAATTTCATTTCGCGACCGCTTATCTGGTTATAATTGACCGAGTCCATGCGCTCGGCATACAACGTTTGGTTTATTATATGCACCCAATCTATCGACGCTGTGTCCATATATATTTTTACCTCCTCGCCAAGCAGCTGCTGACCGCCATACCACATAATAGGGTCTTTATACATGGTAAGACAGGAGTCGCGCGAATCGAATATCATGGAGTCGCAAATGGCCTGCATATCGTTGCGATATACCTGCACATGGTGGTAGGCACGCAGCAGTCTGTACACCGAATCGGTATCGACATTATGCGACACTGCCCAGATGGTATCGGCATGCATATACAAGGTGTCGCCCTGCGAATAATCCGAAACGACTGCCCTGTCTGTCACATAGGCAGAATCGACAAGCTCGTTCATATATCCGTAGCCGCCTGTGAGCATGTTGCGATCGACGGTATCGTTGTATATGATATTTCCAAATGCCTCGCTGTAACCCGCCAACGCATCGTAGAAAAGCGAGTCGCCGGTGAGTTCTTTATTCCCATTTGCCACTACCGACCTGTCGAGCAAGGTTGCCTGACGGGTATTTGTATTGTAAAAACCATAATGCGAACGAATGATATTGGCTCCGCTTGTTATCTTGGTGGGGCCCACGATGGTGGCAACATTGTTGGAGGTGTTATAATGCAGCGTGTCGGAGTCCATCATAAACTGCGGATTATGCAATTGCACGTCGTTGGTGAATACCGCCTGCTTGGTATTAACGTCATATTGTCCCCATTGCGAATCGAGCGTGCTTTGTTCGTCGTACAAGGTGCCGCCATTGAAGTAGTATGCAAGATTTATGTTTCTGTCATAGTTCAGGCTGTCCGTTTCAAGCACCGATGTCTTGTCTTCGAGGCGAACGTTGTTTCGTACTCTTGCTATATTTTCGTCGCCGTTGTAATCGGCATAGTCGCCATAGAGCGCAAGGGTGTCGCCCTGCTGCATCCTGACATTGCCGAACGCTTTCACCGAATTGGTATTGCGGAACAGGTATGCACTGTCGCAATACATGTACATGCTGTCGCGACGCAACTGCACATTGCCCACAAGTATTATAGCATTTGGCAGACGCTGTTCATCGCCCTTGGTCATGTCGGCATGAAGCATGTGCACATAGCTCTTTTTACGTACTTTGACATTATCGCCTGTGGGTGCGCCCGCCTGTTCTGTTTGTGAGAAACAGAACAGGGTATTCATAAACAGAATTAATATAGTGATTATTCTTGGCATCTCGGTTATTATTGCACTGCTGTTGCTCACTCTTTATTATCTTCGTAAAAAACCCAACCCGAATATTTAAATTCACAGTCGCGGCTGTCGCGATTTACTCGCACGTAGGTATTTTTCTGTTTCTCGCGTATCCACTCGGTGACTTTCGCTTCGCTCATTTTGGCGGTATATAGCTCTTTCAGCGTCTCGTAGTCGTCTTTGAGATTGGCTTTGTGGCCCTCGGTTCTTGTTTTCAGTTTTACTATGGCACATACTATCTTGTCGCCATGCAGACGCATGGTGAAAGGAGCGGAAATTTCGCCCACCTGCATGCCATCGACCACTCGTGCCACATCGACCGGCAGTTCCTGCATTTCGAAACGCGACGATGCAGTCTGCTTGTTGAACATTATACCGTAGTTGTTGCGTGTCTCTTTGTCGTCGGAAACGAGCTGTGCAGCCACCTCGAACGAAACGGAGTCGTTGCGAATATCGTTGGCTATGGTATCGAGACGCACCATCATCGATTTTATATTGTCGTTGGATACGCGTGGTTTTCTTAATATATGACGTACTTTTATTCTGTCGCCACGTTTCTCTATCAGCTGTATTATGTGGTATCCGTACTCCGATTCCACTATCTTCGATACTTTGTTGGGGTCGGTCAGATTAAATGCCACGTTTGCAAATTCGGGGTCGAGTTCGGTACGTGCCATAAATTCAAGTTCGCCGCCACGACGGGCCGAGCCCGGGTCCTCGGAATAGAGCAAAGCCAATGTCGAGAACGAAGTCTCGTTGTTTTTTATGCGTTCGGTGTAATCGCGCAGCTGTTCTTTGACTCTTTCGGTCTCCTCGATGTCAACCTCGGGTTCCAGCGTTATTATCTGCACCTCCACCTGCGACTGCACAAACGGAATACTATCCTGAGGCAATGTATTGAAATAGCGACGCACCAAGGCAGGAGAAACTTTAATATCGCCCACGATATTGCGTTTCATTTCGTTCATCATGAAATTGTTTTGTTCCATTTCAAGATACATCTCGCGTATTCTGCTCGATGTCATACCGAAATACTCCTCCATTTTTTCCTTTGAACCAAGATTTTGCAAAGCATAGTCCATGCGTTTATCGACTATCTGCATTATATACGATTCATTGACAGGAATACTGTCGAGGGCTGCCTGATGCAAAAACAGCTGTTGCACAGCAAGCTCCTCGCCAACAACACAATATGGATCGCCCTGAAATCTTTGTCCGTTTGCCAACCATGCCTGCACTGCCTCTTCTATATCGGAGCGGAGTATAGCCTTATCTCCAACAACCCATTCCACACGGTCTATAACGTTATCTTGCGCCACAACGACGCCTTGCAGTGCCAACGCACACAAGCAACATGTCAGCAATTGTTTCATTTGTAACATATCTATTTGTTTTCTTGCTCCGACAACTCGTCAAAGAGTGCGGAATATTTTTTATCATAAATTTTCACATCGCCCGACTCCAATGCCTGTTTCAGAAGGTCGTATTTTACTTCGTTTATAAAATTTACCTTCATGGAATTAAGCAGTAAGTCTTCTATTTCGCCATACGCCATATCCAACGTTTTTTGCTCTCCCTTCACCACAAGGTTCGTTGCATTGACAAAATATATGGCAGCAGTGTCGCTGAACTCCACCACGTTGTCTTTTTTGAGCCTCGACAATAAATCATCGGCTGTAATGGGCATTCTGGCGGCTACCGACTCCAATTTGCGCCAATTATCAACAAAATAGTCATAGACTATGGCGTTTGTCAAAGTATATTTTTCGAGGTTTTCCAAATCATCGGGAGTGGCTCCGCGTACCCATTTGCGCACCGAAGAAATATTTGATGCCGACTTTGATATTTTAAGATACAGCCCCTGCATCATGGGCTCCTCGTGCATAAAAAGTTCTTTGTTGCGTTCGTAGAATGTGGTTACCTCGGTGGCAGGTATTTCGCGACGCAACTGCTGTTCTATCAATTTGTCTTGGTAGATATTCAGGATGAGGGATTTTTTGTAATCATCGACCAAACGGGCTATATCCTTGTCTTCGGGTATGTTACGGCTTGCCACTTTTAAAAGCAATATATCTTCGAGTGTGCTACGAACATAATTACGTACAAATGCCGCACTGTCGCTCACCGGTAGGTTAGCCACATAAAAACGTGCAACATCCTCTTTGTACACAAACTCATTATCGACAGATAGCAAAGGGGTTTTGCCCTTATGGTCTATCTGCTCCTTGCACGATGAACAAAAGAGAGTAGCCGACAAGAGTGCGGTAAGAATTATATATCCGTATTTTGACAACATCACACTTTCTTAGAAGCTGTTTAAATTTCTAAAAAATAATTTCTTATAGAAGCCATATCATTTGTTTCGCCGTTTTTTATATTCAAAAATACCTGTTTTTTCTTTTTTGCGGTTGCATAGCCCGCTATGTGCCCTACAAAAAATAAAAAAACATCCTATTTTTGCTCTATAAAAAACCTTGGCGATATAAATTTAAACAGCTTCTTAATATATTATGACAAGCAAGCCTTGTATTCGCGGTTTAGCGCAAATATACAAAACAATCCCGTTTAATCGTGATTATTAACTGTTTTTAGCACCTCGTCAAAAATCTCGACTTTATATTTTTTACGCAGCCCTTTTACCCATTTTTCTTCGATGTAGCGTTGATAGTCATTAACCACCAACCCTTTGACATCCTTGTATGTTTGTGGTTTTTCGAGCACGGTACCTACTACATCCACGTATTCGTATCCACGTTTCATACGGCCTCCGTCGCCTTGTCCAAACACACTTTTATCGACCCAAGGATTGTCCCCGACTGCGAACACGCCCATTTCCAAACGTATGGTATATACCGAATCGACGTAGAAGTTTTCTTTCAGTATTCTGCGATAGTCGTCTTGGGGCGCATCCTTGAACAACTGCTGTGCCTTTGCTATATCTTCGGTGCTGTTTGCATAAATTACGGCGCCCCTGTATCGTGGTGTTTCGAACTTATATTTTCTTTTATTTTTTTTGAAATATTTGTCAAGGCCTGCCTCGTCCTCAGATGCCTTGTTCCATACCTCGCGTGTGCATACCTCGAAAAACAAAAGTCCGTCGTGATACTCGGTCATCAGATTGCCAAATTCGGGATATTTGGTTTCCAAAAGGCTGTCTTCTATTTCGAGCGCCTGCTCGGGGGTTACTCCGCCACCCATCTCCTTGGCCAAAGCTCTACCCCTGACCATGCGTGCCACGTTGCGTATTCCGCGCGACTCCAACATGCTTATTATATTTTTTTTGTACTCATCATATTGCCCAAACGAACGATGTCCGTAGCGCATTATTATATGGTAGCCCGAGGGGGAACGCAAAGGAGCCGAGTATGTACTGTCGGCAAGCGAGAATGCTATATCCTCGAATTCCTTGTATGCCTGACCACGTATTATATCGAACGGGGCGAGCATATTTTTGGACACGCCGACTGCGGTAGCAGCCTCTATGAACGTAGAACCGTTTTGCAGCATATTGTATGCGGAGTCTATTTTGGCTTTTACTTCGGCAACGGTACGGCTGTCGGCTTGTTGTTTCAGCGGAATGAATATATGTGCCACATTCACAAAGCCGTCGGCGCCTATGGTCGCGGAATCCTTTGCATATATAGAATAGGCTTGTTTCTCGATGTAGTCATTATCGACAAGATAATTTTCGGCCAGCAGTTTTCTATTCTCGGACAATTCGTTTATGAACGTAGATAGCGTGTCGAGTTTCATAGCCTCGGCCTCGGCTACTTTTAGTTTGAAATCGACATACATGGGCAGATACTCCTTAACGGCTTTTTTGTTATCGCCCAATGCCACGTTGTTTTTATTTAGAGCATACTCGAACTCGGAACGGCGAACCTCTTTTCCGTTAACAAGCATCAGCACCGGATTATTCTCCTGTGCCAATATCATCAGCGACATAAACAGACTCGCTACCGATAATAACAGTCTTTTAGCTTTTCTCATATATTAGTTTATGTAACAATAAAAGTGGGTGGCTCGCACGAACCACCCTCCTATGTTTATAAATTATTCGGGACGGCTGTAATTGGGAGCCTCGCTTGTGATGGATACATCGTGCGGATGGCTCTCCTGCACTCCGGCATTTGTTATTCTCACAAACTTGGCGTTATGCAATGTTTTTATGTCGGGTGCGCCACAATAGCCCATACCCGAGCGCAAACCGCCTACCAGCTGATATATAACCTCGTACAAAGTACCTTTGTAGGGCACACGTGCGGCAATGCCTTCGGGAACAAGTTTCTTTTTGTCTTGGGTGTCGGCTTGGAAATAACGGTCCTTCGAGCCATTCTCCATTGCTTCGAGCGAGCCCATACCGCGGTACGATTTAAATTTACGTCCGTTGAATATTATTGTGTCGCCGGGCGACTCCTCGGTACCTGCCACAAGCGAACCTATCATGACACAGTAGCCACCGGCTGCCAATGCCTTCACTACGTCGCCCGAGTATCTCAGACCGCCATCGGCAATGAGAGGAACGCCTGTGCCTTCGAGGGCTTTTGCCACATCGTACACTGCCGACACCTGAGGCACGCCCACACCGGCAACCACGCGTGTAGTACAGATAGAGCCGGGGCCTATACCAACCTTGACAGCGTCGGCACCTGCCTCGGCAAGCATTTTGGCAGCCTCACCGGTGGCTACATTACCAACGACGATATCTATATGTGGGAAAGCCTTTTTGGCCTCTTTCAGTTTTGCTATTACACCGGCCGAGTGTCCGTGCGCTGTGTCTATCACAATTGCATCGACACCGGCATCGACAAGGGCTTTCATACGCTCCATTGAGTCAGCTGTGACACCTACACCGGCTGCAACGCGCAAGCGTCCTTTGCTATCTTTGCATGCCATAGGTTTATCCTTGGCCTTTGTTATATCCTTGTATGTGATTAGTCCCACGAGTTTTCCATCGGAGTCCACCACCGGAAGTTTTTCTATTTTATTTTCGCGCAGGATGGTTGCAGCCGACTCCATGTCGGTTTGCTGGTGTGTAACCACCAACCTGTCGGCAGGTGTCATGACATCGCGAATGGGACGTTTCATATCTGTTTCGAAACGTAAATCGCGGTTTGTGACAATGCCCACCAAATGCTTGTTCTCATCGACAACGGGAATACCGCCAATGTGATACTCGGCCATGATATCCAAAGCATCGCACACCGTTGCATCGGCCAAAATTGTCACCGGGTCGTATATCATGCCATTCTCGGCACGTTTTACTATTGCCACCTGATGAGCTTGCTCTTTAATGGACATATTTTTATGGATAACACCGATACCACCCTCGCGAGCAATGGCAATAGCCATTTTGGCCTCGGTTACAGTATCCATGGCTGCTGTAACGAACGGCACATTCAAATCGATGTTTCTCGAAAACTTGGTTTTCAGACTTACATCCTTCGGAAGCACCTCGGAGTATGCCGGAACAAGCAGAAGGTCGTCAAAAGTAAGACCATCCATCACAATTTTTTCTGTAATAAAATTCATAAGGCTATAATTTTGTTTTTTGTTTCTTTTTTTATTGTCAATTGGCCATTTCCGAGATAAATTTGATGCGTACCAAACGTATCATTTCTTCGTCGTAGTCGCCACCAAGCTCCTCGATAGCGACATCGATGCTGTCGGTATCGGAATTCTTGAAGTATTGATATATTTCGTCAAGATCCTCCTCGTCCATGACATCTTCGAGGAAATAGTCGATGTTAAGTTTTGTTCCCGAATAGACGATTGACTCCACTGCATCAAGCAGTTCGTCGAACTCAATTCCTTTGCTTATTGCAATGTCATCGAGTGCCACTTTACGGTCGATGGCTGCTATTATGCTCACATTTTTGGAGCCTTCGGCTACTGTGCGGACACGGAAATCCTCGGGACGGTCTATTTCGTTTTCTTCGCAATGGCGTTTTATCAATGCGCAGAACTCCTCGCCATAACGTTTTGCTTTTCCGGCACCTACACCGGGGATATTTTGCAATTCCTCTATTGTTATGGGATAGGTTGTGGCCATAGCTTCGAGCGAGGGGTCTTGGAACACCACATAGGGTGGCAATTCCAACTGTTTTGCAATTTTCTTACGCAGATTTTTTAACATTGCGTACAGTTCGGGGTCGGCTGCCGACGAACTGCCTGTCTGTATCACTGTTTCGTCTTCCTCGAAGTCTTTGTCTTCTACTATTTTAAAACTCTTTGGTTTTTTCAGGAAGTCGTGTCCCTCTTTTGTTACTTTCAGCAAACCGTAGTTCTCGACGTCTTTATCGAGATAACCACCTATAAGGGCTTGCCTTATTACGGCGTTCCAATGCTTTGCGTCGTCGCCTTGTCCGCTGCCGAAACACTCCAATTCCTCGTGTTTGTGCGACAGCACGTCTGCTGTTTCTTTGCCCAAGAGGACATCTATCACATATTCGGCTTTGAAATTTTCTTTCAGTGCCAAGATGGCCTCTATCACTATTTCGAGCATATCCTGTGCCTCTACTTGTTTCTTGGGGTGCATGCAGTTATCGCAATTTCCGCAGTTTTCCACCTCGTAGTTCTCGCCAAAATAATGTAACAACAGTTTTCGGCGACACACCGACGATTCGGCATAGGCCGTTGTCTCGCGAAGCAATTGGCGACCTATATATTGTTCGGCCAAGGGCTTGCCTTCGAGGAACTTCTCCAATTTTTGCAAATCCTTGCTATTGTAGAAAGCGATGCACTGTCCTTCGCCTCCGTCGCGACCGGCTCGCCCTGTTTCCTGATAGTATCCTTCGAGACTTTTGGGAATATCATAGTGTATGACATAGCGCACATCGGGTTTGTCTATGCCCATTCCGAACGCTATGGTTGCTACTATGACATCTATTTTTTCCATTATGAAATCGTCCTGTGTCTGCGAGCGCATGGTAGAATCCATACCGGCATGATAGGCTTTTGCCTGTATCTCGTTCACTTTCAGAATTTCGGTAAGTTCTTCTACTTTTTTTCGGCTCAGGCAATATATGATTCCCGATTTACCGGGATTTGCCTTTATAAATTTAATTATATCTTTATCGACATTTTTTGTCTTTGGACGTACCTCGTAGTACAGATTAGGACGATTGAATGAGGATTTAAAATCGGGTGCATCCGCTATTCCCAAGTTTTTCTTTATGTCGTCTCTTACTTTGGTGGTTGCGGTAGCGGTCAATGCTATTACGGGCGCGGGGCCTATCTCGTTCATTATAGGGCGTATTCTGCGATACTCGGGGCGGAAATCGTGTCCCCACTCCGAAATACAATGCGCCTCGTCTATTGCATAGAAAGATATTTTGATGGATTTCAGGAATTCCACATTTTCCTCTTTTGTCAACGATTCGGGAGCCACATACAGCAGTTTTGTCTTACCCGAGAGCACATCGGCCTTAACCTCCTCTATGGCCTGTTTAGTCAACGAGGAGTTCAAGAAATGTGCCACACCGTCTTCTTCATTCAAGTTCCTGATGGCATCTACTTGGTTTTTCATAAGAGCGATGAGTGGCGATATAACTATTGCCGTGCCATCCATCATGAGGGAGGGCAACTGGTAACATAGTGATTTTCCACCACCGGTAGGCATCAACACAAAAGCATCATTACCATCGAGTAAATTTTTTATGACAGCCTCCTGATCCCCTTTGAATGTATCAAAACCAAAGTTCTTTTTAAGAACTTCTGTTAAATTATACTTCTTTGCCATTTAAAGAAACCGTTTTAGTTAATATAAATACAATATAGTATGTCTATTTTAGATAACAAAGTTATAAACAAGTGCACGAAACCTACAAATTTTTCCGAACATATTTTCAAATATAATTCAAAAAAAAACGACAAGCACACATAGAAGCCTTTTTAAACAGGTTGGCGCATCAAATTTGATGCGCCAACCTGTTTAAAATATTTATGCCTTGGCAGCTTTGCCAATTACGATGTTTTTCTGCTGTTTTGCCAATGAATTTGTAAATATTTTTCCTTTATATTTATACACTCGGCAGCAGCCTTCCTTACGCGACATCCGCGTCTGTCGGCAGCCCTTTCTCCAACTGTTTTTTGGCAAATTCAATATCCACCACACACTCCTGTTCGCCACTCGACGGCACTTCGAACATTTTATCCATCATGATGGTTTCCACTATCGAACGTAAGCCTCGGGCACCCAACTTGAACTCAATAGCTTTGTCCACGATAAAATCCAGAACATCCTCGTTGAAAGTCAGTTTCACACCGTCCATTTCCATAAGTTTCACATATTGTTTTATTATGGAATTTTTGGGTTCTGTTAAGATATTTCGCAGCGCGTTTCTGTCCAGCGGCCTGAGCGACGTCAGTATAGGCAAACGTCCTACTATCTCGGGTATCAAGCCAAACGAACGTAAATCCTGCGGTGTCACATATTTCATTATGTCTTTCGGGTCTATATTCAATTTGTTTTGAACCGAATCGAAACCCACCACATGCGTATTGAGGCGTTGTGCTATTTTTTTCTCTATTCCATCGAAGGCTCCGCCACAGATAAAGAGTATATTTTTAGTGTTCACCGGTATCATTTTCTGCTCGGGATGCTTTCTGCCACCCTGAGGCGGCACATTTATCACTGCGCCTTCGAGCAGTTTCAACAATCCTTGCTGCACGCCCTCGCCACTTACATCGCGTGTTATCGAGGGATTATCACCCTTGCGGGCTATCTTATCTATCTCGTCAATAAACACAATGCCTCTTTCGGCCTCTTGTACCTTGTAGTCGGCAACCTGCAACAAGCGTGTCAGAATACTTTCGATATCTTCGCCCACATAACCGGCCTCGGTGAGCACAGTGGCATCTACTATCGTAAAGGGGACTTTCAGCAAACGGGCTATGGTGCGGGCAAGCAATGTTTTTCCGGTTCCTGTGCTGCCCACCATTATGATATTGCTTTTCTCTATCTCCACTTCATCGGCGTTTTCATTCTGCAAAAGACGCTTATAGTGGTTATAGACAGAGACTGCAAGAGCACATTTTGCCTCGTCCTGTCCTATAACATATTCATCGAGAAACGCTTTTATATCCTTGGGCTTGGGAAGCTCTGACATTGTAAAATCCGAGGTCTGCTTATTGCGCTCTTCGCGCCATATCTCATAGGCTTGTTCGGCACATATATTACATATATTGCCATCAACGCCTGTAATGAGCATTTCGACCTTATCCTCGCCCCTTCCACAAAAACTGCAATGTCTTCTGTTGTGTTTTTCTGCCATATCCCAATGGAATGTTATTATTTCCTTACCAAAACACGGTCTATCATACCATACTCCTGTGCTTCCTGCGACGTCATCCAATAGTCGCGGTCGCCGTCGGCCCATACTTTCTCGTAGGGCTGATGACTATGGTCGGCTATTATGGTATAGAGTTCTTTTTTGAGTTTTTGTATCTCGCGTGCCGTAATTTCTATGTCACTTGCCTGACCTTGCACACCGCCCATAGGCTGGTGTATCATCACACGACTGTGAGTAAGTGCCGAACGTTTTCCCTCGGCACCGGCCACAAGCAACACAGCAGCCATGCTGGCAGCCATTCCGGTGCAAATGGTGGCTACATCGCTCGAAATAAATTGCATAGTGTCATATATGCCCAAACCGGCATACACTGAACCGCCGGGCGAATTTATGTATATTGATATATCCTTACCATTATCCACCGAGTCGAGATACAACAGTTGCGCTTGCAATGTATTGGCTGTATAATCATCTATCTGTGTACCAAGAAAGATAATTCTATCCATCATAAGTCTCGAAAACACATCCATTTGCGTTACGTTCAATTGACGCTCTTCGAGGATATAAGGATTTAAATACTGCGACTGTGCTTTTATTACGTCGTCAAGCACCATGCCGTTCATGCCAAGGTGCTTTGTAGCATATTTTCTGAAATCATCTTTCTTCATACGTAGTGATATTTGTTTTAATATTAATCGTTTTCAGATACCTTTTTGTTGAACTCTTCGACAGAAATTTTCTCTTCGTCCATGGTGATGGCCTCTTTGATACCTGCGATGAGTTTTACATCTACTGCACGATTAACCAACGCATCGCGTGTTCTGTCTTGTTTGAGCATCTCCTTTGCATAGTTCTCTAACAAGTCCTCGGGGATGTTTGCCATGCCGTATTGTGCAAATTGCTCGCTTGTGGCAGCCTTGGCAACGTTAAGAACATCCTCGTCGTTTATCTTGATATCGAATTTCTTTGCCAATTGCTCTTTGATAAGGTGCCATGAAAGTTCTGTAAGGCTCTTTTGGAATTCCTCGTCTTTCACAGGCTCCTCTTTCTCGGTGCGGTTAAGCTCCATGATGCGACGCAACAGTGCCTCGTTGTACTCCATTTTGCCTATGCGGTTCATCAAATAGCTGCGTACATCCATAAGCAGTTTGTAGTCGCTCTCAACCTCGAAACGTGCCTCGAACTGCTGCGATATTTTTGCGCGGAACTCCTCCTCGCTCTTAACAGCGTCCTTGCCAAAGGCTGCGTCGAACACATTTTGGTTTATTTCGCTGGGCACAAAGCGTGTTATCTCGGTGATTGTAAGTGTGAAATCGCCTGTTTTTGCAGCAACCTCGCTCTTTTCTATTTTCAAAAGCGATGCTATCTCGGCTTCGCTGCCATTGTATGCCACAGAAGGATTGAATGTCACAACATCGTCAACCTTAACGCCGTTGAACAGGGCTTTTTGCTCGTCATTCTTCATATACGAAGGCATGAGCACTGCATCGCGAACATCCACACCACCCTCGGCAACCTCGACAATATGTCCTTTGAGCATATCGCCATTCTCGTACGACTCCACTTGTTTGTATTCGCCACAACGCTGAGCATAGCTTTGTACCTGACCGTCAATCATTTCGTCGGTAGGCTGTATGCGATAGTATTTCAGTTTGTCCTCTTTGCTCAATGTAGCATCGAATTTGGGAGCAAGCGCTATTTCAAATTCAAATGTAAAATCTTTGCCGTTTACAAAATCCAAAGCACCTTGCTGTGCCTCATTGGGAAGAGGCTCGCCCAACATATCCACTTTGTTTTCTTTTATATATTCGAAGATTTTTTGTTGCAGGATTTTATTTATCTCCTCGGCTTTAACGGCTGTTCCATACTGTTTTTTTATCAGTCCCATGGGAACCATACCCGGACGGAAACCGGGAACATTAGCCTTTTGACGGAAGTTTTTAAGAGTTTTCTCTACCTGTGCTGCATAGTCAGCCTCAACAACGTTTACCACTAAGCGTGCAACGGTTGCATCTACGTTTGTCAATGTAAATTCCATATATTTATTATTTAATGATTTTGCAAAAAAGTAACGCGCCAAACAGGCATATACTATATGCCGAATTTAGAGCGTGCAAAAATACAATTTATCGGGCACAAAATCAAGTAAAAAACAAAATTGTTCACAAAAAGAATAACTAATTGTGAACAATTTTATGGTGTTGCCTGCGGCGGCAAATTATTATATCTTATTTTACATATAGTTTCTTGCCGTTTACGATGTAGATACCGCGCGAGGGGTTCTCGACACGACGACCGCTGAGGTCGTAGATGACGGCATCGTCCAAGCCTATGCCATCGACTGTTACGCGGTCTATGTCGGTGAGGCCGGGGAAGCGGATTACAACAGAACGCATGCCTGTGAGGTCGGTGCCGCTAAGGGCAAGGTAGGCTTTGTTCATGGCAAGGGTACCTGCGGCGGTGGCATAGAAGCCGGGGTCTTGCGAACCACCGCCGGCAAGGATATAGCCGCTATATGCGCTTAGCTCCTTGGCGGCACCTGCCGAGTGACCCATGACGTTCTGGCCCGAGATATCTACTGTGGCCTCGCCTGCGGCGGGAATCATGGTGATGGTACCGGCGTCGCCTGCAAGGATGAAGCCTTGGTTGGCGGGGAGGGCATCGCCTTCGTAGGCGGTGAGCGAGATTACTTCGCTATTGCAATCATCGCGTTTGGCATAGAACGCGGTGACGCCCTCGGGGAGCACGGTGGGGAACGGTGCGCTGAACGTTGCCAAGGCCTCTTGCTCGAAGTTGGTGATGAGCGCGCTGCCACCGATGCTGTTCAATGTGGGTTTATTAGCATAGTCTACTTCCTTCATTCTAAATGCCGAGGAGTAACCGTAGTTTGTATTGCCGCTATGCTCACCGACTGCCTTATAGAACGACGCTGTGGCTGCATCGTACTCACTATCGCTCCTTATCACAAAATAGGTTATTTTTGTTCCGGCATCGTTACGACGACCTTGCAAGGTGACAAAGCCCATTACATCCAATTGGCTGTCGGCCAATACGTGTTCATCGCCGGAATTCATTGGAGCTATTGTAATATCATTCCAGTCTTTATCTGTTGTGCTATCGTAGCTATCGGTATAACCATTGGCATTGTAATTATAAGTACCGCCCTTCCAAATTAGGTAGTGACCGTTGTTATCGACAAAGGCATATTTACCATCGCCCAAGTCGCGACAGATAAATTCTGCGGGAGTAACGACATCCTTAAACGACATTTGGTTGTTTGCGTCGTAGCCCATGACAAATTCGC
>JAFQBG010000009.1 GCA_017416705.1 Bacteroidaceae bacterium
ATCTTCGATGTTTATATCAAAGATAGTAAGAAACGAGCGAAAAATATGAAGTTTACTTCAATATTTTTTACAGCGAGTGCACCATTATCTTCGATGTTTATATCAAAGATAGTAAGAAACGAGCGAAAAATATGAAGTTTACTTCAATATTTTTTACAGCGAGTGCACCATTATCTTCGATGTTTATATCAAAGATAGTGATTTATAGTAAAACTGCCAAAAAAATAGGTTTGCATTATAATGCGTTGTTGGTCGCTGTGGGTGGTAACGTGTTGCGTTATACTTTTAGGAATATTTTGCGTTTGTACATCGCGGCAAGTATAAGAAACAGAATTATGCTGTTGCATGTTGTAAGCAGTACGGGATACCATTCGCCCAAATAGGCGGCAGTGCCCCTGAGCAACGACTCGGGAATACTGCGGAAGTTAATTATCTCGCCAATTACGTAGGCGCATATGGCATTACAACCGTAATACATCAGCCATTCTGTCCCTTTTTTGTGGCCTTTGATATCTATCCACCAATAGAATAATGCCAGCAGAAGAAAACACCATCCTGCGCTGTAAACAGTCATGCTGGCGCTCCATATACGTTTTATTATGGGTTGCCATACCCCCCATATTGTTCCCAACAGCGTGAGTGCTATACCTATAATAAATAATATTAAGGCTGTTCTGTTCTTGTTGCTGTTCCCGTTTTTTATTATGTTGCCTGCTATGCTGCCAAGCGCAACAGTACAACAGAATGTCAGGCTGCTCCATATCCATGTGTAGTTGTACGACGAGGCGAACTGCCACACTCCGGCCTCTGTCAGGTAGCTGCCATCGCGAAATCGCCCTAATATGAGTTTGTCAACCTTGCATGCAAAATTGCCATCGGGGGTCCAGTCGCCGTATAACATCATTGGTATTGTATATATAAGCAACAGAATAGCAATCATGGCTATCTGCATTTTGGGGCGCATATACAGAACAATGGGAACAGTCAGCAGATAGCCGACGGCAATAGCCTGCAATGTGTTACTGTATATGTATATATGATTGGGGTCGAGCGATAATATATTGCCCTGTACTATCATACCCAATAGGAACAATATGACAAATCGCTTGATTACTCTTTGCCATAAAATACGGTTATTGTTGTTTTTCAAATATTTGGGTAGCGAGAACGGCATTGTCACTCCCGACATAAACAGGAACAACGGCATTACAAGGTCCCAACAACTGAACCCTTCCCACTGTACGTGGTCTAATTGCTTGAAAATGGTGGTGTTAAAAAAATGATGTTCTATTTTTGGTAGAGCCTGCCATAGTATGGGATGCAGCCCCACAAGCATGAATAGGTCTAAACCTCGCAGTACGTCAAGGGAATGTAGCCTGTTGGTCTTGTTGCTCATTGATGAAATTTTATCGGAATATTTTCTATTTAAACAGCTTCTAATAATATTGGCAAAAATAGGTAAAAAAAATAGAAACTTTGTATTCTTGATATAAATATCGAATATATACTGCGCTCGCTGTGAAAAATATTCAAGCAAGCTTGATATTTCTCGCTCGCTTGTTACTAATTTGCGCTTTGCGCGAATATATACTGCGCTCGCTGTGAAAAATATTCAAGCAAGCTTGATATTTCTCGCTCGCTTGTTGCTATATTTGTATGAAAATATGTATCGACGACCTTAATATATAAGCAACATGACAATAGAACCCATAGCATATTATTATTCTGTATTCCAAACAAAATTTGGAATACCTCGTCAGAGTGGTATTGTCGGCGAATTGCGCGGTTATATAGTGTTCACTCCGCGTTTTCGTTCCTGCGATGCAGTGCGTGGCATGGATGGGTTCGACTATTTATGGTTGTTATGGGAGTTTTCGGCCAATAAAAACGACCGACAAAATGCTACTTGGAGCCCCATGGTTCGTCCGCCATTGCTTGGTGGAAACAAGGCTGTGGGTGTGTTTGCATCGCGTTCTCCATTTCGCCCCAATGCCATAGGGCTTTCGTCTGTGAAATTAGATAGAATAGAATTTGTCGATGGCAAAGGGCCTGTCATACATGTGCTTGGTGCCGATTTGATGAATGAAACACCAATATACGATATAAAACCATATGTGACCTATTCCGATTCGCACCCCGAAGCGCGTAGCGGTTTTGTCGATACAAATCGTTGGCAGCAACTGACCGTACACATTGCCGATGAACTTAAATCGGTGTTGCCCAACGCGCTCGGCGATGTTCTGATAAAGGTATTAGAATGTGACCCGCGGCCACAATACCATGATGACGCCCACAAAATATATGGCATGCCATTCGATATGTACGATGTGCATTTCAAGGTAGAAGGCAACGACTTATATGTGGTCGATATAAAAGAATTAAAGTAACCCCATGCACACCGCCGTTATATTCTAAAATTTCCTGAAACGCAATCTTGCATAGTCCGATTTCAAAGTCATGCTTTTGCGGCTCAGATGCTCCACTGCAAAACGCTCATTAGCAGGATTTTCTATTCCATGTTCTTTTAGAATAGCGGGTGCTATATCAATCATCTGAATGAACAAGGAGTCGCCTGTATGCCGGAAACGTCCATAGCAATCACCAATTTGAATTAGGTCCAATTGTACCCTCCAAAAAAGGCTAGCCTCTTTTGTGTCGATGGTTTCTCCATCGCTTTTTTCTATCTTCAATAGTTTCCAGAAACCGCCGAGGTCGCCGTTGTCATCCTCTTTTTGGCAGGCTGTGATTGTTACTGCAACAAGTAATGCTATTATTATTTTTTTCATTTTCTATTGCTTTTTATGTTAAACAAACCGTTTTTACGTATGCTTATCATTCCTCCGTTGTTGTTGCCGTATAGGTCGCCGTTGTCGAATGAAAACGATGCCGTTGCGCTCCAACCTTTTAGCTTGGCAGGCGAGTACGTGAACTCGAATAGCCCCGACAGACTCTCTTTTATCTCGGTAAAGGGCTCTTTGTATGTTCCCCAATTGTTCGATGAGGTCAGTAGTATGCGGTATGCTATATCTTTGTGTAAATCACCCTCAAATCCCACGTGGAATGCCTCGACACGATTGTTTTTGCTTTTTAAAGTGCCATCGCCATTGTATATGGGCGATGTTACAAGCGGTGTTCCTATCGTCATTCCATAGTTGAACCATCCTGTGTACCAATCGTGGTTATAATTGTCGTCTTCGCAGCTAATTTGGTCGGGGATTTCGTTTGTGGAATCGTGATAAATGGGGCCCGACTGATTTTTTAAATTGAAATACTCTATTATGATATTTTTTATCCATTTGAATTCTTTTAATTCTAATTCAATGCCCACAAGTTGCTCGGTCCATATTCCGTATTCCATGAACATTTGTGAATGGTCTTCGAATGTGTGCTCGTAATATGTTCTGATATTCCAATCGTTGCTATGCCATGTGAGTGCGGCATGCCAGCTGCCCAAGTGGTTTCCTGCAATGTTGGCTTGGTCCATACCGCTATATCTGTCATCGCCGCTGCTGGGGATGAATGCTTTCCAATAGTCTTTTAATGATGCGGGATTTTTACTTATATTGCCCTCTATGTCGCCTGAATTATATACTGTACCACCGAATTGCGCTACCATTTCAAGCCCTCCTTCGAACGTCAATGGGAATTTTCCTTCGTTGCCTATCTTGACAAATCCTGCCTTTGAATGGTATCTGACACCTACTGTATGTCTTTTCCCTTTGGCGACAAAATCTTTTTGCCATTCGCCATCGCTGAACCATCCATAGGCAATATGACCACGCAACGAGAACCATCCTTTTGTATTGAACATATCCCAATATTCGGGTATTTCCAACCGTATCTGCGGTATTGGTCTTGCGTTGCCGCTTTCTGTTAGCGAGCCGCTTGTCAGGCGATGTGGTTTGAAATTGCCCCAACGCTCTTTTTGTCCTAATGATAGTTGTATCCTCTTGTATTTTATATCGGCAAATGCTTGTTGTATGAAAAATGTCGATGTGTGGTTGTACGATGTTATAATATCGGCTCCCCAAGCGATGTTTAGTTTGTTGTTTGCAATTAGATGCTGCCCCGATACTCCGGCACGCATATATGCGCTCTTCGTGTCGATGCTTGACAGGCCTTGACGGTTACTTAAATGCCAAAACGGGGTGTAATTTCCGTCGGACATGGCCCCGGTAAATTCTATGCTGTAATTTACATATTGCGCTTGTATGCTTGTAATGGCTATACATGCAACAATGATTGCTGTTATATGTCTCATTACATTATAAATTTATTCGATTTATAATATTTGTTTTTATATTTTCTCCAAAAATAGTGCCACGTCTTGAACAGTGGGGTATATAGCGTTTCTGCGGGGTGGAACTTAAAAAGACGCATGCTATGTTGTAGCTTGCTCATGACGCGTGTGACCAAATTATCGCTTGTCATCTTGGTGTAATAGTCCCCAAATTTACCAAAGTTCCCCGATTTCATAATCTCTTTTAACAGAAATTCACCTTGATTGGCATCGGGGGGTACTATCATGAACTCTTTTTTAAGGTCGAAGACTTTCCATAATACATACATCACCGCTCTTGCAAAACCAAACATATTAAGTCGTCTGATGGTTCTTGTGGTTTCCTCTTTTTCTTCTTGCGTAAACCCACGACTCAACACCATGTAGTAGTCCAGCAGTTGTCTTAGGCCTATTCCCTCGGCAAAAATATGTCGGTATATATGCAATAGGATGAATATTCTGTTGAATTCCAATGTCGATACATAGGCAGTATTGCCACTGCTGTCCAAATTTGTTTTATTCTCGAA
Source organism: Bacteroidaceae bacterium (assembly GCA_017416705.1). Classification (GTDB taxonomy): domain Bacteria; phylum Bacteroidota; class Bacteroidia; order Bacteroidales; family Bacteroidaceae; genus HGM04593. The sequence continues at coordinate 4,807 of JAFQBG010000009.1, forward strand.
TTCTCTATGGGAACATTCGTCGAAAAATTTTTGTAGTTTCCTGTTGGTGAACGGGTTGTTCATCCACGATGGCATGAAATGTACTTCGATGCTTATATCGGGGTTTATAGGGAAATCGGTGTGATGATAGCAGACCGGTTCATTGGGCGTGGCTATTTTTTGCAGATACCTCACTATGTGGTCTCTGTCGCCTTCGAGCCATATATCAATGTCGCCGGCTTGTCGGTATTGCGGCTGTGGGTATAGCAGAGCAATGCCTTGCCCTTTTATAATGGAATTTCGAAATCCTACATCGCGAAATTTATTGGATATCTTGCTGGCAACAATGTTGCTTTGCTCATTGATTTTTTTTATTTGTAGAGCGCAAATATGCCATTTTATATACAAATCCTTTGGAGGGTGTTGCTCCTTTGGCAGTTTCTCTATTCCTGAATATGTAATGCCGCTTAGGGTGTGTTTTGCAGCTATTTCGAAAATTTCATTCCATTCCTTGACAGAGGGGGTGTGGGAGAACTCTTGCGAGGCTCCTATTGCATGGCGCAACAAATCAAAAAATATTTCTGTCGATGAAGGCCTGTTCATTTTCTTTTTGTTTTTTATGTTATATCTATTCTTGGTGTTATTGCAGACTATATTCGCAAATATACCTATTATTTTATTATATTTTGTTTTTACATCGAATATCTATGCTGCCGTTGTAAAAAATATCGAGGTGTATTTTTGTTTTTCACTTGTTTGTCGTGTATCCAGCCTATATGCCAAAAATTATATGGGGCTGTTGTTTGAGTATGCTATGGTTAATATGCTCACTTTCCCGCCTGCTGCAATTATCGCTTTGGCACAACTTGCTATGGTGGCTCCTGTTGTCAGTACATCGTCTATCAATAGGATATGTTTATCCTTTAATTTTTGAACATCCGTTACTTTGAATATTCCTTCTACATTCTTCCAACGTTCTTCGCGAGTTTTATGTGTCTGTGTTTCGTTGGGTTTTATGCGCGCTACACACTCTTTTGTTATGGGGATACCTGTTACTTGTGATATTCCTTTGGCAATGTAATCGCACTGGTTGTAACCGCGTTTTCGAAGTTTCTTTTTTGACAATGGGACGGCTACAATGGTGTCTATGCCTTCGAAAAAGCCACTCTCATTAATTGCGGTGGCTGCATTTACGGCTATGTCGATGCCTATTTGTGGCCGGTCTTTGTATTTTAAATTATGTAACAGTTTGTTATAGGGCGAACCCTTGCGGTAGTATATGTACGATGTGGCACGTTCAATGGGGATAATGCCCCAAAATAGTTTTTCTATCTCGGCTTTCTGTCTATCTTCTATGACGGGCAGTGCAATGAGGCAGTTCAAACATAGTGACTTCTCGTTCGATGACAGGATGTTCCCGCACACGAGGCATCGACGTGGGAATATAAGTTCTATAAAATCAGATATCCATTTCATCGTATCCTGTCTTTATTGTCTGCATTATTTTGTTTGGCTCAAATCCTCGGCTTGCGGCAAAACGTATTATTTTCTGTTTGCTTGTATAGTCGTCGGGGTTCTTTTGTTCTTTGCGCTTATTCTCTATCACTTTCGATAGTATTTGCATGTACTCGTCTTCGTCAATTTCATCTGTGGCTTTTTTAATTAAATTTTGCGGCAGATGTTTTTCGCGTAGGGCTGCACATATTTTTATCACTCCCCAGTGGTTAAATCGTAATTTATCGTTGACAAATGCTTTGCAGTATCGTTCCTCGTTTATGAAGCCTTCGGCTATGAGCCTTTTTATTATATGTTCCTGCGCAGATGGTTCTATTTCCCATGCTGTCAGTTTTGTTTGTACCTCGCTTGTGCATCGTTCGCATAGTGTACAATATGCTGCGGCTTTGTTTAATGCTTCGGAGTCGCTCAGTCGTTTCATTTTTTTCGGGCTTTTATCATTCTGTCGTTGTCGGCAAAGTCTTTGCGAAGTTCTATATCTGTATATCCTTGCATCGCAAGCATGTCGCATATTTCGCCACCATGCTCGCGGTTTATCTCAAAGAAAATCATTCCTTGTGGGTGTAACATATCCGTCGCCTTTTGAGCTATTGCCCGATAGAATAGCAATGGGTCGTCATTGGGTACGAATAGGGCGGTTGCCGGCTCCCAGTTAAGAACGTTGGCACTCATTTGTGCCTTTTCGCTTTCTTTTATATATGGCGGATTGCTTACTATAATATCGAATTTGTTTTCGCACGAAATATTGCCTAAAATATCGTGTTGCGCAAAAGTTACATGTGTTCCATTTATTTTACTGTTTTCTTTTGCAATGCCGAGTGCGTTGCACGATATGTCCCATGCGTGTACTTCGCTGTTGTCTATTTTGCTTGCGATGCTTATTGCAATGCAGCCGCTACCTGTCCCTATGTCAAGAATTTTTTTCTTGCCTTTGCTCTCTGCTACTATCCACTCCACAAGTTCCTGCGTTTCGGGACGTGGAATAAGTACGTTGCTGTTTACTTTGAATTTGAGTCCGCAAAAAATCTCGTATCCCAATATGTGCTGTATGGGCATTTGTTGTGCCAGCCCTTCTGTTGCTCGGTCGAGGGCTTGCTGTTGCTCGGCTGTCAGCGTTACCTCCTCGCGTAGAAAATATACGCTATCCTTGAATTCCAATAACTCGGTTGCTATAATGCGTGTCAAGGCTGCTATCTCGCCTTGCGTATAGCTGCTTGTCAGTTTTTTACGTATATGTTCTATTATTTTTTTCAATTTGCTGCTTTTATACTATTGTATAGCTCCTCCCATTCGTCGCATAATTCTTTTATCGATGGTAAGACTATATTTGCTCCGGCATCATATAGTACGTCGTCCTTCAACGGCCCTGTGTTGGCTGCAACGGTGAATAGTCGGGCTGCAACACCTGCTGTTACTCCTAACGGCGCATTTTCCACTACAATGGCCTCGTGCGGTTTAAATCCTCCCTTCTCCAAAGCGAGCAGGTAGGGGCCGGGGTTGGGCTTTCCTCTTTTTACGTTGAAGCTTGTCACAATGTGTTCTTCCTTGAACAGCCCCGGGAAATTGCTTTGTATTCGGTCGAGCAGGGTGGGAGTGCCTGAACCTGTAACTATCATCGGGGTGAGCCCGCATGCTTTTACTTTTTGCACTAACTCCAAGGCTGCCGGCATGCGCGGCGTGGGGGGATAGGTGGAAAATATCTCACATTTTTCTTGGCATAGGGCATCTATCTGCTCTTGTGTCGCTTTGACGCCGAACTGCTGTATGCTTGCTGTATTTATGGTGTCGGCACCGGTGCGCCCCTCGTTCATATATACATCCTCGGGGGTAAACAGGAAACCGGCGTTTGTCATGACTTGTGACCAAGCCTTTGCATGATATGGCATGGAGTCGAATAGAACACCGTCCATGTCGAATAATACAGCATGCAACTGCATGGTTTTGAAACCATGCAGTTGCATATAATTTTCAATAATATTTTTATATTTCATTCTTATAGTCTTGCACGAATAGCTTTACTATCTTCTTCGTATCCGGGTTTGTCGAGTAGGGCGAACATATTTTTCTTGTATGCCTCTACACCGGGTTGATTGAATGGATTGACATCGAGTACGTATCCGCTTATGCCGCATGCTATCTCGAAGAAATATATTAGCTGTCCTATATAATATTCGTTTAGCTGTGGTATTGAAATACGCATGTTGGGTACACCGCCATCGACGTGTGCAAGCTGTGTGCCGAGTTCGGCCATTTTGTTAACCTCGTCCACGTGTTTGCCGGCAAGGAAATTCAAACCGTCAAGGTTCTCTTCGTCTGTGGGAACGGTCAATGAACTATTGGGTTTTTCTATTGAAAGCACAGTCTCGAATATGGTGCGCTCACCATCCTGTATCCATTGTCCCATGGAGTGTAGGTCGGTTGTGAAATCCACCGATGCGGGGAAAATTCCTTTGTGGTCTTTTCCCTCGGACTCGCCATATAGCTGTTTCCACCATTCCGATGTGAAGTGGAGCTTGGGTTGGTAGTTTACTAAAATCTCAATTTTCTTGCCATTGTTGTACAGAGCGTTACGGGTGGCTGCATACATGGCTGCAATATTCTCCTCGAACGGAACGGCGGGCGAACAGTCTTGCTCCATTTTTACTGCTCCTTGTACAAGGGCTTCAATATCGAAACCGGCCACTGCAATTGGCAACAATCCAACGGGAGTGAGCACCGAGAAACGGCCACCTACGTTGTCGGGAATTACAAAACTCTTGTATCCCTCCTTGTCGGCTGTTATGCGTGCTGCGCCTTTCACTGCGTCGGTGATGGCAACAATAACTTTGCTTGCCATTTCTTTGCCCCATTGCTCCTCGCATTGTTTTTTCAAAAGACGGAATGCAAGTGCGGTCTCGGTTGTTGTACCCGACTTTGATATGTTTATAACACCGAATTTTTTGCCTTTAAGATACTCGGTGAGCTCGAAAAGGTAGTCCTCGCTTATGTTATGTCCTGCAAAAATTACGCGTGGGCCGTTGTTTGGCAACAGTGCGGCAAAATTGTTGCTCAACGCCTCTATTACAGCGCGTGCACCCAAATAGCTGCCACCAATTCCAGCCACTACAACAACCTCGCAATGCTCACGAAGAACCTGTGCGGTGGCTTTCAGGTCGTCCAAAAGCTCTTTGCCTATGGATGTGGGCAGGTGTAACCATCCCAAAAAGTCATTGCCGGGCAATGTACCCTCTTCGAGTGCTTTTTGTGCGGCTTCTACTTGGGGTTTTAGTGATAGGATTTCCTCCTTGCTGACAAAGCCTGTCACTTTGTCGATGTTAAGTGATATATTTTTCATTGTTTTATGTTTATTTGTTTATTTGAACGAATCGGTCAATAATTTTATCTCTATCACGGGTGATATATGCTCGTACAGTATATTATATACAGCGTCAATTATAGGAGTGTTCACGCGGTAGTGTTCGTTTATTTCCTTTATACATTTTGCTGCATAGTAACCCTCGGCTATCATCTCCATTTCCACTTGCGCGCTTTTTACAGAGTATCCGCGTCCTATCATTGTGCCGAATACACGGTTTCTGCTGAAATTGGAATATCCTGTCACAAGAAGGTCGCCCAAGTAAACGCTGTCGTTTATGGTTCGCTCGATAGGGTGTACAACATTTATGAAACGATTCATTTCTATAACTGCGTTCGACATTAGCACGGCTTGGAAGTTATCTCCGTATTTCAGTCCGTTGCATATACCTGTTGCTATTGCATATATGTTTTTCAGAACAGAACCGTATTCTATTCCCACCACGTCGTCGCTAACCGATGTTTTCACAAAATTGTTGGCTATTTTTTTTGCAAATTGTGTGGCGTGGCTTATGCTTGAACAGCCTACTGTCAGGTAGGAAAGACGTTCCAACGCTACTTCTTCGGCGTGGCAGGGACCGGCTATCACAGCTATATTCTCATAGGGTACATTGTACACTTTGTGAAAATATTCTGAAATAATAAGATTTTCATCGGGTACAATACCTTTAATGGCATTTACGATGAATTTGTCCGACAAATCCTCTTTTAGCTTTTTCAAATGGCTTTTGAGATAGGGCGATGGTGTTACAAACACCAATATGTCGGACTCTTTTACAATCTTGTTGATGTTCGACGAGAAATTTATTCTGTTTGTGTCGAACTTTACTGCCGATAGATAGGCGGGGTTGTGCCCCAGACGCTTGAATTCCTCGATACGGTCGTCGCGTCTGATGTACCAGTTTATGGTTTCTACATTGCTCAGCAGAATTTTGGCAATGGCGGTAGCCCAACTGCCGCCACCCATAATGGCAACTTGTTTATTGGATAGTTCCATGGTTATGCAAGTTTTTCAATCCAAGCGGCTACGTCGTTCACCGATGGGGTTGTGTAGTTTAGTTTGTATTTTTTATTTATACCGCCTATCTCTTGCTGTACTTTCTGTGCGTTGCCGCCTTTTAAGTCGGCTACAAGGTTGTAACCGGCTTTTTGTAATACGGGAACCCACTCCTCGGGTACGCCTATTGCGGTAAATGCCGATACGGGGTCTTTGGGTATTCTTTTTTCGGGGCGCATCTGCGGGAAGAACAGAACCTCCTGTATTGCTGTTTGGCCTGTCATGAGCATGGCAAGACGGTCCATTCCGATGCCCATTCCCGATGTGGGAGGCATGCCGTACTCCAATGCACGCACAAAGTCTTGGTCGATGAACATGGCTTCGTCGTCGCCCTTTTCGCTCAGTCGTAACTGCTCTTGGAAACGCTCGGCTTGGTCTATCGGGTCGTTCAGCTCGCTGTATGCGTTGCATAGCTCCTTGCCGTTTACCATTAACTCGAAACGCTCAGTCAGTTCGGGGTTCTCGCGGTGACGTTTGCACAGGGGAGACATTTCTATGGGGTAGTCGGTTATGAATGTAGGCTGTATGTAATTGCCTTCGCAGAACTCGCCGAAAATCTCGTCTATCAGTTTGCCTTTACCCATGGTCTCGTCCACCTCCATTTTCAATTCTTTGCAAATGGCAAATATTTCCTCTTCGGTCTTGCCGTTAAGGTCGTAGCCTGTGAACTCTTTTATGGCTTCCAGCATGGGTACACGACGGAACGGGGCTTTGAAGTTTATGATATTGTCACCCACTTTTATCTCGGTGGTTCCGTTTACGTCCAATGCTATTTTTTCGAGCATCTGCTCGGTGAAATTCATCATCCAGTTGTAGTCCTTGTACGATACATATATCTCCATACAAGTAAATTCGGGGTTATGGGTGCGGTCCATTCCTTCGTTGCGGAAGTTCTTTGAGAACTCATACACTCCCTCGAAACCGCCTACAATAAGACGTTTCAGATAAAGCTCGTTGGCAATGCGCAGGTACAAAGGAATGTCGAGCGCATTATGATGGGTGATGAACGGACGTGCTGCTGCTCCGCCGGGTATTGATTGAAGTACGGGGGTCTCTACCTCCATGTATCCTTTGGAGTTAAAATATTCGCGCATTGAATTGTAAACTTTGTTGCGCTTTATGAATATCTCTTTCACTTCGTCGTTCACAACAAGATCGACGTAGCGTTGACGGTAACGCAGCTCGGGGTCTTCGAATTTGTCGTAGGCTACACCGTCCTTATATTTCACGATGGGCAGCGGACGAATACTTTTCGATAGCAGGGTGAGCTCCTTGGCATGTACTGTTATCTCGCCTGTCTGTGTGCGGAATACAAATCCTTTTATTCCTACAAAGTCGCCTATGTCCAACAGACGTTTGAACAATACGTTGTATAGGTCTTTGTTTTCGCCGGGGCAAAGTTCGTCGCGTGTTATGTACACCTGAATACGCCCTTTGGAGTCCTGTAATTCTATGAACGATGCTTTACCCATTATGCGGCGGCTCATTAAGCGGCCGGCAATGCATACGTTTCGGGGTTCGTCCTCGTCTTTGAATTCCCCGATAATATCTACCGAAAATGCGTTGGTAGGATATTCTGCTGCGGGGTAGGGCTCTATGCCCATGTTGCGCAATTCGTTAAGTGCTTCGCGTCGTACGATTTCTTGTTCGCTTAGTTCTAAGATATTCATTGCTTTATATGTATTTGTTTTTTTATATCAGTTTTTCAAAATAGGCGATTGTCTTTTTAAGTCCGTCTTCTAACTTAATTTGTGGCTCCCAGCCTTGCAGTTCGCTGTGCGCCAATGAGATATCGGGCTTGCGCTGACGTGGGTCGTCTTGTGGTAATGGTTGGAACACTATCTTGGAATTTGAGCCTGTCAGTTCTATTACTTTTTGTGCAAGTTCCAACATGGTGAATTCGCCGGGGTTGCCTATGTTCACAGGGCCTGTGAATTCATCGCGTGTGTCCATCATGCGCACCATGCCCTCGACAAGGTCATCTACATATTGGAAACTGCGTGTTTGTTGGCCGTCACCATATATGGTTATATCGTTGCCTTTGAGTGCTTGCACTATGAAGTTCGACACTACACGTCCGTCGTTCATGCTCATGCGAGGGCCGTATGTGTTGAATATGCGAATTATTTTTATGCGTATGTTGTTCTGGCGGTGGTAGTCCATGAACAGCGTTTCTGCGCAACGCTTGCCTTCGTCGTAGCACGAGCGTATTCCAATGGGATTGACATTGCCCCAATAGCTTTCTACTTGCGGATGAATATCGGGGTCGCCGTAAACCTCGCTTGTTGATGCTTGCAGAATTTTTGCTCTCACCAATTTGGCAAGGCCCAGCATGTTCATGGAACCGATAACACAAGTCTGTATGGTTTTTACCGGGTCGTATTGATAGTGAATGGGCGATGCGGGGCATGCAAGGTTATATATCTCGTCAACCTCGGCGGTGTAGGGCTTGGTGACGTCGTGACGTACAAGTTCAAAGTGGTCGTTACCTATCAGGTGGCGTATATTGTCTTTGCTGCCTGTGAAATAGTTGTCGAGGCAGATGACGTCGTTCCCTTCTTTTAGCAAACGCTCGCATAGATGTGAGCCGATGAAACCGGCTCCTCCTGTTACAAGAATTCTTTTCATAAATAAAACCTTTGCAAAGGTAGGTGTATATACTTTGCAAAGGTAATATTTTTTTTTGTCTATTGGTAATAAACAGCTCGAAATTATACTCTAATAATATTCATTGTCGCTTAATTGTGCTTTGAATGTGATGGACAATGGTAAATATGTCTAAAATTATTCCTGTTTCCAACCAAATTCCTGCCGATGTCCCAATTGTATTGGATTTAGACCATCTATATTGGCTTTAACACAGCGAGCGAGGCTTTATGGCCTCGCTCGCTGTGTTATTGATATACCGTAGGTTCTTATTTTATGTCGAAACTGTTGTAGCCTATCATGTTGCCATCGGCAAAAATATGTACAATGTATTTGCCTGCTTGCAGGAACTCCTCTATGTCCCAGTAGAGTGTTATGGCTTGCTCCTCGCCGGTATATTCTATATATTTTTTAATAGAATAGTTTATCTCCCTGTCTTCGTATGCGAATACGTTGCTGCTGTTCTTGGTGAGCGTATTCCCATCCGGGGTGGTTATTCTGACGTATATGGTTTTTTCACCGGTCGTGGCTGTGATGTTTTTCGCGATTGTAAAATCAAGAACAAACATTTTTGCGTTTTTTATTTTGCGTACCTTCTTGCCATTGCTTTTTGCGGCATACATATTTATTCCCAGCGCATCTAACTGCGACGCCAGTTCCACTTTTTCGCTCAGTGCCTCTTTCTCCTCGTTTAGCGTGGATATGGTTTGCGAAGCCTCTTTGTATTTGGCTGTCACTCTGCGGTTTTCCTTTGTCAGCTTCTCGTTTATGCGGTTCAACGAGTCTATCTGCATTACATAACTGCGCATGACGGCACGAACTGTTTTAAGCTCCTTTTTCAGTCGGGTTATTTCGGCTGCATCGGTGGCTTTGGTCTGTTTCAGTTCTTCTAACAGTTGCTGGGTGCGTAGTTTCTCTTGCTCCAATTTCTGCTGCAACGAGTCGTTGGTGATGCGTACTTTCAGTTCGTCGTACTGCGTGGCAAACGTAGAGTATTCGCTCTCCAATTCCTCTTTTTCCAAGGCAAACAGTTCTTGCATCTCCTCGTTTTGCTTTTCGCTGTTCGACCATAGTATGCCCAGTGCTATTACTGTTGCCAATAATATTCCTACAATGGAGTAGAGTGCTATTTTTAATTTGTTGTCCATGTTATGGCATTATTTTGATAGTTTTTCGATGCTTTCGGTCAGCATGGCTATTTTTTCCTTTGCATCGGACTGTTTCTTGCGTTCTATTGCAATGATTTTTTCGGGTGCTTTGCTCACAAAATTGGGGTTGTTGAGTTTTGCCTCCACGCTTTTGAGGAATTTCTCGTGGTAGGCGAGCTCCTCGCGCATTTTGGCTATCTCGGCATCCTTGTCGATGAGTGTGCCCAATGGGATGGCATATTCTGTGGTTCCTATGCGGAACGATACTGCTGTGTCATCGGGGGTTTCGGTTGTCTCTATGGATGACAGATTGCCCATCTTGGTGAGTACGCTTTCCAAACCGGCTACGTGTGTTTCGCCTACTATCTGCAACGACAATTGCTCACGCGGCGATAGGTTCTTTTGTTGGCGTGTGGCACGAACGTTGCCCACTATCTCTTTCAAGGCTTCGAAACGGGCTATGAGTGTTTCGTCGCAGGGACGGCTCAAACTTGTTACGCTTTGTGTCATGAGGCTTTCACCTGCGCTGCGCTCTTGTATCGACTGCCATAGTTCCTCGGTTATGAATGGCATGAACGGGTGCAATAGACGCATTAGGTCGTCGAAGAATCCCAATGTGGCGTTGTATGTGACGCTGTCTATCGGTGAGCCGTATGCCGGTTTTATCATTTCCAAGTACCATGCCGAGAATTCGTCCCAGAACAGTGTGTATAGGTTCATAAGTGCCTCGCTTATGCGGTATTTGCTAAATTGGTCTTCCAATAGGTTGGCCGATTTTGCAAGTACTTCCTTGAACCATTCGATGGCAAGTTTTGAGCTTTCCGGTTGTGCTATCTCGTTGCTTACGTTCCAACCATTTACAAGACGGAATGCATTCCATATCTTGTTGCAGAAGTTACGTCCTTGCTCGCACAACGATTCGTCGAACAGAATGTCATTGCCGGCCGGTGCCGATAGCATTATTCCCATACGTACACCGTCGGCACCATAGCGTGCTATCAGGTCGAGCGGGTCGGGGCTGTTGCCGAGTGATTTGCTCATTTTGCGACCTAATTTGTCGCGAACAATACCGGTGAAATATACATTCTTGAATGGCATGTCGTGTTGATACTCGTAGCCTGCCATTATCATGCGTGCTACCCAGAAGAATATGATGTCGGGGCCGGTGACAAGGTCGCTTGTGGGGTAGTAGTAGCTTATTTCCTTGTTGCCCGGTTCTAATATTCCGTTGAACAAGGATATGGGCCACAACCACGAACTGAACCATGTGTCAAGCGCGTCTTCGTCTTGTTTCAGTTCTTGTTCGGTTATATTTTCGTATCCTTCTATTTTGCGTGCAAGCTCCACTGCTGCTTGGATGTTTTCTGCCACTACGAAACGCTCTTCCTCGCCCTCGACAGCCGGTAGGAAGTATGCCGGTATGCGGTGCCCCCACCATAGCTGACGGCTTATACACCAGTCTTGTATGTTCTCTAACCAATTTTTGTAGGTTGTTTTGTATTTGGCGGGGTAGAATTTCAGTCGGTCCTCCATTACGGGGGGCAGGGCTATGTCGGCAAAGTGTTGCATGCTCAGGAACCACTGCATGCACAGACGAGGCTCTACGGCTGTGTCGGCGTTACGCTCGCTGTATCCGACCTTGTTCACATATTCTTCGACTTTTTCCAATAGCGACGCTGCTTCAAGGTCTTTTACTATTTGTTTGCGCACCTCCATGCGGTCCATGCCTATGTACATGCCGGCGGCTTCGCTCATTGTGGCGTCGGGGTTGAATATGTCTATTGTCTCTAAATTGTGTTTCTTGCCAAGCATGTAGTCGTTGGTGTCGTGGGCGGGAGTCACTTTCAGACATCCTGTTCCGAACTCAATTTCTACGTAGCGGTCCTCGATGACGGGAATGGAACGGCCTACCAATGGCACAATTACTTTTTTTCCTTTCAGCCAGCCGTTTTTGGGGTCTTTGGGGTTTATGCACATGGCGGTGTCGCCCATTATTGTCTCGGGGCGGGTTGTTGCCACCACTGCATAGCGTCGTCCGTTGGCATCGCGGTGCAGTATCTGGTGTTTCACTGTCGGGTCGAACGCGTCGGTGGGCTGCAACGTTACTGCATCGCTCTCTTCTGCATCGGTGCAGCCGGGTGCTTCATCTACATAGTATTTCAGGTAGTATAGCTTGCTGTTTTCTTCCTTGTATATGACCTCCTCGTTGCTCAGTGCGGTTTGTGCTTTGGGGTCCCAGTTCACCATGCGCAAACCGCGGTATATAAGCCCTTTGTTATATAAATCGCAGAATACTTTTATGACGCTTTTGCTGCGTGTCTCGTCCATGGTGAACGATGTGCGCTCCCAGTCGCACGATGCGCCTAATTTACGCAATTGTTTTAGTATTATGCCGCCATGCTCCTCGGTCCAAGCCCAAGCGTGTTTCAGGAATTCTTCGCGTGTAAGGTCGCTTTTTTTGATGCCTTGCTCGGCGAGTTTTTTAACAACCTTGGCCTCGGTGGCAATGGAGGCATGGTCGGTGCCGGGAACCCAGCAAGCGTTCTTGCCGGTCATGCGTGCATGACGAACCAATATGTCTTGTATTGTGTTGTTTAGCATGTGTCCCATGTGTAACACGCCCGTCACGTTGGGTGGGGGGATTACAATCGTATAGGGCTCTCTTTCATCGGGTTCCGAGTGGAATAGGTTATGCTCGGTCCAATATTTATACCATTTTTCTTCTACTTCGGCTGGGATGTAATTGGTTGCTAAACTCATAATATATGTTATTCTAATTTGTTATTCAATTTTAAAGTGCGACAAGACAAATTCGGCATTTGTGGGCTTTTCACACTTTTTCAAAGTGCAAAGTTAATTCTAATTATTAAATTAATTACCTTTGTGACTGAAAATTAAACTAAAAATATTGAAATATGCATACCAAAGAGGAAATAATGGCTGCGTTTGGCCGTTTTCTGGATATTCTTGACGAGTTGCGCGAAAAATGTCCTTGGGATAGGAAGCAGACAAACGATAGCTTGCGCCCAAATAGCATCGAGGAGGTTTTTGAACTTTCCGATGCCATAATAGCTCACGACACAAATAACATTTGCAAGGAACTTGGCGATGTTCTGTTGCATGTGGCTTTCTATGCAAAAATAGCACAGGAAAAAAGGGAATTCGACATGAAGGACGTGTGCGACCGTCTGTGCGAGAAACTGATATATCGCCATCCCCACGTATTTGGACAAGCAAAAGCCGATACAGCAGGCGAAGTAAGCAAAAATTGGGAACAACTGAAAATGAGCGAAAAGGATGGAAACAAAACCATACTCAGCGGTGTTCCTTTTTCGTTGCCCTCGCTCATAAAAGCATATCGCATGCAGGAAAAGGCTGCAAACGTGGGCTTCGACTGGACAAATCGCGACGATGTTTGGGACAAAGTAGGCGAGGAGCTTATGGAGTTCAAAACAGAAATGGAGCGTGGCAACAACGCAGATGCCGAAAAAGAATTCGGTGATATCCTTTTCAGCATAGTCAATGCAGGCCGCCATTATGGCATTAACCCCGACAACGCGTTGGAGATGACAAACAGAAAATTCCGTCATCGTTTCAATTACATCGAGGAGCAATCGAAAAAGTCGGGCCGCAACCTTCGCGACATGACACTTGCCGAAATGGACTGCTTATGGAACGAAGCAAAGGAACGCGAACGTAACGGCGAAAATTCATAGCGGAAAATACTAAAAAAGTAAAAACAGTATGAAAAATTTTGGACAAAAAGCGTGGATGCTCCCACAACCGGTCTTAATAATCGGTACATACAACAGCGACGGAACCCCCAACGCCATGAACGCAGCATGGGGCGGACAGTGGGATGCAAAAGAGATAGTAGTATCAATTGGTGTGCATGCCACCACCGAAAATTTGAACCGCTGCGGCGATTTCACAGTGGCATTTGCAAACAAAAACACCATGGTGGCTGCCGATTTTGTGGGTATAGTAAGTGCCAAGAGCCATCCTCATAAAATAGAAAATACAGGATGGAAAACGCTGAAATCGGAAAACGTAAATGCTCCTGTGTTTGCCGATTTTCCCATGACATTGGAGTGCCGCATAATTCGTAAGATAGATGAAAGTGCCGAGGGCTATTACGTGGTTGCCGAGATAATAAATATTCTGGTCGATGAAAATTATCTCGCCGCCGATGGTAAACCCGATGTGGAGAAAATGGGGCTCATCACATACGACCCCGTTCACCATGGCTACATTGAACTTGGCAGTCGTGTGGGCAATGCTTTTTCCGATGGAAAAAAACTAAAATAGAACAATACGCATAATAAAAACAAATTAGGAGGGCACGCCCTCCTATTTCGTTCTTATAATTATGTCGCTGTCATGGTGACAAGTAAATTTTTTATATTCAGGGTATTAGCAATGAACTGTCGCCATAGCTCAGGAAACGGAAATCGTGTCCCAAAGCATAGTCGTAAATATCCCTCCAATGCCCTTTTACAAATGCCGACACAAGCAGCAGCAGGGTGCTTTTCGGTTGATGAAAATTTGTTATTATGGCATTTACAATGTTGAATTTATACCCCGGAGCTATGATTATTTGCGTATGGGTGTGTATGGCATCTAAATTGTGTCTGTCAAGATAATTTACTATTGCTGTGAGCGACTCCTCGGCACTCAGGGTGTGCTGACGTTCGTAGGGAACCCATTGGCTCACGTGTAGTTCTTCCATGGATATGTCGGGGGTGCTGTGTATGGCCTCGCCAAGGTAGTAAAGGCTTTCGAGTGTGCGCACCGATGTAGTGCCCACTGCCACAATTTTTCCTTTCGCGGCTATCAGGCTTTTTATCAGTTCCTTTTTCACCTCGATATATTCTTCGTGCATTTCGTGCTCGCCTATGCTGTCGCTCTTTACCGGCTTGAATGTTCCGGCCCCCACATGCAACGTGACTTCTTGCAACTGTATGTTTTTTTCTTTTAATTGCGACATTGTTTGCCCGGTGAAGTGCAATCCGGCTGTTGGGGCTGCCACCGAGCCTTTTATCTTGGAATATACTGTTTGGTATGTTTTTTTGTCCTCCTCCTCGGTTTTCCTGTTCAGATAGGGTGGTATGGGGAGTTCTCCGACTGCATCCAATACGTCGGCAAATGTAACACCGCCATCCCATGTGAAACGTACCGAATTGACGGCTCCGCTGTTTATTCGCTCGGCATGCAGTGTTATTTCTTTATCGTCTATCGACAATTTTTGCGACAGCATGCCGTTTTTCCATCGCGCCGAATTGCCTATCAGGCATTTCCATACGCATGTGTCGGTCTGTAAAAACGTTTGTTGATAATCAATGGGTTGCTCGGGTTCAAGGCAGAATACCTCTATTTGCGCTCCTGTCTCTTTTTTAAAGCGTAGGCGTGCCTGTATCACCTTGGTATTGTTGAAAATCATTAATGCCCCCTCGCCTATGTATTGTGGCAAATTGCTGAAAGTGTCATGCGATATATTACCGCCATTATATAATAGCAGTTTTGAGCTATCACGTTGTTTTAACGGATATTTGGCTATCTTTTCATCGGGGAGCAGATAATCATATTCGGCTATTTCTATATTTTTTGTATTTGTCATTGTCCTTGTTTTATGGTGCAAAGATAGTGAAAGACGAACGAAATATCAAAGTATGCTTTGTATATCTCGCTGTAAAAAATATCGAAGCAAGCTTCATATTTTTCGCTCGCTTGTATGTAATTTGCGCTTTGCGCGAATATATACTTTGGGGCGGCAAGCCGCACTCCTTTGGGAACATAAATGTTCCGTCGTCGCAAGGCTTGTGCAAGCGAGTACAAAGCAAATTTATTTGCTTTTGTAAACGAGCGTAGCCAAGGCTCGCTAAGAGCAATGCAACGCTTATTTCGCGTTGCCGCTTTGAAATAATAAAGCAAGCTTTATTTATCTCGCTCGTTTGTTTATATATTTGCGGTAAACCGCGAATATAGTCTGCGCTCGCTTTGAAATAATAAAGCAAGCTTTATTTATCTCGCTCGCTTGTATGTAATTTGCGCTTTGCGCGAATATAGACTGCACTCGCTGTGAAAAATATTGAAGTAAACTTCATATATTTCTCGCTCGTTTGTTACTATATTTGCAGAATGATTGTAGAAATATTAACTCCATATATTGCAGAACGTTTCAAAAACGAGAAACGATACCGCGAAGGACATCTGAGGGTTGTGAATGCTTTGCCCCACCGTAAAGTACTTGGGCTGCATGTGCCCGACATGAAAAAAATAGCCAAGGCATTGGCAGGCGATGACGACGATATAATATCTCGCTTCCGGAAAACGGCTCATTCGTCGCTTGTGCACGAGGAGATAGTTATCTGGGGGTTGATTATAAATTCCAAGAATTGCTCTGTTGATGAACGGTTTGCCATGCTGCGACGTTTTGTGCCTATAATTGATAATTGGGCTGTGTGCGATACCTTCTGCGCAGATGCAAAATGGCTTCGACATGTCGATAAGGGCCTCCTATGGTCTTTTTTGTCTTCCTATTTATCGTCGCACCGCGAATTCGAAGTGCGTTTTGCTGTTGTGGCGTCTATGTGCTATCTGCTTGAAAAAGAGTGGCTTGGCACTCTTTTTGCGGCACTTGCTTCTATTGATTATGATAATATAAAATCGGAATATGTGACGTGTGCAACCAAAGCGGCCAAGCCACAGTCGGGCACAGTGTGTGGCCGCGAACCATACTATGTGCGCATGGCTGTCGCGTGGCTGTTGGCGACATCGCTTGCAAAATTTCCACTCGAAACACGCAGGCTTTTGTCGCAAACGGATTTTCCCGAGGATGTTCTGCGCATGTACGTGCGTAAAGCAAAAGATTCTTTCAGAACACGTAACGTTAACCCTTTCTAAAACTTATTCTATGCCTGTTATAAATATTGATACGCTCGATTTTCCCGGTGTCGAAATATATTCCAAACTAACCGAGGCGCAACTACGTATGTGTGTTGAGGCCGACAATGGAATTTTTATAGCCGAAAGTCCCAAGGTGATACGTGTTGCCATGGGAGCAGGCTATGAGCCGCTACCTATGTTATGCGAGAAAAAACATATCGAGGGCGATGCGGCCGATATAATTAAATTATGCGGTGATATACCTGTGTACACCGGGGAAAGGGGGTTGCTGTCGCGACTTACCGGCTACACGCTAACGCGTGGCGTGTTATGCGCCATGCGTCGTCCGCAATTGCCGACAGTAGGGGAAATCTGTGAGAATTCCCGACGTGTGGTTGTGCTGGATGGGGTGGTGGATACAACGAATATCGGTGCAGTGTTTCGTTCGGCTGCTGCCTTGGGCATCGATGCCGTGTTGCTCACTCGAACATCGTGCGATCCGCTTAATCGTCGTGCGGTAAGGGTTTCCATGGGCAGTGTCTTTCTGGTGCCATGGACATGGATTGACATGCCAATGGAGCAGTTGCATGAATATGGCTTCCGTACAGCAGCCATGGCCCTTGTGGAAAATTCAGTGTCTATAGACAATCCTATCTTGTTGAGCGAGGATAAATTAGCTGTGGTCATGGGTACCGAGGGCGACGGACTGTCGGCCGATACTATTTCAAAAGCTGATTATGTGGTGCGCATCCCCATGTCGCATGGTGTCGATTCTTTGAATGTGGCGGCTGCTGCGGCCATAGCCTTTTGGGAATTACGTGTGCGCAAGTAGGCCCTCTATTCTATATATATATAATTAGGTATAACAAAAGAGCAACCACCCGAAGGTGGTTGCTCTTTTGTTGTTATGGCAATGGTTATTATTTCTTAATCTTGATAGAACGCAAAGCCTTGCCTTCTTTCATGATAGTAACCACATATACGCCTTCGGACAGGTTGGCAAGTGATATTGTACGCAACTCGCCTGCACGTGCCTCGAATATGTCTTTTGTCGCCAATTTACCGTCGGTTGCAAAAACAAGCACGTCGTATATGCCATCGGCTGCGAACAATACATCGGCAGTGCCTTCGAAGGGTTTGGGATATATCATGTATCCGGCCTCAGCATTAACATCCTGAATGTCGGTCACTACAATGTAGTCGGTGATGGTTTTTGTTACAGAACCCCATGAGTTGCTTGCTGTTAGCGTGATGGGGAAACTGCCATCGCCCGAGTTGTATGTGGCATTGGCTGTCTCGTCGGTGAAATTGTTTAGTTTGGCTCCCTCGATAATCCAACGTGAAGACTCATAATTGATGGCGTTGCTACCGGTGAGCATGGGAACACCAAGCGCTGTTGTCAACTGGTTTTGTTTGTAGTCAACAGTGCTGTCACCCTCGGATTTACCTGTTGTCATGTATGCACCGCGTACTGCGCTTGCATTACGTCCGCTGTTGGGGAAGTATATGTAGCCCTCGCTGTCAGTCTGAGTGCTTTCGAATGTGAAGTAGCCTTCGAGGTTTGCAGGTGCTTCGGAGTAACCCTTCATAGCTTCAACAACCTCGGCTGCGCTAAGTGCTTTGCTCCATACCTGTACTTCGTCAACCCAACCGGTGAAGCTTGCAAGGTCTTCCATAGAACCACCTACATAGAATTTAGCTCCATTCCAGTTTTTGGGGCCTCTACCACGGCTTTGGCAGTTTATGATCTCTTTACCGTTAAGGTATAGTTTTACATTGTAGCCACTCTTGACAACGCACACGTGATACCATGTGTTGGGTTGCAATGTGTAGCCTTGGCTTAGTCCGTCAACGTCTTGGCGGTGTTCGTAGTTGGGAGCACCGGCTGCGGGTGCATCGACACTTACAGAAAGCTCATTCTCGCCGGTAACTACATGGCTTAGGTTTCCTCCATTACCGTAGCCTGTGGGACGTATTGCTGTCCACATTTCGCCCCAAACATTCTCGGTCCATGAACCACCGTAGTTGCGGTTTACTTTTGTCATGAGCAATGTTCCAAGCGAAGCATGCTCGAATTTTTCAACCTTGAACCACAATGCAAACGATGTGTTGGTGTATTCGCTCATTACGGCTGCATCTACTGTTAATTGGTAGGGCTCGCTCATGTAAAGCGACTGTGATACGGTGCAAGGCATTCCGTTGTGTTCTGTACCCTTTACAATGTCGGCTGTGAAGTTTACGTCCTTGTTGTCGGCTGTAACTTCGGTTACATCGGATGTGATGTCGATAATTTGTGGCAAACGACCGGTCTCCTCGGGGCTGACAAGGATTAATGAGCGGTTCATTACTTCTTTTCCATTGGTTATAACCTTGACATCGTAGCTGCCTACTTCGGGAAGCGATGTTGTGAGTGTCAGTGAATTGCTGATGCTTGCTACAAGCTCGCCTGTGAATGCGTTGTATATGTATATGTCGGCGCTGGGGTGGTTGGGATCCTCGAAACCGATAGTGAATTCTTCATTGGGCTTGATGATGTCTTTGTCTATTGTGAGGGTCTCAATCATTGTCAGTTCCTCGACAATCTCGTCGCTCCATACAATGGGCGATTTTGTACGACCATCCTTGCCTACTGCGCGTACACCTATTTGTAGCGATTCCACGCCGGGGATTAGGTTTGCATCAACTGCATACGCTGCCCACGATGTTGTGGTTGTTATGAGTGTCTCGGCGTCGCCTTGTTTAACCCAAATTTCGTAGTACCATGCGCCAACTTCTTCGTTGTATATGGGCGAACCCTCGTACTCGGCTTTACGAGAAGCGGGTGCGGGCATGTCGAATATTACTTTAATGTCGCCACGGTTGTAGAAGCGTTTCATTACCTCGGCGTGTGTGATAGTTGGAGTCTTGGGTGCTTCGTTGAAGTTAGCAGGTACGTATGCAAACTCGCCAAGAAGTACCTCGTAGTTGTCGGGAGTGTTTTGTGCCGACAAACCTACGCATGCAATAACGTCGCCAACAGCCAAACCGGCCTCGGATGCTTTTATTACTATGCTGTTCCATTTGCCTTCTTCAATCTCGGCGGGGAGAGCAACTGTGGCAAAACTGTTTTCTGCACCCTCTTTCGAAACCATCAATGTAAGGTGCGATGTCTCTACATTGGGCTTGTAGATGATGCGGAACTCGTCGTTAGCATCGGTTACATTCCATTTTGTGGCAAACAGACGTATGTCGGAACGTGTTGTTGCTCCATGTAGTTTCAGACAAGAACCACCGAACCATGCGTCGTCGAATGTGAAGTCGATGCTGATGGGGTTGGCAGGCACTGTGTTGCCGTCGCCGTTGTCTATCCACCAACGCCATGTGGGAAGAAGGTCCTGCATACCTATGTTATACCATTTATGTGCCCATGTGGTAACACCCTCGTTGTTCATGAAACGGCCGTTACCAAGGTTGAAACGTGTTACAAAGGGTAGTTCGCTAAGTGTCGAACGCTCGCGAACGGCTTTGGCATAGCCATGCCATGTTGCAAGGTCGCTATACGACGCTGTTGTGTTATCGTTCTTTATTGCGGGGAGGTTCAGAACGTTTCTGTTACCGCCCGAGAACAAAAGTTCTTGTTTCTTTACATATTCGTTTTGTACTGCGTAGTCACTTTGTCCGCCTTCGGTGGATGAAGTGTATAGTTGGCTACGGTCGTGAGCACCCCATACGACGATACTAATGGGGTAATTCATAAGTACATTCCATCCGGCATTACCGTTTGTTCCGTAACCGCGACCTTGTTGGTCGTAGCCGGCATATACGTCGAATGTGGAACGGCCAAGGCTCTCGGCGGTAGCAACGCTCTGTTGCAAACCAGACTCGCTCCAGTTGTAGTTCAGGAAGAACATATCGGTAACGGGATAGCCTTTTGCTGTGGTATAGGTGGTGTTATGGAACCAATTTTGGTTTTGTGATGTTAATTTACAGCCATTGTCACTTAGCTGACCATAATTTGATACGTAAGCATACCAATCGACGTGGAAGGGTACGTGTAGTTCTTCGGCTATTTTATGACACTCGGCAAGGAAGGGGATGAAGCGTGAATATACTTTGTAGCCCCAAGTACCTTCGGGGTTAAGGCAAAGTCCGTCAATACCATAGTATTTAAGGAATTGTATAAGCTTGCGCGAATATTTGTGCATGTCGCCATTTGAATTAGCAATGGCAAGTGGCTCAGATAGTCTGTACAGCGTGCTACCCGGCTCGCTAAGGTCGTTTACACTTGCTCCCCAATCGATGAAATATGTACAACCTGTCTTTACACCGTTTTTGTGAGCAACATCGTTGAATGCACCGGGCACACGCCACCAACCGTTCGACCAGTTTGAGTGGATGTTTATGTATTGCCACATGCTGAAGTTGTCACCGTCGAAATTGTAACGAGGCAGAGGACCCCATTTTTTTGTCATTTCACCGGTGGGAACGCACCAACCAAGGTTTTTGTCGTTGCTGTCGTTCAGGTTGTCGTTGGCGTAATCGCCGGGGAGGAAACGCTCTTTGAATGGAACGCGCGAGATGAAGAAGTTTTCATCGGTGTAGTTAGCGTCACCATTCCAGTTTTTACCGGGCTCCCATGCGTCAAGTGCGGCCACGATGTCGCTTGGCTGTGCATATTGCACATACATTTCGTGGGTTGGCACACTTTGTGCGATACCGGTAAAACAGTACATTGCGGCTAATGCCGATAATAGTAAATGTCTTACTTTCATGATAATTTAGTTTAATTTGTTTATGGTTAATATAAGATATTTATTTTATGGCACGAATATAAGGTTTTATTTCAATATTACCATTGTTTGTAGAATAAAATTGTGAAATTTTTATGAATAAAAATTATTTCGGCTGTGCTTGGAGGATTGTTCTTTCTTGTGAATGTGAACCGGGTAGTCATAAAATCAAAGGCAGCAATCATGCGATTGCTGCCTTTGATTTTATGATTGTAATAGCAATGATGCTCTTATACAATGCCTTGTGCCATCATGGCTTTTGCTACTTTCAGGAAGCCTGCCACGTTCGCGCCTTTTACGTAGTCGATGTAGCCATCCTCGCGTGTACCATATTTAACACATGCGCTATGGATGTTGTGCATAATCTCGTGTAGTTTTTCATCGACCTTGGCACTGCTCCAATTGAGCTTGTATGAGTTTTGCGACATTTCGAGTCCCGACACCGAAACACCTCCTGCATTCGATGCTTTTCCGGGTGCGTACATGATTTTTGCCTCTTGGAACACGTGGATAGCTTCGGGTGTCGAGGGCATGTTGGCGCCTTCGGATACGGCTATCACTCCGTTTGCAACCAAAGCGCGGGCGTGGTCGCCGTTTATCTCATTTTGTGTAGCCGAGGGGAGTGCTATGTCGGCTTTTTCGCCCCAAGGCTTGGCGTCGGCTACATACTTGCAACCATATTTGTCGGCATATTCCTTGATACGTCCGCGACGTACGTTTTTGAGCTCCATAATAAAATCGAGTTTCTCGCGGTCTATGCCATCTGGGTCGTATATGTAACCATTGGAGTCGCTCATTGTAAGAACCTTGCCTCCAAGCTGTATGACTTTTTCCACTGTGTATTGTGCCACATTGCCCGAACCCGATACAAGGCATGTTTTGCCCTTAATATCCAAACCACGCATTTTGAGCATTTCGCGCAGGAAGTAGATGTTTCCATAGCCGGTGGCTTCGGGACGTATCAGTGAACCGCCGAACTCAATGCCTTTGCCTGTGAAAACGCCGTTGAATTCGCGTGTCAGTTTCTTGTACATGCCGAACATATAGCCCACTTCGCGACCGCCAACGCCGATGTCGCCTGCCGGTACATCCATTTCGGGGCCGATGTGACGCCATAGCTCTGTTATGAAGGCTTGACAGAAACGCATAACCTCGGCATCGCTTTTTCCTTTGGGGTCGAAGTCGGAACCGCCTTTTGCTCCACCCATAGGCAGAGTGGTGAGCGAGTTCTTGAATGTTTGTTCAAATGCCAGATATTTCAAAATGCCGACATTCACCGAGGGGTGGAAACGAATACCTCCTTTGTATGGGCCAATGGCATTGTTGTGTTGTACACGATAGCCTGTATTTACTTGTATGTTGCCTTTATCGTCCATCCATGTTACACGGAACGTGAAAATACGATCGGGGATGCAAAGACGCTCGATAAGGTTGCTTGCTTCGAATTCCGGATGTTTGTTATACTCCTCCTCTATGGAGTGTAACACCTCCTCTACGGCTTGGAAATACTCCGGCTCGTTGGGGAATCTCTTTTTTAGATTTTCAAGAGTTGTTTCTACTTTCATTTTCGTATCTGTTTTATTGGTTTTCTTTCAATGTGTTCTTATTTCGGATGCAAATATAAAAACTTTTTAACTAATCAATGAGGAAAAGCAAGTTTTTTTTTGAAAAAAAATGAAATTTGTTTGTTTTTTTTGTAAAAACAATGCTTTTTGCTGTTATCTTGCTCGATAAAGCGGAATTTGTCTTTTTGTGTCGGGTGTATTAAATTAACGATATAAAACGGTTTATTGTTATTTGGATTTATGCTAACTGTTGTAAATTTGATATAAATCAAAAGTAAACTTCGTTTTTTTGCTCGCTTGTTATTAATTTGCGCTCCGCGCGAACATAACCTGCGCTCGCTTTGAAAAATATTCAAGCAAGCTTGATATTTCTCGCTCGCTTGTGGCTGATTTGCGCTTCGCGCGAATATAATCTTTGGGGCGGCAAGCCGCACTCCTTTGGGAACATAAATGTTCCGTCGTCGCAAGGCTTGTGCAAGCGAGTACAAAGCAAATTTATTTGCTTTTGTAAACGAGCGCAGCCAAGGCTCGCTAAGAGCAACGCAACGCTTATTTCGCGTTGCCGCTTTGAAAAATATTCAAGCAAGCTTGATATTTCTCGCTCGCTTGTTATTAATTTGCGCTTCGCGCGAATATAATCTGCGCTCGCTTTGAAAAATATCGAAGCAAGCTTCGTCTTTTTTCGCTCGCTTGTTATTATATTTGTCCAAAAAAAAGGAAAGTGATGGTTTACGATTTGATTTCTCTATATGAAAAAGTCTTTGGGCAAGCTCCTGCTGTTGTGAAAAAATTGTCGGGCGATGGCTCAAATCGTGTGTATTACAGAATGTCGGGCGACGCGGCTACGGTTATAGGCGCCGAGGGTACATCGCTCGAAGAGAACAGGGCTTTCTGTGTCATTGCCAAACAATTCGAGGAGTGCGGAATAGATGCTCCGCGTGTGTTTGCTGTTTCGCACGACGAAATGTGCTATCTGTTGCAGGACCTTGGCGATGAAACGCTTTTTGCCCGCATGAAAGGGTCGCGCACGAATGGTTGTTTTGCGTCGCAGGATGTCGATGCTTTGTGTGCGGTCATGTCCTTGTTGCCCGATATACAATATAAAATAGGTAAATCGTTGGATTTTTCAATATGTCACCCTGTGGAGGAATTCGACAAGCGAACTGTCATGTGGGACTTAAACTATTTCAAATATTGCTTTTTGAAAGGGGTGGGGGTGGAGTTCGATGAGTCGCTTCTGGAAACGGAATTCGAACGCCTTGCCGATATTTTGCTGGAAGAGGAGAACGATACGTTCATGTATCGCGATTTTCAGTCGAGGAATATCATGTGGCATCAGGAGCGTCCTTGGTTCATTGATTTTCAGGGTGGTCGCAAAGGGCCGTTCTATTACGATGTGGCATCGTTTGTGTGGCAGGCAAGGGCCAAATACACAGCCGATGTGGTCGAAAAAATGCTCGATGCGTATATGAATTCGCTTGCTAAATACCGCAAAGTGAGTCGCGAGGAGTTTATGCGCAAACTATGCTATTTCCGCCTGTTCCGCCTGTTGCAGACTCTTGGCACCTATGGCTATCGGGGCCTCTACGAGCGTAAGAAAAAGTTTGTCGAAAGTATTCCGGCCGCGCTATCCCAATTACAGACGCTGTTTGGCGAGATGCAGTGCGACTTCCCCGTGTTGCAAAATATAATATCCAAGGTGGTGGAACTGCCGCGTTTTGTTCGCGAAGATACAGGCGAACTCGTCGTCGATGTGTTCAGTTTCTCCTATCACCGAGGCATCCCCGAGGATTATTCGGGCAACGGCGGCGGCTTTGTGTTCGATTGTCGTGCCATACATAACCCCGGACGCTACGAACCATATAAAAATCTTAATGGGATGGACGCGCCCGTTATAAAATTCTTGGAGGAGGAAAGTGACATAAAATCCTACCTCGACAATGTATATTCGTTGGTCGATAATATGGTCGATAACTATATGCAACGTGGTTTTACACATGTGCAGATATGTTTCGGATGCACAGGCGGGCAACATCGCTCGGTCTATTGCGCCGAGCATACAGCCAAACATATAGCACAGAAATTCCATATCAAAGTGAATGTAAACCATTTGATGCAAAATGTAAATTATACCATCGAAAAGGGCGACTGTTGCGAATGAGAAAGATTTTTTATCGGCCTTGTCAATCTATGTAAAAAATAAAAAAGTTTTACTCGTGTCTGTTTATTTTGCTTTTCCGGAAAATTTTAGATAACTTTGCGCGATTAAATAGAATGGTATAAGCAAAGCTATATAGAGTTTTATAAAAATGAAGAAAAAATTTCCGGTTTACAGTCAACTGAATCTGCCTCAGATAAACAAAGAGGAGCTTAACGAATGGGATAAGAATGATGTTTTTTCGAAAAGCATGACCGAGCGCGAGGGTGCGCCGTCGTTTGTTTTCTTCGAGGGACCACCCTCGGCGAATGGTATGCCGGGAATACATCATGTAATGGCACGAAGCATAAAGGATGTTTTCTGTCGTTTCAAGACAATGAAAGGCTTTTTGGTTAAACGTAAAGCCGGTTGGGATACCCATGGCTTGCCCGTCGAGCTTGGTGTAGAGAAAAAACTGAATATCACAAAAGAGGATATCGGCAAGAAAATATCGGTGGATGACTACAACCGTAATTGTCGCGAGGAGGTCATGAAATATACCAAGGAGTGGACCGACCTTACTCGTCAAATGGGTTATTGGGTCGATTTGGAAAACCCATATATAACATACGAAAACAGCTATATCGAGACACTATGGTGGTTGTTAAAACAGTTGTATAATAGCAACCTGTTATATAAAGGATATACAATACAACCCTATTCTCCGGCAGCCGGAACAGGACTAAGTTCGCACGAACTTAATCAACCCGGATGCTATCGCGATGTAAAGGACACCACAGCGGTGGCACAATTCAAGATTTTAAATCCCAAGGCCGAAATGACCGAGTGGGGTACTCCATATTTCCTTGCATGGACAACAACGCCGTGGACATTGCCCTCGAACACTGCGCTATGCGTCGGCCCCAAAATAGACTACGTGGCAGTGCAGTCCTACAATGCCTACAACGGCGAGCCCGTAACAGTGGTATTGGCAAAAGCACTTTTGAATGTCCATTTCAATGCAGCAGGCGCCGAATTGTCGTTGGGCGACTACAAGCATGGCGACAAAGTAATACCATATAAAATAGTTGGCGAATACAAAGGCACCGACCTTGTAGGAATGAAATATGAGCAATTGTTCCCATGGGTGAAACCCATCGCTGTAAAAGACGATGCTTTTGCCGACGCGTCGGCTGAGGCTTTTCGTGTAATCCCCGGCGACTACGTCACAACCGAAGACGGTACCGGTATCGTACACATAGCCCCCACATTCGGTGCTGATGATGCTTTTGTTGCCAAGGCAGCCGGCATCCCCTCGCTGTTTATGGTAAATAAAAAGGGTGAGACACGCCCCATGGTCGATTTCAAAGGCCGTTTCTGGAATATAGATGAGCTTGACGCGGAATTTGTCGATAAATATGTTGATTACGAACTATATTCGCAATTTGCAGGCAAATATGTGAAAAACGCCTACGACCCACAATATACAGTGGATGGCCGTTACGACGAAAAAGCCGCCTCGAAAGCCGAAACGCTCGACGTTGCTTTGTGCATGGTGCTTAAACAGCAGAACAAAGTCTATAAAATAGAAAAACACATACACAACTACCCACACTGTTGGCGTACAGACAAACCGGTATTGTACTATCCGTTGGACAGCTGGTTCGTTCGTGCTTCGCAGATGAAGGAGCGTATGTCGGAGCTAAATAAAACAATCACATGGAAGCCTGAATCTACCGGAACGGGCCGTTTTGGCAAGTGGTTGGAGAATTTGAACGACTGGAACCTGAGCCGCAGCCGTTATTGGGGTACTCCATTGCCCATCTGGACAAGCGCCGATGGTGAACAGAAATGTATAGGTTCTATCGCCGAACTATACGACGAAATAGAGAAATCGGTGGCAGCCGGTCATATGTCGGCAAACCCCTATAAGGAAAAAGGCTTTGTCCCCGGCGATTACAGCAAAACAAACTACGACAAGATAGACCTTCACCGTCCCTATGTCGATGATATAATCTTGGTTTCGGATAGCGGATTGCCCATGAAACGCGAACTCGACCTCATCGACGTATGGTTCGACTCGGGTGCCATGCCCTATGCACAGATACATTACCCGTTCGAGAACAAAGAAATCCTTGACAACCGTTCGGTATATCCGGCCGATTTCATAGCCGAGGGTGTGGACCAAACACGCGGATGGTTCTATACACTGCACGCCATTGCCACAATGGTATTCGATAGCGTTGCCTATAAAACCGTAATTTCCAACGGATTGGTGCTCGATAAGAACGGCGATAAAATGTCCAAACGATTGGGTAACGCTGTCGATCCCTTCGAAACAATCGACAAATACGGCAGCGACGCGCTACGTTGGTACATGATAACCAACTCGGCACCATGGGACAACCTGCGTTTCAACGAGGAGGGAGTAAAAGAGGTTGTACGCTCGTTCTTTGGTAAATTATACCAAACATACAGTTTCTTCACCATGTACGCCAATGTCGATGGCTTTACATTTGCCGAGGCCGAGATACCCCTGTCGGAGCGTCCCGAACTCGACCGTTGGATTATATCGGAACTGAACTCATTGGTAAAGAACGTCAACGCTTGTCTGAACGACTACGAGCCGACAAAGGCAGGTCGTCTTATTCAAGATTTCGTCATAGACAACGTAAGTAACTGGTTTGTCCGTTTGAGCCGTAAACGTTTCTGGGGCTCGGAAATGAGTGTCGATAAACTTTCGGCTTATCAAACACTATACACCTGCTTGGAAACCGTTGCACGCCTGATGGCCCCCATCGCGCCATTCTATGCCGATCGTCTATATCGCGACTTGACAAGCGTAACGGGCAAGGGTGCAGCCGAGTCGGTTCACCTTGCAAAATACCCCGAATGTGACGAACAGTGCGTCGATAAAGAACTTGAATATCGAATGAAATTGGCTCAGCAAATATCATCTATGGTACTTGCGCTACGCAAAAAAGAGCAAATCATAGTACGTCAGCCGTTGCAGAAAATAGCCATCCCCACTACCGACGAGGTGATGATAAACAGAATAGAGGCTGTTAAACAACTGATATTGAGCGAAGTAAACGTCAAAGAATTGATATTCGTCGATGGTGGCGGCATACTCGTTAAGAAAATAAAATGTAACTTCCGTACCCTTGGCAAGAAGTTTGGCAAGCTGATGAAGAGCGTCAATGTGGCTGTTACAGAAATGTCGCAGAGCATGATAGCCCAATTGGAAGCAAATGGAGCGATAACACTGTCGGTAGAGGGTACAGACGCAGTAATAGAACTTGCCGATGTCGAAATATATAGCGAGGATGTACCCGGCTGGACAGTAGCCAACGAAGGAGCGCTCACCGTTGCCCTCGATGTCGAGGTAACCGAGGAGCTACGTCGCGAGGGTATTGCACGCGAGATAATAAAGAAAATCCAAGCCATGCGCAAAGAGCGCGGTCTTGAAATTACCGATAGAATATCCGTTGTGGTATCCAAAAACGCCACATCCGATGCGGCTGTCGCTATGTTCAGCGAGCATATAGCAAACCAAGTGCTGGCAGATAGCATAGAGGTCGCCGATAACATCGACAATGGCGATACACTCGACTTGGACGGTGTTGTTATAAATATTGTGATAAACAAAAATTAAATACTCAACTAACTAAAATATAATATCATGTCAGAAAAACTTCGTTATACCGATGAGGAATTGGAAGAATTCCGTGCGGTGATTATGCAGAAACTGGAATTAGCCCAACGTGATTATGACAAAATAATGCGTGGCTTGCGCGGTGAGGATGGAAACGACGTAGCCGATACATCGCCCACATACAAAGGCCTCGAAGATGGCAGTTTTGCCGCATCGCTCGAAGAGCAGATGCGATTGGCGCAGCGTCAGGCAAAATTCATCCAAGGACTGCAAGCAGCCCTCATACGCATCGAGAACAAGACATACGGAATTTGTCGCGAGACAGGCAAACTTATATCAAAAGAGCGTCTGATGGCTGTTCCGCATGCAACGCTCAGTATCGAGGCGAAAAATAATCGCGGTTAAGCAATGACAGAGCAAGCGGCAATGTCCACAAAAACAAGCGTTAATAGGAATATTATCGCACTTGCCATCGTGTTGGTAGCAATTATTATCGACCAAGCAATAAAAGTGTCGGTAAAACTTTCTATGTTCCTGCACGAGAGCATAAATGTGTGTGGCGATTGGTTCTATATATATTTTACCGAAAACCCCGGAATGGCTTTCGGCATGGAACTTGGCAGCAAGCTGTTTCTCACTTTGTTTCGCATAGTGGCAGTATCGTTCCTCATCTATTATTTATATAAAATAGTTCGTAACGATAAATTTCCCACAGGATATGTTGCCTGTATAGCCCTTGTATTGGCAGGCGCAGCAGGAAATATCATAGATTGTTTGTTCTATGGCGAGATATTTACCGACAGCGAAGGCGGCATAGCCTCCTTGGTGTCGTGGGGCAATGGCTATGGCAGTTTTTTGCATGGGAAAGTGGTGGACATGTTCTACTTCCCGCTTTTTTCATTCGATTGGCCGTCGTGGTTGCCTTTCATCGGTGGTGAGAATTTTGTGTTTTTCAGCCCCATATTTAATTTTGCCGATGCTTGCATAAGTTGCAGCGTAATTATAATCGCAATTTTCTATTATAAATATGTGAGTCTGCCTTTTCGCAAATGAAACGTAGTATTACCAAATATTTCATATTGCTGTTCGTGCTGTCTTTGGCGGCATGCAAGGTGGAATTGCCCGATAATATAATAAAGCCCGATAAAATGGAGGCTTTGTTATACGACTATCATCTGGCACAAGCTATGAGTAGCGATGCCGACGGGGAATATAAAAGAAAACTCTATGCCGAGTATGTTTTTGATAAGCATGGCGTTACAAAGGCCGAGTTCGACTCCTCCATGGTATGGTATATGCGCTATCCCAACCATTTGTATAAAATGTATGGTTCGCTATACGATAAAATGGTGGCCGAAGTCGATGAACTATCGGGCGAGGGTGGTGGCAAAGAGAGTACCACTGTCGCCTTGCAGAACTATCTGACGGGTGACACCGTGAACCTATGGCAAGGGATAAATGTGGAACTGCTGTCTGCAACCCCGCTTAGAAACAACACCCGTTTTATGTTCGACACCGATACAACATACAAGGTGGGCGATAGCATCATATTCTCGCTCGATGCGCTGTTTGTCAAGCCGCATGCAAGGGCAGGGGTGGCACAAAGCGCATACGCAGCCATGGTATTGGAATATGCCGATAGTACATTTACAAGTACATCGCAACGCATAGAGGCATCGGGGCGTTACACACTGTCGGTGGAGCGTAATTTCGACTCGACAATATCGGCTATATTCGGATATATATACTACACCGACAACGATTCGCTTGCCGAATCTAAAATGTTGGCAGGCGAGATCTCCTTGGTGCGCATACATGCCGGCGAAGACGATTTGGATTTAGAATAAATGCTATACGTCTCTTACAAACTTTATATATCGAAGAACAAATTTCTCGGGCTTCACGTGGTACAAGTGAAAAACGGGAAATTTGTATCTTTTTATCCCTTCGAGAAAGAGTGTGAGTCGATGTGTTGGGTTGATACAATAATGCTCACCAATCACAATGTGGAGCATCAACATGTCGATTCTGTTTTCGACCTTCTGCCGAGTGAATTTATAGCCGATGATTTATATGCCTACCGCGTAGATGAGGCTGCCGACGATGGTGGCTACGTAATAAAAAAGTTATCTTAGGAAAAAAGCTCCCAACCTGCTACCAGCGTCTTAGCGTATAGGTGCGCTCGCAATTCCGCATTATGAGCATTTCGTCGTCCAATCTGTTTATTAAGAACATGGTGCTATCGCTGTATAGATAAAATTCTTTAAGGTCGTCGAGCGTGGCGGCCTGCGTCTCATAGGGGAAATTTATAAATCCACTCATCGAGATAGTATCGCCGCGGTAGTGCAGATTACCAAGAAAACGTGTGGGGATGTCTATCTCGTGATGCTTGCTTATCTGCACCAGATGACGCTGAAACGAATAATACACCGATTCGGGCGTTATGTCGTCGTCATTGGTCTCGACCCTAATCAAACGCCACATGCCGTCAAGGTCGCCATTTACATAAACCTTGTCGTATTCGCACGATACACACAATACTGCGGTTATAGCTATAATAACAAACTGGAATATCCTTTTCATTTTTTAGTTTTTAACAGTGAACCTATGTGCGAAATACTTATCATTACACCCAGATTATTACCAATGTGGTTGCTATGATCGTATCCCACAGACAGACAACCAAGCCAATTACTGTTTGCCGGGGCTATCATTAATTCTCCAAGAACAGATGTCGTATATTTTTTCTCGCTGAACGGATAAAGATACGTTCCCCAATTCTCGCTATATGTGTATTGTAGTCGGTAGGCCAATGGGGTGTTCTTGCCCATCGTTCCGTTTATTCCTATGTTATGCGCTGTCAGTCGGTTGCTCTTGAATTTTAAATCGCCGTCGCGATTGTAGATGGGCGATATGATAAGTGGGTTGCCAATTCCCATGCCCCAGTTATGCCAACCCGGGTATATGCCATGGTTGTAGTAGTTATCGACACCATCCATCTGTTCGTTGAAATTATCGCTTGGGTCGTGGTATAGGGCACCGCTCTGGTCGTAAGTATTCAGATATTCATATTGTACAGACGATATAAAAGGCAGCAGATTGCTTTTATTTGTTAATTTTATGCCCAACATAATATCCTTCCACGGGTAATATATGATGTTTTTGTCGCCATGACGGTCCATCTGGTACTCAAAGAAAAACAGCTGAGAAAAATCCTCGAAAAAATGTTCGCCGTACAGACGGATGTCCATTACCTTTGTGGGGATGGTGATTGCCGCATGCCAACTGCCCAGCTGGTTACCCGATATATTTGTTTGCTCGTCTTTGGGTGTGTCCTTGCTGCCGCTCAACGGAATGAACGCCTTTATGTAGTCCATGAAAGTGCTTGGCATCGACACAATCTTACCGCTTCGGTGGTTATATATGTCACCACCAAATTGCGAATACATTTCCACGCCGCCTTCGAAAATAAGGGGAAATTTATCGGGCTTTCCTATTTTTATGAAACACGATTTGCTATGATACAACAATTCCTTGCCATATTGTGCTGTGGGGTGGGGGCGAGTGTGTTTTTCTTGGAAATTATGGTCGAGGAATGTTCCGTAGGCTATATGCGCACGAATATGCAACCAGTTTTTTGTTCCGGGGAAAGGTATATATTCGGGAATTTCCAAACGTATCTGCGGTATCGGTCGGCTATTGCCGCTGTACGATAATCCGCCACTGCTCAGTGTGGCCATATTCGACAAATGCATATTGGGAAACAGCCTGTTAATATTGTTATTTCCAATGCCGGTGTCGTCGAACAGCCCTATGTCGCCTTTCAGTTCCGAAAAATGCTCCTTGCTGCCTATGCTCAATGTCAGCCAACGCCAACTAAGCTCGGCAAATGCTTGATGAATGAACAACGTATTGGTGTTGTTCTTATTTATGGTAACGTCGGCCGTAACGTTGTACTTATATTGTTTCTTATCTCCAAATGTATTGCCGTATGTAAGCCCAAAGCGTGTGTAGCCGCTGTTTTCTGTGGGCGATATCAATCCCTGCCTAAGTGCAGAAAACCAATAGGGGGTGTTGTCGCCATGGCCTATTGCGGCATTGAACTGTGTGAAATATCTAAAATATTTATCCTCGTTATTTTCGCCCACAACGGTGTCGGCTTTCATTACCGTATGATACGATATGAACGATATAAATAGGAACAATATTTTTATTATGAACTTGTACATTTCTGCTTGTTTGCTTTTCGTCGCGCGAAGTTACTAATTTTATATGAAACAGTTTGAAATTCTTTCATAAATATGATTATAACTTCATTCATAAGTCAATTTTAAAATATCAAACGCATATATTTATACTAATTTATAAAAAAAAGTAGTGGCTTTTTCTATCGAAAAAGACTTTTCTATCGTTAAAACCGATAGATGGTATAGAAAAAACAGATGATTATATAATATTAAATATATTTATAGTATGTAAATTTGCAGGGGAAAAATTTCTCTATTCGTAGAACAATACTTAAAATTTTAAAAATAATAGAGTCATGTTTAAAAATTTTCAAGGATTTAATGTCTTGGAGAAAATTCAAAAAGACAAAATCCACAAAAGAAAGAAAAATCTTTCATGGACAACACTTAAATTGTTGTTTATTATTCTTGTGACATTGGCAGTGGCTTTCATGCCGACAGAGTATTTCGGTATTCCCGATTTGACCGTTGTGCAGCATCGTGTTATTGCCATGTTTGTGTTTGCTGCACTCATGTGGCTCACCGAGGCTTTGCCGTCGTGGGTGACATCGATGGTGGTGGTGGTAGTCATGCTGCTTACGGTTTCTACCAGTGCGTTTAATTTCCTGAAAGGCGATGAATTGGGCACTTTCGTTGCCTACGCCGACATTATGCACTGTTTTGCCAACCCCACAATCATGCTGTTCATTGGTGGTTTTGTGCTTGCCATAGGTATGACAAAAACCAAGCTCGACGTTGCTCTTGCCCGCGTGTTGCTTAAACCCTTTGGAACAAAATCGGAGATTGTATTGCTTGGTTTCTTGCTTGTGACAGCCATCTTCTCGGCATTCGTAAGCAACACAGCAACAGCTGCCATGATGTTGGCATTCCTTGCTCCCGTATTGCGTTCATTGCCCGCCGATGGAAAAGGCCGTATAGCCTTGGCTTTGGCAATCCCTGTCGGTGCAAACCTTGGTGGTATCATGACCCCCATCGGTACCCCTCCCAACCTTATCGTTCTTGACAACCTGAGCAAATTCAATAACATAGATATCACATTCACAGAGTGGATGTTGCGCATGATACCTTTCGTATTATTGCTGCTCTTCATATCATGGGTTCTTCTGCGCTATTTGTTCCCCTTCAAACAAAAAAACATCGAAATTAAAATCGAGGGTGAAATGCGTTGGGATTTCCACACAATAGTAGTTGTTGCCACATTCTTGGTTACAATATTCTTGTGGATGTTCGGAAAAGAACTTTGGGGCTTGAATACAAATGTCGTAGCCATGATACCTATTGCCGCATTCTGTGCAGCCGGTATCTTGCAACGTCGCGACTTGGAGGAAATCAACTGGAGCGTACTTTGGATGGTTGCCGGTGGTTTTGCCCTTGGCGTTGCACTCGACAAGACAGGCCTTGGTAACGTATTGGTCGATGCCATTCCGTTTGCAAACTGGTCGCCGTTGGTGGTAATGATTATATCGGGATTGGTATGTTTCGTATTCTCGAACTTCATATCACACTCGGCTGCTGCATCGTTGCTTGCTCCCATATTGGGACTTGTGGCAAGCGGTATCTCGGCCGATCCTACTGCCGGCTCGGCATTTGCCGAAATGGGTGGTCCCTGTGCTCTTATGGTAGGTGTGGCAATATCGGCATCTGTTTCAATGATACTTCCTATAAGTACTCCTCCCAATGCCATAGCTCACTCAACCGGTTTCATAGAGCAAAAAGATATGATGAAGGTTGGTCTCATAATGGGATTGCTTGGTCTTGTTATAGGATACGCAATGCTTATTTTCTTTAAGTTCTAAATAGACTGAAAATTATAACATTTCGGTCGAATCCGACTCACAACAGCCATTTTTTCGATAAAGATGTCTGTTTTGTGAGTCGGATTTCTTATCTTCGCATGCTTTTATAAAAAATAACAATGGAACTTCGACAACTGAAATATTTTGTGAAAAGCGCAGAGTATATGAATTTTTCAGAGGCTGCGAAACATCTGTTCATAACACAGAGTACTCTGTCGCAACAAATAAAACAGTTGGAAAACGAGTTGGGCTTCAACCTGTTTGTTCGCAGCAGCAGGCATGTGGCACTTACCGAGGCGGGCGAGGAATTCCTGCCGTTTGCTTTGCGCACAATACAGGATGCCGAGGATGGCGTTCAGCGGCTCTACGACCTTCAACACGTGAAAACAGGTACGTTGCGTGTGGGTGTCACATACAGTCTTAGTTCGGTGCTCACCGAGGGAGTGCTTGAATTCATGAAACGCTATCCCGACATAAAACTTATAATATGCTACAAAACGGTGAACGAATTGTTGGAGCTGTTGCAAAACCGTAAACTCGACTTCATCCTATCCTATAAACCGCTCGACGAGATACCCGAAGTCGATTCCATGCCGCTGTTCGAGAACGCATTGGCGGCGGTGGTTAACAACGAACATCCACTCTCCACGTGTAAAAAAGTCACCTTGTCCGAATTGAAACAACATCAGTTGGTGTTGCCGGCAGTGGGATTGCAAGCGCGTATGATGCTCGACAAGTTAATGGAGAAAAAGGATTTCAAGCTCAATTCGCATGTCGAACTGAACGAAACAAATATCCTGTTGCAGCTTGTTGCATCGAGCGGATATGCCACAGTACTTTCGTCGTCGGCGGTGTTTGGTAATAACAGATTTAAATCGGTTATACTTGACGAACCGGGCAATGTAATGGAAGCCTCGCTCCTACGTCTTAAAGGCGCGTATCAGAAGGCATCGGCTCGGGAATTTATAAAAATCCTGCTGAATACAAATGCCGTTAAACGCAGATTAATAAATATATGTTAGAATAAAAATATATGCTATGATAGAGAAGTATAATGCCGTAAAACGTATTCCAAGCTTCGATGTCGATATGTCATCGACGCTTAGGCCTGTGTCGTTTCTTAATTTTGCCCAAGAGGCCGCAAATATACACGCCGACTATTTAGGCGTGGGCTACGATGCCATGCACACAACCCGAAAAGCATGGGTGTTGGCGCGTATGCATGTGATATTTCACAAACTGCCCATGTGGCGTGACCATGTCAATATACAGTCGTGGCACAAGGGGGCAAACGGCTTTCAGTTTTTCCGCGATTTTGTGGTATTCGACAAAGAGGGTAGCGAGAAACTTATTTCGGCTACATCAACATGGCTTGTTATAGACATAGACACACGTCGCATGTCGAAATACCCCGAGATGTCCGAGGATGAAGGAAAATGTATAAAGGAGGATGTCATTGCTCAGCCTGCTGCCAAGGTGGTGCTTCCCAAGGATATAGAGCCGGTTTTTGTTGCCAAACATCCGGTGAACTATTCCGACCTCGACATGAACGGCCATGTGAACAATATAAAATATACCGAGTGGTCCATGAATTCCATAGAATTGGATGTGGTGAATAGCATGCCGGTAAAAGAATTGCTTATAAACTTCAATAACGAGATACTGCCCGGCGATAATGTCGATATATACCGCTATCGCGAGGAATTGCAGGATGGTGGCTTGGCCTATTATATCGAGGGCAAGGTAAATGGGAAATCCTCTTTTGTCGAGAAACTGTTGTTTTAGCAGCCGCCCCGAATTTATATAACCAACCATTTTTGAGTATAAACAACGGCGACAAACAGTTGCCATTAAAAAAATAATGGAAGTTTAAGCAGCGTTTTAATTACATATAGTCGATAGCGCAGACACCGTTCTTTGCACAATGGCATTATGCACAAACAGGCGGCCCCTATATTTGATGATAAATATAGGGGCCGCCTGTTTGTGCTATGTTCAAGTATATTAGTGGCTTTTATTCTTCAAGTTCTATATCCTCGACAGGGATTTCTTTTGCCGGAATCATTTTGCCTATAATATATAGCTTTATCATCTCCTTTTTGGAGTTGTTGTGTATCGTAATGCTTTTTCGCAGTGTGCCGGGTGCCTTTCTTGCGCCGTTGTATGTTACTTTTATGGTATCTGTCTCGCCCGGTTTTACACCGTTTTGCGGATACGAAGGCACTGTGCAACCGCACGACGCAAAGGCTTGGTGTATGTACAGGTCGGCATCGCCTGTGTTTGTGAAAACAAATTTACACACCCTTATGGGGTCTTCGGCAGGGAATGTACCTATGTTGACGGTGGTCTCTTGGAATGTCATCACAGGCTTTTTATCCGTTGAACGTTGAGCTTGAACAGCGGATGTTGTCAATATTGCCATTATTACAAATAGTATTTTCTTCATTGTTACTTGGTTTTTATATTAAACACTTGGCTTGTGTTTTTACATTATATTGATTGTGTCTGCAAAGATAATGTTTTTTATGTTATAAATTGTTGATTTAACGCTTTATAACCTTCGAACTTGTTTAACTCCTTTTATTCCTTCTATTTTTGTGGTTAGTTTTTTCAGTTTTGCCTGTTCGCTTATCATCAGGGTGAGTGTTCCCGAGAATAGCGTGTCGTGCGACTCTATGTTTATTCCTCGCATTATAACGTCTTTTTCTTGGCTTATTATTGACGTTATATTATTTACCACACCTATGTCGTCGTGTCCCACTACACGCAGTGTCACTTGGTAAAGCCCTTTGTTCTTGTCCGAGTCGCTCCATCGTGCCTCTATTACCCGGTAGGGATAGCGTTCTTTCAGTTGCAGGGCGTTGCGACAGTCTTTGCGATGAATGGATATGCCGCCGTTTATGGTTACAAATCCAAAAATCTCGTCACCGAATATAGGGGCACAGCATTTCGATAGCTTGTAGTCTATGCCTTTCAGGTTGCGCTCAATTATCAGTACGTCGTTCGAACTGTATTCCTCCTTGTCGGTTATCAGTGTGAACTCCTGTGCGCTTTGTGTGGTGTCGTTGCTCTCGGGGTTTAGCAGTGCTTGGTAACGTTTGTATATGTCGCTGACATCTATGCCTCCCTCGGCTACGCGCTGATAGAAGTCGCTCAATCGCTTGTAGCCCATTCTGCGTATGAGCTGGTCCATCATGGACTCGTCGTACTCTATTTTATGGTTCTTGAATTTGCGTATTAGCATTTCGCGAGCCATGTCGGCTTGTCGTGCCGTTATTTCTTTTAGTGCCTGACGTATTTTTGTGCGTGCGCGGCCTGTTCTTGCTATGTTCAGCCATGCCTGTTTGGGTGTTTGGCTGTTCGAGGTTATTATCTCTACTTGGTCGCCATTGTTTATGACGTGGCGAATGGGAACGTTACGTCCGTTTACCAATGCTCCTGTACACTTGCTGCCGACGCCGGTGTGTATGCAGAACGCAAAATCGAGTATGGTGGCTCCTTTGGGCAGACGGTATAGGTCGCCTTTGGGGGTAAAGACAAATATTTCGTCTTTGTATAGCTCCATCTTGAATTTGTTTTCGTTGACATCCTCCTCGGTAAGGTGTTCCAAGGTGTCGCGTATGGATGCAAGCAGGTTGTCCAGCCCTTTCTCGCTTTTTATCCCTTTGTACTTCCAGTGCGCAGCCAAACCGTGCTCGGCTATGGCGTCCATGCGCTCGGTGCGTATTTGTACCTCCACCCAACGTCCCTCGGGGCCTATCACCGTTGTGTGGAGCGATTCATAGCCATTGCTCTTGGGCACCGACAGCCAATCGCGCAAGCGATTGGGGTTGGGGGTGTACATGTCGGTTACAATGGAATATACCTGCCAACATTCGCTTTTTTCGTTTTGCGGTTCGCTGTCTGTTATTATGCGTATGGCAAAAAGGTCGTATATGTTTTCGAATGGCAGTTTCTGTCGTTTCATTTTCTGCCATATTGAATTTATGGACTTGGTACGTCCTTTTATTCTGTATTTTATATGCGGATTTTTGTTCAGCGCAGCCTTAATGGGCTTGATGAACGATTCCATGTAATCCTCGCGCGATGCGGCGGTGGCTTCGAGCTTGCGACTAAGCTCGGCATATATTTCGCTCTCGGTGTAGCGCAATGCAAGGTCCTCCATCTCCGATTTCAATTTGTAGAAACCGAGCTTGTGGGCCAATGGGATGTATAATTTGGACGCCTCGGCAGCTATTTGCTTGCGTCCTTCCGTATCCTGCGAGTCGAACAAACGACGTAGCAGAACCAAACGACTTGCTATCATTATGAGTATTATGCGCATGTCGTTGGCAAATGATAGCAACAGATTTCGGAAATTTTCTGTTTCTATGGTGGGGCTTTTGGCATACAAGTTATTTATCTGTGTCAGGTTGGTGAGAATACGTGCCACATTGTCGCCAAACTGTGCTTTTACCGCCTCGAACGATACGTCGCCATGTTGCACGCATCGGTTTAGCAAAATACTTATGATTATTTCGCGGTGCATGCCTATCTCCTCGCCCACAAGACACGCTGTCTGCATGTCCAATATTATGGGTAAGAAACCAAAACTATCGTGTTTTATATTTCCCGAAACCACTCCGCCGGCAATACTGTTTTTTATGAACAGATACTCCTCGACGGGTATTTTGCCCTCGATGTTTCTTCTTATATAACGAGTCAGTGCTAATATTTCCTTGCGCTCGTCATTGCTCAGTTGTAGTATATCTTGTTCTGCCATAATATGTCTGTTTAAATATCCAATACCACGATGCTTATTTCAAGCAGTCAGCACCTATAAATAAGTAGTCGTCATCTATCAAAAGGCAAAGTTATCTTTTATATTCTTAATTTTTCTCTCATTTATGATTATTTTAGAAAATTATTTCTATTTTTGTGCTAAACTCAAAAAAATACCGCTATGATGATTAGCAAGGCAGACCAAACTTTATTGAACAAAAAAGGTATATCGGCCGAACAGTTGGCCGGTCAGTTAATGACTTTTAAAACAGGATTTCCATATCTGAGGATAGTGGATGCGGCAACACCCGAAAAGGGAATATTGCGCCCCTCGTCCGACGATATAACCCGTTATTTGCAAAAATGGGGTGAATTTTGTGAAAAAGGACATAGTGTGCTTAAATTTGTGCCTGCCTCGGGTGCAGCCAGCCGTATGTTCAAAGATTTGTTTGCGTTCCTAAGCGCCGACTACGCTGTTCCCACCACCGATTTCGAGAAGAAATTTTTTGACAGCATAGATAAATTTGCCTTCTTTGCCGACCTCGATGCCATGTGTGTCAAGAACAATTCACTTGGTGCCAAGGAGTTAATAGCCAATGGCAAATACAAGGAAGTCGTGTTCAACCTGCTCGACTTTACAGGAATGAACTATGGTGCTTTGCCAAAAGGATTATTGAAATTCCATAACTATGCCGATGCCTCGCCACGTACCGCGCTCGAAGAACACCTTGTCGAGGGTGCGTTATATGCCGCAGCCGATGGCATGGTGAAACTACATTTTACCGTATCCTCGGATCATCGTGCGCTTTTCGAGGCTTTGGTGGCTGAGTGCAAGCCTGTGTTCGAGGAAAAATTCAATGTGAAATACGATATATCCTTCTCGGAACAGAAACAGAGCACCGATACAGTGGCTGCCGATGCCAACAACGAACCCTTCCGCGAGAATGGAGCATTGGTGTTCCGTCCCGGTGGTCATGGCGCACTCATCGAGAACCTGAACGACATAGACGCCGACATCATATTCATAAAAAATATAGACAATGTGGTTCCCGACAGGCTAAAAGACGACACCGTCACATACAAAAAACTGCTTGCCGGCATATTGGTCGATTTACAAGAAAAAGCATTCGGCTACCTGCGCCTCATAGACAGCGGTAAATATACACACGAGCAAATCGAGGAGATTATACATTTCGTACAGCAATCGTTGTTGTGCCGCAACGACGAACTGAAAAACATGGAGGATTGCGAACTCATCCTCTATCTGCGCAAGAAACTAAACCGCCCCATGCGAGTATGTGGCATGGTGAAAAATGTCGGCGAGCCGGGTGGTGGCCCATTCTTTGCCTACAACCCCGACGGCTCGGTGTCGTTGCAAATTCTCGAAAGTTCACAAATTGATATGAACAATGCGGCTTCTAAGTCGATGTTCGAGAATGGAACACACTTCAATCCTGTTGATTTGGTGTGCGCTGTAAAGAACTATAAAGGCGAAAAATTCAATTTGCCCGATTATGTAGATAAAAACACAGGCTTCATATCGCACAAATCAAAGAACGGCCGCGAACTGAAAGCCATGGAGCTGCCCGGCTTGTGGAATGGCGCCATGAGTGACTGGAACTGTGTGTTTGTGGAAGTTCCTTTGATTACATTCAATCCCGTTAAGACTGTGAACGACCTATTGCGCGACGTACATCAATAATGGCAATAGGCTGAAATAATAAATAGGCCTCACTTTCTTCAAAGTGAGGCCTATTTATTATTTCGAGAATATGGATTTAATTTTTTTTGAAAATTTTTTGCGTCTGTGCCAATTACGGTCATGGCGCAATTTCGTTTGTATGGCCTTTTCTATTTTTGCTCCATCCCAGCGGCGGGCCTTTGCATAACAATCGAGTACATATTTATATAATTCATCGAAATGCCAGAAAAGCGTAAGGTTCTCCATACATAGCTCCTCGGGCACAGGGCCTTTGTAGAAACGCATCCTGTTTATATCTATCAACTGAAAACAATACCCGTTGTTGGTATTCTCGCAAAGTACATTTGTGGAATTTAAATCCAAATGCAACACGCCCGAACTATGCAGCAACGCCACGTAGCGTGCATAGGCAGTTGCAAGTTCCTTGTCGTAGGGCTCTGCTGCCGTTAGCATGGGGGCTAATGCTTTTTTATCGGTGTAGGCGCATATATAATATACCTGCGTTATAAGGCCGTGTGTTTTCTCCTCGATAAATGCAACGGGGGCAGGCGTGTCGAACCCTAAACTTTTTAGTTTTTTTGCATTGTAGAATGAATTATAGGCCTTGTTCTTCCTGAAAAAAGTATATATAATCTGTTTCAACAGGTTGTGGCGTTTGAATTTTTTTACCACCAATGACTCGCCATCGGGCATTTCGAGGCAGACAATCTTGTTCCTGCCGTTGTATAGCAATTTATTTTTGTCGTTCGTCATGGTCTGCGGTACTTTGGACAGAATGTCGCGCAGATGCTCATATTCGGGAGTGATTGTTATGTTCATAAATAGGTGCTTTGTGGGTGTGTGCAGCGTGGCGGTGTATAATAGCAATCTGTTATTTCGCTTGCCCGGGTGCTACGCTGCTTGTGTTTTCGTTTATGGTTGCAAAGATAGCTTTTTTCTATAAATAACGGCGAAACAAATAGTTTTCATAAGAAAATAATTTCAGAAACTCAAACAACAGCCACTCGCACGGTTACTGTTCTGTGCCAAGTGTGTTTTTCTCGT
This sequence comes from Bacteroidaceae bacterium, assembly GCA_017416705.1. GTDB lineage: Bacteria > Bacteroidota > Bacteroidia > Bacteroidales > Bacteroidaceae > HGM04593. The sequence continues at coordinate 47,067 of JAFQBG010000009.1, forward strand.
CGTTTTTTGCTATCTTCGTGCCCGAAATTAAATGGTATTACGCGATGAATATTTGCAAGAACGATATTTTCACTCGTCCGGCATGGGTTGTGTTTTTTGCTTTGACGGCTGCGGTGGCGTGGGGATGGGCCTATCCGCTCATTAAACTTGGATTTGATGAATTTGCAATAACAGCCAATATGACAGGTAGCAAAATGCTGTTTGCCGGTATTCGTTTTGCCTTTTCCGGTGTCATTGTGCTCTTGATAGCTTTTGCCGCCAAACGCAATTTTCGTGTCAGGAATGTGCAGGCATGGCTTTATGTGTTGTTGTTCGCTTTGCTGAACACCACGTTGCATTATGCCTTTTTCTACATAGGCCTTTCGCACAGCGCGGGTGCTCGTGCAGCCATATTAAATTCGCTTGGGGTTTTCTTGCTGGTGATATTGGCATGCCTGTTTTTCAAAAGCGACAAACTGACTTTTTCGAAAATAGCAGGCTGCGTGGTGGGCTTTGTGGGTTTGCTCACATTGAATATAGGCGGTGGCGACAGTGGCGGTTTTACCCTCATGGGCGATGGCATGATTATTCTGAATGCTATCTGTTCGGCAGCGGCCGGGTTAATGACACGTGGCCTTGGCAGTAGGGTCGATGTCTTTGTAGGCACCGGTTACAGCCTTGCTTTGGGTGGGCTGCTGCTTGTGGTGTTGGGCTGTGCAATGGGGGCTACGCTTCCGCAGATAACCGTCGCAGGCGTCGTGCTATTGTTCTTGCTTGTGTGTATATCCTCGTTGGGCTTCACCATTTATAATAAACTGCTCACTTGCAATCCGGTGGGCAGGGTAGCTATTTTCAATTCGCTCATTCCGGTAGTCGGTGCGCTCACTTCGTGTCTGTGCCTCGATGAACCGTTTTATTGGAAATATCTTTTTGCCGCGCTGTTGGCAATGGCAGGCATATATATAATAAACAAACGTCGAGCTTGACAAATCAAGCTCGACGTTTGTTTATTAGCAGTTCATTCCTCCGCAACAATTTATAACTTGTCCGGTGACGTACGACGACATGTCGCTTGCAAGGAACAGGGCTACGTTGGCTACATCCTCGGGTGTTCCTGCGCGACGTAGGGGGATGTTTTTGCTCCATGCTTCGCGCATTTCCTCGGGTATGGCCGATGTCATGTCGGTTATTATGAAGCCCGGTGCTATGCAGTTGGCTCTAATTCCTCGTGGGCCCATTTCTTTGGCTACCGACTTGGCAAGTCCTATAAGTCCTGCCTTCGATGCCGAGTAGTTGCATTGTCCGCCGTTGCCGCTCACGCCTACCACCGACGACATATTTATGATGCTGCCTGCGCGTTGCTTTGCCATGATGGGCACAACGGCACGTGTGAAATTGAATGCCGATTTCAGGTTGGTGGATATGACGCTGTCCCATTGCTCCTCGGACATACGCATGAGCAGGCCGTCTTTTGTTATTCCGGCGTTGTTCACCAATATATCTATTTTGCCAAAGTCGGCTTGCACCTGTTTCACAACCTCGGCTGTGGCTGCGTGGTCTGCTGCGTCCGAGGCATACCCTTTGCACGCGACACCCATTGCTGCGATAGAATTCTCTACATCCTCGGCTGCGCCATTTTTTTGACGATACGTGAATGCTATGCTTGCTCCTTCTTGGGCAAAGCGCATTGCTATTGCCTTGCCTATTCCTCGTGTGGCACCTGTTATGAGTGCTACTTTGCCTTCTAATATTTTCATACTTGTTTGTTTTTGTTTCTTTTTGCGAATATAGCGGTTTTAATTGTTCCTACCTAAATTATTATATGAAATTTAGAATTATGTATCCATGACAAAAAAATAACAAAGTTTAACGTTTTGTTTTTGTTGCTGATTTTCAATAATTTGAATTGTGTGTATGTGCTTGATACACAGTAGTATGGTGTTTTGTTTGTGCAAATTCTTTTTTGTAAATTTACACAAGAAACCTATTAAAAACAGTTATGAATAAAATTTATTTAGAGCCTATTGTGAAGGCTCAGATGCTTATCGACGGTGTTAATAAACAGAGTGAATTGCTTGCAAAAAACGGAATTGCCATTGATGTCGAGCAGTTGAAACAATTGTGTGACGAAATGGAGATGGCCGGCAGAATACAGGATGAGGCTGAACGTCAGTTGAAACAGTTACGCGAGAAGGCGCATACCTCGCTTAATGCCTTGAAGGAGCTATATACGGCATCAAAATTGCCTATAAAGCAGACTTTCCCTCAAGAGACGTGGTTGTCATTTGGCCTTATAGATAAAAAATAGTGTTCCTAAATAAAATAAGCCGACCTTGGGGGTCGGCTTATTTGTCTATAAAGGGGTGGGGGATTACATCATGCCTCCCATGCCTCCCATTCCGGGTGCGCCCATGGGCATTTCGGGCTTATCCTCTTTTTTCTCTACAATTACACACTCTGTTGTCAGGAACATACCTGCTATGGATGCGGCATTTTCGAGTGCCACGCGAGTAACCTTGGCGGGGTCAACAACGCCGGCTGCAAGCATATTCTCGTAAACGTCGGTGCGTGCGTTGTAGCCATAGTCGCCTTTGCCTTCGCGTACTTTCTGTACAACTACTGCGCCCTCTTTGCCTGCGTTTGCCACTATCTGACGCAAAGGCTCCTCGATAGCGCGTTTTACAATCTCGATACCTGTCTTTTCGTCGGTGTTCACTGCTTCGACACCCTCCAACGAGTCTATTGCACGAATGTATGTCACACCGCCACCGGGAACTATACCTTCTTCTATTGCGGCACGTGTAGCGCACAAAGCATCATCTACTCGGTCTTTTTTCTCTTTCATTTCCACCTCGGATGCAGCACCTACATACAACACGGCAACACCGCCTGCGAGTTTTGCAAGACGCTCTTGCAGTTTTTCTTTGTCGTAGTCGCTTTTTGTTGTGGCTATTTGGGCTTTTATTTGTGCCACACGCTGTGCTATGGCCTCTTTGTCGCCGTTTCCGTCAACTATTGTGGTGTTGTCTTTGCTCACTGTTATCTTGCCGCATGTGCCAAGCATTTCCAATGTGGCTTGCTCCAATTTTATGCCTTTCTCCTCGCTAATCACAATACCGCCGGTGAGTGTGGCGATGTCTTCGAGCATGTCCTTGCGACGGTCGCCAAAGCCGGGGGCTTTAACTGCACATATTTTCAGCTGTGAACGCAAACGGTTGACAACCAATGTGGTAAGTGCCTCGCTCTCTACGTCCTCGGCAATAATCAACAGGGGACGGCCTGTTTGTACTGCTGCCTCCAAAATGGGGAGCATGTCTTTCAGGTTGGTGATTTTCTTGTCGTAGATGAGGATATAGGGGCTGTCCATTTGACACTCCATCTTCTCGGTGTCGGTAACGAAATATGCCGACAGATAGCCACGGTCGAATTGCATACCCTCTACCACGCCTATTGTGGTGTCGCGGCTCTTTGCCTCTTCTATTGTGATAACACCGTCTTTCGATACTTTGCGCATTGCGTCTGCTATGAGCTTGCCTATCTCGCTATCGTTGTTTGCCGAGATTGTTGCAACCTGCTCTATCTTTTCGTAGTTGGCACCAACCTCCTCGCTTTGCGCTTTTATGGATTCTACAATTTTGGTAACGGCTTTGTCTATACCGCGTTTCAAATCCATGGGGTTGGCTCCTGCTGTCACATTGCGCAATCCTTCTGTTATGATAGCCTGTGCAAGAACGGTTGCTGTTGTTGTACCGTCTCCTGCGTCGTCACCGGTTTTCGAGGCAACCGATTTCACCAACTGTGCGCCTGTGTTCATGTATGCATCGGACAATTCTATCTCTTTTGCAACAGATACGCCGTCCTTGGTAATTTGCGGTGCACCAAACTTTTTCTCTATGATGACATTACGTCCTTTGGGACCCAATGTGACTTTTACTGCGTTTGCAAGCTCGTCAACGCCTTTTTTCAATTGGTCGCGAGCATCCATGTTAAAAAGAATCTCTTTTGCCATATCTTTTATATTAAGAAGTTTTTTTAATTTCTAAAATATTTTCTTACTTGAAGCCATATCGTTTGTTTCGCCGTTATTTATATTCAAAAATACCTGTTTCTTACTTTTTTTCGGTTGCATAGCCCGCTATGCGCCCTTCGAAAAAATAAATAAACATCCTGTTTTTGCTCTATAAAAGAATTTGGCGATATAAATTTAAACAGCTTCTAAATATTTTTTAATGAATGATTATCCCAATATTGCAAGTACGTCGCTTTGACGCATGATGAGATATTTTTCGCCCTCGAACTCCAATTCTGTGCCGGAATATTTTCCATACAGAACTTGGTCGCCAACAGCAATGACCATTTCCTCCTCTTTGGTGCCGTTACCTACTGCAACGACTTTGCCTTGCAAGGGTTTTTCTTTTGCTGTGTCGGGTATAATGATACCGCCTACTGTTTTTTCTTCTGCTGCCATGGGCAGTATAAGAACTCTGTCTGCTAATGGTTTAATGTTCATGATTTTCTTATTTTATAAAATTGTTTATGTTTTTTATATTTTTTGTCGTGTCTGTTGACACCGAGTATTATAACGAAAAGCGTGCCAAATTTGTTTTTTGACAGAATGTGTGCAAAAATAGCAAAGTTTTTTTAAAATCTGTCATAATGGCATGAAATGATGGCTGTCTTGGGTGTCACTTTTGTCCTATTTGTGCCCTGTGGCTGTGTATGCGGTGGTGGCGTGGCATATTAAACAACGCGTGTGTGTCTTGGAACCTTTTTTCTGTTTTTTTGTTTTTTTATATTGATTATCAATAGGAAAATGGTGCGCTTGATGTTCTTTACATGTGTGGTTGCGGTGTTGCTTGTGTCGGGTTGCATGGGTGGTGACGATGACAAAAACGACAGAGCAGAACACGAATATATTGTTTCGGGTTGCGTGGCATTGCGCCCCGAATATATGTTATTGGAGTTTTTGCCTGCCGCGTTGAACGTGGGCGCTGCGCAACCTCGTTATTATATAGGTCCTGCGCGCGGTTGTTCCTATTGTGGCGAAATTCGTTGCGGTGTCTATAAAAAATCGCTTTCCCCAAAACATCTATATACGGTGTCGGCTTGCAACGTGGCAAGGTTGCGCAGTGCCTCGCAAGTATTTTCGGTCGAAGTCAGTCATTTTTTTAGCGATACGTTGTTTGTGGAAATTGCTTTCTCGCGCATTTGCGATATATCGGGCGGAATAGAGCGAACCGATTGCCACATGCGTCTTCCCTTTGTGAAATCCCCTACGGGTTACTATCGTTGCATCCCCGATGGTCTGCCTGTGCGCTGCCATCGTCAGCCGCATAGCGGCGTGCAACGCCTGTTTGTCGATATGAACAGTTTGTTTATGTAACATCTTATTTGTAACTTCGCACAAAATTTAAACTGTTTCCGATTATGAAGAACGATAACAGTGCCGAACTTTTTCCGGTGGTGGATGAGTGTGGCAATATAATAGGCAGTGCAACACGTGGCGAGTGTCATGGTGGCAAAATGTTACTGCATCCTGTGGTGCATTTGCACCTGTTCGATGCCTCGGGTAATTTGTATCTGCAACACCGTCCTGCGTGGAAGGATATCCAACCCGATAAATGGGACACAGCCGTTGGTGGTCATGTCGATTTAGGCGAGTCGGTAGCCGATGCACTGAAACGCGAGGCCGCCGAGGAATTGGGCGTGACAGATTTCGAACCGGAATTCCTGCTCAGTTATACATTCCGCAGCGAGCGCGAACAGGAGCTTGTCTATGTGTTCCGAACGGTATATAACGGGGTGGTGACACCAAGCGATGAACTCGACGGAGGGCGTTTTTGGAGCATTGGTGAAATAGAAAATGCGATGGGCAAGGGCATACTGACTCCGAATTTCGAACAGGAATATGCAAAAATAGCTTCTAAAACAGGAAAATAATAGATACGATTATGAAAATAGGTGACAAAGTACGTTTCATACACGAGACGGGTGGTGGAACGGTGGTTGGTTTTCGTGGTAAGGACACCGTCTTGGTCGAGGGTGCCGACGGTTTTGAATTGCCAATGCCGCTAAGCGAGTGTGTGGCAGTCGATACCAACGAATATAATTTTCAGAAACGCACCCTATCGTCCAAGGAGGAGCAGGCCGGGCAACGTCCCGCTGCGACAGTGCCGCAGCCTGCACCCGAGCCCGAGGAACCCAAATTCCGCCCCATGGAACGTCCCGAGGGCGAACGTCTGAATGTAAAAATGGCCTATCTGCCAATGGACGAAAAATCCTTGTCGAATTCGCGTTTCGAGTCGTACATAATAAACGACAGCAATTATTATATCTATTACACCTACTCCACCGCCGAGGGGCGCAATCGTCGTTTGCGTGGCAACGGGCTGCTGGAACCCAATTCCAGAATGTTCATCGAGGAGTTCGGGCGCGAGGAGCTAAACGACATGGAGCATATATGCGTGCAGCTGCTTCCTTTTAAGCAGGGGAAAAGCTATGCGCTGAAACCGGCAATGAACGTGGAGCGTCGCATCGACATAGTGAAATTCTATAAATTGCATCTGTTCAAGGAGAACCCCTTTTTCGATGAGAATGCTTTGCTCTACGACTTGGTGACCGACGACAAACCCATAAAGGAGATATATACCGATGCCGCCGAAATAGAACGCGCCATCCTTGAAAAGAAAAAGGGTGACACAAAACAGCATGCCACGCCGCAGTTGCGTCTGCCAAAGGATAGCGATATATTGGAAGTGGATTTACATGCCGACGTGCTGCTTGAAACAACCGCGGGGCTTAACGCATTCGATATTCTTAACCACCAGTTGGAGGTGGTGCGCAAAACGCTTGACGAACAGCGTCGCAACAAGGGCAAGAGGATTGTTTTCATTCATGGCAAGGGCGAGGGCGTGTTGCGCAACGCCATAATGCAAGAATTGAAACGCAAATACCCAAGATGCCTGTCGCAGGATGCCTCGTTTCAAAAATATGGCTTTGGAGCCACCATGGTCATAATAAAATAAACCGCAGGAACATGCCTTCCATGTAGGGCTTTACGTTGTGCGTGGTTGCACAGAAAAACTGTCCGATAAGGTGGCTTCTGCGTTAGCTCGCCCAAAAATGCTCATTTATGCTTGGCGAACTCCGCTTTTTTGGGCATCGCAAGCCTTAAAATCCCCCTTGTTATAAAAATTCGAAAAAAAGGGGTTGTCCTTCAAAATTGTTGGACAACCCCTTTGTATTGGCACTTATCCTTTGTAGTTCAGGTGGAATTCTATAACCGCCTCAATGCCTTTTCGGAATATGTCGAGGCTGAAATTCTCGTTAGGCGAGTGTATGGCGTTGCTTTCGAGACCAAATCCCATAAGTACGGTTTTTATACCGAGGATTTTCTCGAAATCGCTTATTATGGGTATGCTGCCGCCGCGACGTACTGCCAACGGCTTTTTGCCAAATGCTTTTAAGAACCCTTTTTCGGCTGCCTGATAAGCGGGTAGTGTTATGGGGCACACATAGCCCTCGCCACCATGCATGGGGGTGACTTTCACGCGCACGCTTTTTGGGGCGATGCTTGTGAAATAGTCGGCGAACATTTGCGATATTTTAGCGTGGTCTTGGTGGGCGACAAGCCTGCACGATACCTTGGCATAGGCCTTCGAGGGTAGTACGGTTTTGGAGCCTTCGCCTGTGTAGCCACCCCAGATGCCACATACGTCGAACGAGGGACGGCAGCTGTTTCGTTCCAGTGTGGCATATCCCGCTTCGCCTTGCAGCGCATCCACGTCGATGGCCTTTTTGTATGCTTCCTCGTCGAATGGGATAGAGGCTATCATATCGCGTTCTTCCTTCGATAGCTCCTCGACATCGTCGTAGAAGTGGGGTATGGTGATACGTCCGTTCTCGTCGGTCATGCCGGCTATCATGGAGCATAGTATGTTTATTGGGTTGCCCACTGCGCCACCAAAATGTCCCGAGTGCAGGTCGCGATTGGGGCCGGTTACCTCGACTTCCCAATATGCAAGGCCGCGTAGTCCCGTTGTGAGCGATGGCAATTCTGCACCCAGCATGCTGGTGTCCGACACCAATATAACATCGGCTTTCAGCAGTTCCTTGTGCTTTTTCAAAAAAGCGTTTAGGCTGGGCGAACCTATCTCCTCCTCGCCTTCGAATATGAATTTTACGTTGTGACGCAACAGATTGTTTTTTACCACATATTCAAATGCTTTTACTTGAATCATGGCTTGTCCCTTGTCGTCGTCGGCGCCGCGTGCCCATATTTTTCCATCCTTGATGACGGGCTCGAAGGGGTTGGAATTCCACAATTCCAATGGCTCGGCAGGCATCACATCGTAGTGCGAGTATATGAGTACGGTTGGTGCTTGCGGCGATACATTTTTTTCGGCATATACAAGCGGGTTGCCATCGGACGGCATTATCTGCGCCTTGTCGGCGCCGGCCTCCAACAGCAGTTTCTTCCACTGTTCGGCACATGCCTCGATATCTTTTTTATGGCTGCTTTGTGCGCTTATGCTTGGTATGCGCAGCAGTGAATATAACTCGTCGATGAAACGCGCCTCGTTTTCTTGAATGTATTTTTTTACTTCCATGGCATTATTGTTTTTATTAATATTTATTTCGCGCTGGTTACAGCAAATATAGCCAATTACCCCGTAAGAAAAAATAAAAACAACAATTTGTTGAAAATATATTGCCCGTTTTTGGTTTTGGGTTTGGTTGTTGGCGGCATTGTTCGTTGGGGTGGGAGGCTGCAATATCGCAAAAATACGGCATAAGGGGCATTGTTGTAGTATGGAATTATGTATAGGTTGTTAATTTGTTATTGCATAGCGAATTAAATCAGTTTGTTTTTAGTTTTGCTTTAATTGTGGCGTCTCCTGCCACCAAAATACAGAACCCATGCCTGTTTTCCCGCTGGTTTTGCTGCTTTTTTGCTCCGTTCGGGAGTATTTGTCTGCGAAAATCCCTTCTAATTAGTCTGTTTGCATGGTTATCGGTCGCAAAAATATAATAGCTTGTATATTAACGTATTATGCTATGCGAATAGTGCATATTAGGTATATCTATTAATAGTATTCGCCTATGTTTAGGGGCTGTTTATGGCGGTTGCATGCCCTTACTATCGCTTTTTTATAGCTGTTCGTTTGTCGTGGCGGTTTCTCAATGGGTGGAATATGGGTTGTATGCCGGTTTTTGTATGGTTAATACGTTGTAATATAATTGATTGCGCCATATTGGTGTTAGCAAGGCTTTAATATTGCCGGAATAATCGTTATTTGCTATGTTGGGGAGGGTGTATAAAACATTAAAAGCGCGTCATTTGACGCGCTTTTAATGTATATGGATGATAGGAATTTCCTACCATTTTATTCTGTGGTTTATTCGCCGGGCCAGCCCTCAATCCATTTGAATTGTTCTTCTGCCTCGCCTACTGCGCCAAGAATAGTTGTTTCGCTACGCACAGCCCACAGACCGGTCATTGTGTAAACGTTGCCGTTGTTTGTGAACGAGTGGCCTTGTGCGGGGTTGCAGTACAGATAGTAGTTGTATCCTGCATCGTACTCCTCGCCAATATTTTGCCACATAGGTATCGACACGGCGTTGCCGTTGGCATCTACCACAAATTGCAAGTGATAGCCGGGCTCGGGGCAGTAGCTGGGTTCGAGGAAGTAGTAGGGGCTTAGTATGCGATAGAGCATGTTGCCGTCGGTGTTGTATTCGAGTGCTTTCTCTATATTAAGCTCGGCCATTACTCCTGCCCAGTTCGATGCCATCATGATTTTGCCTGCTCTTTGCCATGTGTAGTCTTTTACAATGGACACTTTGCACGATGTAGCACCTGTGAGCGAAGCGTTCTCCTCGGTGAGTGTCTCGCCGTCGAATACAAGGCTTACGGTGGCGCTGTATGTAACGCCTATCTCTATTGCCGAGTTATCTACGTTTATGACAAACTGTGCAACGTCGCTGCCGTTGGCGAATGTAACTGACTCGCTGTCGGTGCTCATCAACGCGTTGTCTATCTCTACGTTCACGGGTATGGTAAGCTCGCCGTTTTTACCGGTGCGATATACCTCTATTGTCACCGATGAGGGTGCATCCTCGTCTCCTTTCAGGCTGTAGCTTTTCGATGATTGGGCAAATGATATTTTGTCATCGGGCATATTGTAGCCGTCCCAATGTCCTTCATCGCTACAAGCGGTAAATAGTGCCGAAAGGGCTACTACTACCATTGTCAAGAATGAATTATATATTTTCATAATCTAAATATTTGTGTTTATTAAATTATTCTGCCACGGGTTGTGGTCTTGTGGGGGTGGGGTTGTTGTCTGTGTCTGTCAGAGCAGGGTTGCTTTGTATTTCCTTCTCGGGCAGGCAGAAGATAAGCGCGTCGTCGCCGGCAGGAATGTTGAATGTCACCTCGGGGGCAAAGCCTGCACCACGACGGTCAACGTTCTTGTTCATACGCAGTATATCGAAGTAGGAGAAGCCCTCGCCCCAAAGCTCTATACGACGTTGTTGCCATACAGCGTTTCTAACCTCCTCGGCTTCTGTGCTGTTGCAAGTGTATTGGGGGTCGCGGTATGTTCTTACAAAGTCTTGCAGTGTGTTGGCTGCGGCTGTTACATCGCCTGCCATTACCTGTGCCTCGGCAAGAATAAGATACATCTCCTCGATACGCATAAGGGGTATGTCGTTGCAGTTTGTGCTTTGTCCCAAAACGTCTTGGTAGCAACCGAACTTCATTTGTGTGTAGGGGTAGCAACCTTTGTCGTATGCGTATTTTTGTTGCGCTTGTGTCAGGTTGGGCGAGTAGCAGTCTGCGTCTAACCACCAGCCTTTACGAACGTCGGTCGAGGGGATTGCATCGAACAGCAGTTGGTTAACACAACGCCATGCGCCTACCGATGCGTATCCGTAGTTGAGTGAACCCATGTGCGAGGGGAAGTTACAGATACCTGTTGTTACAACGCGGTCGGTCTCCGATACAAGGATACCCCACATCCATGCAGCGTCTTCTATGTCGCTAAATCCGGGGTGGTCAACATCCTCCATGCTGTAAGGAACGGCGTCGCCTTGCATAGCCATCTGTGCGTCGTTGGCAGCCTCTACCCAGTTGTTCATTACAAGGTTCACACGTGCACGCAAGCCGTATGCAACCTCCAAGCTCACGTAGCGTTTGTCGGCGCGTGTAATGCTTGTGCGCGACAACATGTCGATGGCGTTGTCAAGGTCGCTCATTATCTGTGCGTAAACATCCTTTACAGTGGCACGCTTGCAACCGTTTGCGGCAACGGCGTCCATGTTTTCCTCGGTGATAAGGGGCACACAAGGCTTATCTTCGTTGCCTACGTATGTCTTTTGGAACAGCTGTGCCAATGTGAAATAGTCGAACGCGCGTACTGCGTATGCGTTGGCAAGGTAGAATAGCAGTGTCTCGTCGTCGGTCTCGGGGTCGATAACCGCTGTAACGGCGTTTGTCGAGTTAATCTGTTTGTACAGTGTACCCCATATTAGACGAGGGCCTGCGCTTGTGTGCTGTATGTCGGCATAATCTACTGCCGATGAGAACCAGTTGTAGCCTGTTACCTCGGAAACAAGGTCCATGCCGCGAGTGTCGGTCCACAACATGATGGTGGGGTAGCCGAAGTCGTTGTGTTGGTTCTCGCCCAATATGTTACCATATTGGCTGAACATTGACGAAATGGCTGTGACGCTTGCCTCTACTCGGTCGGGGTTGGCTGCTACTGCCTCCTCTTTCTGGTCGGTCGTGATGGTTGAACCCAAGGGCTCGGTGTCAAGGTCGTTGCAGCCTGCAAGCGAGAATGCAACTAATGCCGACGCTAAAAATGTATATTTAATCTTTTTCATTGTTACTTCGTTTTAAATGTTAGAAGGTCAACTTAATACCGCCTGATATTGTGCGCAATGCTCCGTAGGTCGCAGTCGATGTGCTGGTGTAGCCTTTACGGGGGTCCATGCCTTTACGTGCGCTGAACAATGCAACGTTGTCGGCAGCACCATAAATACGTATCGAATTGAAACCGAGCTCGCGTGCCCATTTTTTGGGAACGGTATAACCGAATGTAATGTTGTTTATCGACAGGTAATCCGACGAAATGAGCCATCTGTCTGACGATGCGTTGGTGTATTCGTCCATTGCGTCTATACGAGGAACGTTGGTGTAACGGTTCTCGGGTGTCCATGCGTTGGCTATGTCGCTGTGCCAGTTGTGTCCGGCGTCGCTGTTTGTACCTGCGTGCATTAAATCTTGGTATGTGTAGTCCCATAGCTTACCGCCAAGTTGGTATGCAAATGAGATTGAGAAGTCGAAACCGTAGAATTCGAGGCTTGTTCCGAAACCACCATATACGTCGGGCAGAAGGTCGCCTGTTGCCTCTTTATATGTGCTTGCTGCTTTTGAAGCGTCCGATGTCACATATACTTCGGGAACAAAGTTTGCTATCTCCTCGTCGGTTGCATCGGCGGCGGGTTGTGTCTTTGCGTAGTAGAGTGCAAGACCGGTGTTGGGGTCAACGCCTGCGTATTTAATAAGGTATAGCTGGTACATTGACTCGCCCTCGCGATATATTGTGCTGCCGCTGATGTATTCACCGCCAAGCTCGGGGTGTAGTTCTTTAATCTCGTTCTTCACGAATGTGGCGTTGGCAAATACGTTCCATTTCAATTTGCGCGACTCGTAGGGAACAGCGTTAAGCTCTATTTCAAGGCCCGAATTCACCATAGAACCAATGTTCATGGGCATTCTGTCGTAACCGTTCGAGGGGGCTACTTGTTTGTAGTAGAGCATGTCCTCGGTCTCGCGGCTGAAATACTCGATGGTACCATCCAAGCGTCCGCGGAACAACGAGAAGTCGGCACCGATATTGAACGAGTTACTCTTCTCCCAGCTAATCTCGGGGTTACCCTTGAATGTCAGTTTACCGTCGGAGAACGAGCCGTTGGCACCTGTCACTTGGTATTGGTCGATGTAGGCATAATATACTGCGTCACCCTCGGGGTCGAGCAGGGCGTCGTTACCTTGTTGTCCGTACGATGCTTTCAGTTTCAGTATGTCGATGTAGTCGAGGTCTTTCATGAAATCCTCTTTGCTGATAACCCATGCAGCCGATGCCGAGTAGAAATTACCCCAGCGATGGTCGGGATGGAAACGCGACGATGCATCGCGACGGTAAGAGAGGCTTGCAAAGTATTTTTCGTCCCAGTTGTAGTTCAAACGACCGAATATACCGCGTGTAGAGTACTCGTATTTTGAACCGCCACCGCGCTTGTTGTCGATGGTGTTGTTTACGGTGAAGTCGTTTTCTTTGTACATGTTCTGTCCGCTTGCCCAAGCGTTCTCGCCTTCAAGCTCATATTGCTCGTAGCCGGCCATTAACTCGAAATTGTTTTTACCGAAACTTTTTGTGTAGTTGGCAAGGTACTGTTGGTTTATGGCCATTGTACGGTCGTTCTGTTGGGTCACATCACCGCCGTACGATGCGCTCTGACCATATTTGCTGTTACCAACGTAGTGGTAGCGTGTGTTGTCGATGTGTGCCGAGATGGCTGCTGTCAGTTTCAGACCTTTGAGCGGGGTAATCTCGGCAAACCATTTTCCGTTGAATATGTCCATGAGGTACTCCTCGGTGTTGTATGTGAGGTCGCTCACGGGGTTCGACATGCTCATCCAGTTACGTACGCCTGCCGAGTATGCTCCATCGCCGTAGTCGTAAATGGGTTTGCCGGTAGAGCCGTCGGTGAGTATGTTACCCTCGGCGTCGCGAATGAACATGGGATAGACAGGGGCTATCTCGTTTGCCATGTAGAACGAGTTCATCGAGGAGGTTAACGATGTTTGGTTGTCGGGGTAGCGGCTTTCGCTGTTTGTGTATGCGATGTTAGCACCTACCTTCAACCATTTTTTCACTTGGTAATCGACGCTCAAACGTGTTGTCAGACGGTCGAAGCCCGAGTTCTCGATGATACCGCCGTCTTTCAGGTAGCCTGCCGAGAAGTAGTAGCTGAGTTTGTCTGTTCCACCCGAAACCGATACGTTGTATTCCTGACGCATCTGGTTGTCGATTGTTTCGTCTGTCCAGTTATCGGGACGATAGTAGTTGCGTCCGTCGCTGTAACCAAGTGTGGCGCGTGGGTCAACCTTGCCATTGGCACCAATGAGGCCGGGAGCACCGTTCAGTGTATATATCTGGTAGCCAAGCGCGGGGAACAACTGGCTGTTTGCGTAGTTGTGTGCGCGGTTTGCTTCGTAACCAAGGTTGTAAAGAGCGGCATTGTAGTGGCTCTTGTACAGTGTCTCCATGTAGCGGTCGGTAGAACCTATTACATCGTATTTGCCTATTTGGCGTTCGTTGACACCCCAACGGGCATCTACTGTTACACGTGCCTCGTGGCTCTTACCTTTTTTGGTGTTTACCATGATGACACCGTTGGCACCGCGGGCACCGTAAAGCGCAGCGGCGGCAGCGTCCTTCAATACCGACATGCTCTCGATGTCGGCGGTGTTTATAGACGAAATATCACCGTCGAATGGCATGCCGTCAACCACGTACAGAGGCTTGTTGCTTGCCGACATAGAACCAATACCGCGAATACGTACTGTCGCGCTCTCGCCCGGCTGTCCGTTCGAACTGAGTGTCTGAACACCGGCAATGCTACCCGAAAGGGCATTGGTGATGTTCGAAACTTGGCGTTGTTCTATTTTTTCTGCTTTTATGACAGATGCAGAACCGGTAAAGGCCGATTTCTTGGCAGTACCGTATGCAACCACCATGACCTCGTCCAACGAAACGCCGTCCTCGACCAAGACAATTTTCATTGTCTTGCCACGCTGAATTTTAACCTCCTGTGTAGCCATACCAACGTACGAAACACGAAGAAGCGTTGCGCTTGCAGGAACGTTTGAAATCGTAAATTTGCCCTCTATATCGGTAGATGCACCTAAATTGGTACCATCCTGTATCACCCATACAGAGGCGCCGATAACAGGCTCGCCGTCGCTATCAGAGTAAACAATACCCGTAATATCGCCGGTTTGCGCTGTTGCCCAACCCATACCCAAAAGGATAAAGGTCAACAAAAATAGCACTCTTTTCTTCATAAGTAATGAATTTAAATTAATAATAATTAAGCGATTAAGTGTTTTTAAGTGTGAATATCTCTTTATAAGAGATACTGACTCTTTGCAAATTTACTAATTTTAATTCATATATACGCAAAAGTTAAAACGATTTTTTTTCATAATTTTCTTCAAATAGCTATTTATGCAAAAATTTGTCAAACAAGAAATAATAAAACACGCATATTGTAATATATTGATTGTTAAATATATAAATATGTAATTTGGTAAGATTTTTCTTAAAAATACAGCCTGTTTTTCTTTTTACAAAAAGAAATAAAATGCGCGATGTTTTAAACCAAAGTGTCATATTTCAAATGTTAAAATAGTGGTATTTTGCATATTTAAAACGAAAATATGCGCTAACCACCCGAGCAATATTCGCATTTGGTCATTTATACCTTATTTATATACTATAATTTATCTGTTCACTCAGATTTAATATACTATTTTTTATTTGTTTTTACATTATTTAATAAAGACAAACTCAAAAATTAGTAAAACATCATAAACATCCCAATTTTGCAAAAAATAACATCCGTTTGGCAGTCACTTGGTTTAAACACCGCAATGCAACCGCCGAAAAAACTGTTTTTTTGCCATACCGGTTTTATAAAACACAAATCAATGTAATGAATTTATAATTAAGCATATACTGTTCGTATCATATCTCTTATAAAGAGATATGAACACAATTAAATACTTAATCGCTTAATTATTATTAATTTAAATTCATTACTTATGAAGAAAAGAGTGCTATTTTTGTTGACCTTTATCCTTTTGGGTATGGGTTGGGCAGCAGCGCAAACCGGCGATATTACGGGTATTGTTTACTCCGAAAGCGACGGCGAGCCTGTTATCGGCGCCTCTGTATGGGTGATACAGGATGGTACCAGTTTGGGTGCATCTACCGATATAGAGGGTAAGTTCACTATTTCAAACGTTCCTGCAAGCGCAACGCTTCTTCGTGTGTCGTACGTTGGTATGGCTACACAGGAAGTGAAAATTTTGCGTGGCAAGACAATGAAAATTGTTTTGGTCGAGGATGGCGTTTCGTTGGACGAGGTCATGGTGGTTGCATACGGTACTACCAAGAAGGGTGCTTTCACCGGTTCTTCGGCAACGGTATCGACCAAGACACTCGAAAAACTGCAAGTGTCTAACATTTCAAAGGCCCTTGAAGGAACAGCCCCCGGTGTTCAGGTGGCAATGCAGAGCGGACAGCCCGGTAGCGATGCCACAATTCGCGTTCGCGGTATCGGTTCTATAAATGCGGGTGCCAGCGCGTTGCTCGTTGTCGATGGTATGCCCTACGATGGCAGTCTGTCGGCTATCAATCCTGCCGATATCGAGCGTATGGACGTGCTTAAAGACGCGTCTTCTACTGCTCTTTACGGTTCGCGTGCTGCCAATGGTGTCATCATGATTACAACCAAAAAAGGTAACGCTAAAAAATCGAAGGTTACTTTCGAGGCTCGCTACGGTGTCAACGAGCGTGGTATAGACGAGTATGATATCATGAAGGACCCCGGTATGTACATGCTCACCTATTGGAACGTTCTTAAAAACCAAACAGGCTCGGGCGAGGCTGCATCGAACGGTTTGTACGGCGACTTGGGCTACAACCCCTATATATGTGCCAACAATGCCATTGTAGATGCCAACGGTAATCTTACCACTGCTCCCTTGCGCTATCGCGACGATTGGGCAAAAGAGGCTTTCGACGATGGAAAACGTCAGGAATACAATGTGACCGTTCAGGGTGGTAACGACCGTTCTACACACTTTGTATCGGTTGGTTATTTGGAAGACGAGGGTATTATCAAAAACTCCGACTTCAACCGTTTGTCGTTCCGTTCGAACGGCGACTTCACAGTCAACGACTTTATAAAAATAAACGGTAGCGTGGCATATTCTCGCAGCGAGCAGAACAGTCAGGCTATATCGTCGCTCGACAACTATGTGAACACATTTATGTTTACACAGAACATCGCGCCCATTTATCCTGTATATGCCTACGATGCACAAGGCAACAGAGTGCTAAACGAGGATGGTTCGCCCGTTTATGACTTTGGTAACGGTGTATACGGTACAAGCGCATACGCCCCCAACCAGAACGTTGTGGCTTCGGACGATGCCAACCAAAACCAAGTTATTCGCGACAACCTGAATACACGTTTTGGCGCAAGCATTAAATTCCTGAACGATTTCCAATTGCAGGTGAACGGCGGTTACGACGTTATGAATACAGCGCAAAACCGTTTTGCAACACCTTCGTTTGGCGATGCACAGAGCGTAAACGGTCGTGGTTACAAATATCGCAATCGCACACAAAGCTACACCATAAACGAATTGCTCACATGGAAAAAGGCTATTAAAAAGCATCACTTTGATGTTCTTGCCGGCCACGAGAACTATTCATACCGTTACAACTATCTTAATACACAAAAGACCAATTTCTTTGTTCCCGACATGCCCGAGTTCGACAATGCCATTACAAACCAAGATATAGGTTCGTACACCGACGAGTATAGCATTGAGTCGTATTTTGGTCGTGTGAACTACGACTACGACGAGAAATATCACCTGTCGGCATCTGTTCGTCGCGACGGTTCTTCGCGTTTCCACGAGGACAACCGTTGGGGTACATTCTGGTCGGTTGGTGGTTCATGGATCGCCTCGAAAGAGGATTTCATGAAAGATGTCGATTGGCTTGACAACCTTACAGTTCGCGCCAGCTACGGTAGCGTAGGTAACGATAATATTTTGTATAGCGACGGTACTTCCAACTACTATCCCTACAAGACACAGTACTATGTAAGTAACTCCGACGGTAAGCCTGCGCTCATAAAATACTACGATGGCAACAAGGACCTTACTTGGGAGACTTCGTACAACTTCAACGCAGGCTTCTCGGCAAATCTGTTCAACAATATCCTGTCGGTTGATTTCGAGTTTTTCCACAAGAAAACCAAGGATATGTTGTACAACGTTCCTCTGCCCATGTCGGGAGGTATAGAATATCGTTCCGAGAATGCTCTGACTATGATTAACAAGGGTTATGAATATACCATCGGTGTAAACATCCCCATGCCCGCAGGCATCAAATGGAACTGGACATTCACAGGTACACACTACAAAAACGAAGTAACTGATATTCCTGCCGACAAGCGCGAGAGCGGTATCACAAGCGGATATTACAATATTCGCGAGGGACACAGCGTATATGACTTCTACTACTACAAATATGCAGGCGTTAACACCGAAACAGGTAAATCCATGTGGTATGTCGATGTTAAAGAACCTGTTCTTGACGATGCAGGCAACCCCGTTATCGGTGCCGATGGCAACCCCATGATACAGACCGTTCAGAAGAAGACAACCAATTACTCTTCTGCAACAAAATATTATATAGGTACTGCTATCCCCGACCTTATGGGAGGTATATCGACAAATATCTCGTGGAAGGGATTTGATTTGTCGGTACAGACTAACTTCCAGATTGGCGGTGATATCATGGATGCCATGTACATGCGCTTGATGCACTCGGGTAGTTCGGTTGGTAGCAACTGGCATAAGGATATTTTGAACGCATGGACACCCGAGAACAAGAACACCAACGTGCCTATCATCGACGGTGACCAAAATACTAACGTGTTCAGCGACCGTTTCCTCATTGGTGCCGACTATTTCAATATCAAGAACATAACATTTGGTTATACATTCCCCAAGAAATGGCTCACCAACCTGAAAATTGAGAATGCTCGCGCATATTTCTCGGCCGACAACGTTGCATTGTTCTCGAAACGTAAAGGACTCGACCCCCGCCAGTATATTAGCGGACAGTCGCAAGCCAACTACTCGACAATACGCACTATGTCGTTGGGACTTTCATTAACATTCTAAAATTAAGGAATTATGAAAATAAAAAATCTAATATATAAAGGACTTGCTGTTGTCGCAATTGCGCTTACAGCATCGTGCTCCGAGGATTATTTGGAGAAATCGCCCGAAGGATTAATTTCCGAGGGTACAGTTTCGGGTGTGTTGGAACAATATCCCGAAAATACGATGAGCCTGCTCGCGGGAGTGCAAAAGGCTTTGTATGACGGAGATAAATTTACTACTCAACATGACGAGGGTGGTATTGCCGCCATGAAATTGGTTTCGGACCTTAATTGCGAGGATGTAGCCTATTTCTACGACCAACACTACTTCTGCTGGGACTATCAGCTGGACAATCGCCTTGGTTCATATCGTCGTGCCGGTTCCATGTGGAATCAGTTGTACAACGTGATACAGATGTGTAACGAGATTATCGCAAAACTTAAACCCGCCGAAGGCGAGGAAGTTAGCGAAGGATTTGCAGCCGCATACGGCGAGGCACACGGATTGCGCGCATACGCCTATTTCTGGCTCATCAACCTGTGGCAACATCCTTACAGCGTTAATCCCGAAGCACCCGGCGTGCCCATTAAAACCGAGGAGGTATATCGTCCCGAGCGTTGCTCTGTAAAGGATGTATATGCACTCATACTCGAAGATATCGACATTGCATACAAGTGCTTGGAAGGTCGTGGCTATCATAGCGGCGACAAGGTATCTATGTCGGAGTATGCAGCTGCTGCCATATATGCCAATGTGCTTATGTTCACAGGCGACTACGAGAACGCTGCAAAATATGCCGAGCTTGCAATAGCAGGCGGCTCGTTGAACAGCGAGGAGGAGATGCTCAGCGGTTTCAATTCGCTCGATATGTCCGAGGTTATCTGGGGCTACAACGTCATAAACGAGACATCTATGTTCTATGCTTCGCAAATGGCGCACATCGACGCCTATTGCATAGGATATGCAGGAATGGGATTTAAAAAACTTATTGCTTCGGATTTGTTGTCGCACATCGACGAGAACGACATACGTCGTCAATGGTTTGGTTACAACCCCCAATACAACACAGTGTATGAAAATTCTTTTGCAGTTGAAAACTATTATGGATTGACCGACTACATCCAAAATAAATTCCGCGACGTATCTACTATGGGCAAGGGCGAAACGTTTAACAGCGCGGTTATCTACACTCGTATAGCCGAAATGTTCTTCGTGGCAGCCGAGGCATATTACCTTGCAGGCAACGAAGCAGCTGCAAAAGAGATGCTTAAACAAATTATGGTGTCGCGTAACCCTGCCTACACCTGCGACCTCTCGGGCGAGGAGCTTTACAACGAGATTTGCATCCAGAAGCGTATTGAAACTTGGTTGGAGGGTTGCCGTTACTTCGATGCAAAACGTCGTAACGAGACAATGGACCGTAACGCAAGTGAAAATCACTCATACACCGCCGTTGTATATTTCAACACAGGTGAATATACCGGTCATGATTATCGTATGATATACAGAATACCTCAGAAGGAGCTTGAAACCAATACAAGCATTGGCCCCGAGGACGACAATGAATAAATAGTTGTTCTTACAGATAAAAAAATGTGCAATCGCATGCGATTGCACATTTTTTTTATTCATATACGCCATGCCGAATACCCGCTATGCTATACCGCCATATAGGTGAAATATTAAATGCCAAACAACAATCTGTAAAACACTATCCGCTTGATAATCAGTGTGTAATGCGGGCTACTTTCTCTTATAAAGAGATATGCGTTTTTGCCGGGTGCGGAATGGCGCGTGCGCCCATGTGCGCTGCCTGCCGTTGTCGTTTTTTTTGCATATAATTTTCCCTCGGTGCATAGCAAATGTACCGAGGGAAAACGTATGGTCGTGGATTTCTGTGTATCTGTTTTTATTCTACGTACAGCACCAATCCTTTCAGGTATTCTCCCTCGGGATGATAAATATTGACAGGGTGGTCGGCGGGTTGTGTCAATTGGTGCAGGATGCGTACTTTGCGCTTTGCTATGGCTGCAGCTGTGAATACGGCGGTACGGAAATTTTCTTTGCTCACCACCTGCGAGCACGAGAATGTGAACAATATTCCTCCCGGCTGGATTTTTTCTATTGCTTTTGCGTTCAGTCGTCGGTAGCCTATGAGTGCATTGCGCAACGAGTCGCGGTGCTTGGCAAATGCCGGTGGGTCCAATATAATAAGGTCGTAGTTGTTGCCCATCCTTTCGAGGAAGTCGAAAGCATCCTCGGCAAATGCTTTGTGCCGGCTGTCGTCGGGGAAATTTATGCTTACATTGGCATTGGTCAGGTCGATGGCTTTTGCCGAACTATCGACCGAGTGTACAAGTTGTGCGCCGCCACGCAGTGCGTATATGGAGAACCCTCCTGTGTAGCAGAACATGTTGAGCAGCTTGCGTCCTTTGGCATATTTTTCGAGCAGACGGCGGTTCTCGCGCTGATCGACAAAGAAGCCTGTTTTTTGTCCTTTAAGCCAATCGATATGGAATTTCAGTCCATATTCGGTGGAGACGTTTTGGGCGTTGCCGCCAAGCAGATAGCCGTTGCCTTTGTCTATGTCGGCTTTGTAGGGGAGGGTGGTGTCCGATTTATAATATATGTTCTGTATTTTCTCTCCTAATACCTCTTGCAATGCCTTGGCTATATCCTTGCGATTTACGTGCATGCCTACGCTGTGTGCTTGCATGACGGCGGTGTTGCCATATATGTCTATTATGAGGCCCGGCAGGTTGTCGCCTTCGCCATGAACAAGGCGGTAGGTGTCGTTGGTGGCTATGTCGGCTACTCCTATGCTTTTTCTTATGTCATAGGCGGTTGCTATGCGGGCATGCCAAAAATCGTAATCTATTGGCTCGTCTTTGAATGTGAGGACACGTACTGCTATGCTGCCCACTTGAACATGTCCGCGTGCTATGAATGTCCTGTCGGCTGTATATACTGTTACTATGTCTCCTTCCTCGGGCTTGCCTTCTATTTTTTGGATTGCTCCCGAGAATATCCATGGGTGGAAGCGTTGGAGCGATTCCTCTTTTCCTTTTTTTAGTATTACGGCTTTTTCCATTATAGTGTCTCTGTTTCCTTTAATCGGTTGTAAATCATCAGGCATGCCCATGCGTCGGTTGCGGCATATAGCTTCTGCTTGTCGTTCAGGACATCGGCATCCCAATTGGTTAGTTGTTGGCTTTTGGATATTCGTCGTTGGAATATTATGGCGAATATTTTTTGCAGACTCATCTCCTCGATACCAAATTCGGCTACATGCTGTTGCAGGTCGAAAAAGTTGCCGGGGGTGAATTTGGCTCTTTTGTACAGGGCTTGACAGTCGTCTTTAAGTGACAGCCCTATCTTTTTTATTTTGTCGTTTTCGAGCAGCGATATCAGGCTTTTGGGCATTCCTATTTTGTTCAGACGGAACAGAAAACAGGTGTCGGCTGTGCATAGTTGCAGGAGCGATACGTTGTAATAGACTCCTTTGCGGAACGACGGACGCGTTTCGGTGTCTATTCCCAAAAATGGCTCTTTTGACAGGGCTTTCACTGCTTTTTCGGTGTCGGCAACAGTGTCTATGGTTATTATCCTGCCCTGAAAATGGATATTTTGCATTTGTGCAACCTCGCTTTTCTCTATGTGTGATTTAAATTTCGTCATTTTCGAGATTGTTTTCTGTTTGGTCGTCGTAGTCGTCGCTGTTGTATTCTATTTCGTGCAATGCTCGCAGTGTGTTCACAAGTGTTTGTCCCCAATATTGACGAAAATGCTCGTTGCACTCTATTATGGCGTCGTGCATCACCTCGTTTATTCCCAATTGGAACAGGCAAACAAAGTTTTTTATATCCTGATATATGTCGGCGATGTCCTCGGATATGTTTTTTGTGACGGGGGTGTCGCTGTATTTCATATCCTTTACAAAAACATCCAAGTATGTGTCTTGCTCCGATAACAGTTCGGCAAGCGATATGCGCAGCACCTCGTAGCTTTCCTCTGTGACAAATTCCTGTGCATCGTCTTCGCTTGCACGCTCCTCGTCGGGTAGCATTTGGGCTTTAATGTACATTAGGGGGAGCAGTTTTAACATGGTACCTACAAACTCCTTTTTTGTATATTCTCCAATACGCTCCAAGTAGGCGCAAAACTCTGCTGCAACTGTAACAAATTCAATGGTGTTGCGCGAAAATACAATATCCTCTTTGGTTGCCATATTTTGGTATGTTGTTTTGATGTTTTTTGTAATTTGCCGCGAAGTTACAAAAAAATAGCATAGCGAGGGTGTGTTGATATTTATTTTTTCGTATCTTCGCGTTTAATTTGGAAATAACTGCTGCTGTCGGCAAAGGGTATTTTGTGGAAAATATCGGTGGGTTGCTGTGTGTGGCGTTTAGAAGCTGTTTAAATTTATATCGCAAGTTTTTTATAGAGCAGAATAGTGGGCTTGTTTATTTTTATATAAGGAGTATAGCGGGCTATGTAACCGCAAAAAAGAAAGAAACAGGCATTTTTTTGAATATAAAAAACGGCGAAACAAACGATATGGCTTCAATAAAGAACTATTTTTTAGAAATTTATACAGTTTCTTAATTATTTATGTGTAATTAACTATGGCAAAGAAAAATATAGTTGTAGAGGAACCGGGCCTTTTCAGGAGGGTTATAAATTTTTTTGGTGAACCAAATACAAAATTTATTATTGGCATCATAATGGCGGCTGTCGCTGTTTTTGTCAGTTTTTCGTTCCTGTCGTTTTTCTCCTCGGGTGGTGCCGACCAAAGCGAGATTGATGCGGCAACGCAGGTGGCATCGGATGTCCAAAACAGTACGGGCCGTAGCGGTGCCGTCATAGCAAGCTATTTGGTGAACGATTGCTTCGGATGGTCGTCGGTGCTTGTCGTGCCGTTTCTTGCGGTGTTGGCTCTGCGCCTGATGAATATGCGTCGTCCGCCTATTGTGAAATGGTTTGTGGGCACTGTCTTTGGGATGATATGGGGTTCGGTGTTTTTTGCATTCATACTGAACGATGCCATGGCAGGCAGTTTCATGGTGCCCGGCGGTGCGCATGGCGAGCTGGTGTCGCAGTGGCTCACACAGCAGATAGGTGTAGTTGGCATGGTGTTGCTGTTGCTCATAACGCTCATTGTGTTCATGGTATATCTGTCGCGCGAGACCATCGTGTGGTTGCGTAATGTTCTAAGCGTGTCGCAACGAAAAGAAAAAACCGAGACCGATGTTGTGCAGGATGCTCCCGATGCTTCGTCGCAGCTGGGTGGTGAGCAAGCCCCGCAAGAGGATGCCGTTGCAGCCACTGCCAACGAGGAGAACGCATCGGACGAGGTTGTGCTCGACCTGCCTGTCTATACCGAGCAACCGGCCGACGAGGAACCCCTTGTGCAGGAAACAGACAACGACGATGATGCCGATTTTTCCATTGAAGTGGGCGATGATGACGATGCCGACGACACCGAAGAAACAGCCCCCGACACCAATGCCGACGATGCCGACGACGCCGACAACCTTGAAATGGCAGTGGAACAAGCCGAGGGCGACGATGATATGGGCGGCGAAATGATACGCCCCATAAATCCGCGTGACGAACTGAGCTATTACAAACCGCCAACCGTCGATTTGCTTGATAAATACGAGAATACCACCCAATCTATCGACATGAACGAACAGAATGTCAAAAAAGACGAGATAGTAAGGGTGTTGCGCGATTTCGATATCGAGATAAGCTCCATAAAAGCAACGGTGGGCCCCACAATAACACTCTACGAGATAACTCCGGCACCCGGCGTGCGCATATCCAAGATACGAAATTTGGAGGACGACATAGCCATGTCGTTGTCGGCGTTGTGTATTCGTATTATAGCCCCCATCCCCGGTAAGGGTACAATCGGCATCGAGGTGCCCAATGCCAACAAGCAGATAGTGCCAATGTTGTCGTTGCTCAACAGCCGTAAATTCAAAGAGACCGACATGGCATTGCCACTTGCTTTGGGTAAGACAATATCGAACGAGGTGTTCATGGTGGATATGGCAAAAATGCCGCACCTGCTTGTGGCCGGTGCCACCGGTATGGGTAAATCGGTGGGACTTAATGCCATAATAACATCGCTGTTGTACAAAATGCACCCCGCCTACCTTAAATTCGTGATGGTCGATCCCAAAATGGTGGAGCTGAGCTTGTACAACGTAATAGAAAAACACTTCCTTGCAAAACTCGAAGGCGAGGACGAACCTATCATAACCGATGTCACCAAGGTGGTGCGCACCCTGAAATCGCTATGTACCGAAATGGATAATCGCTATCGTCTGTTGCAGGCAGCATGCGTGCGCTCGGTGAAGGAGTATAACGAGAAATACCTCAATAAAAAACTGCTCCCCACAAAAGGACACCGATTTATGCCCTACATAGTTGTTATAATAGACGAGTACGGCGACCTGATGATGACAGCAGGCAAGGAAGTGGAGCTGCCTATTGCACGTATAGCGCAGAAAGCACGTGCCGTTGGTATTCACATGATTATAGCGACACAACGTCCCACGACAAATATCATTACGGGTACAATAAAAGCCAACTTCCCCGCACGTATGGCATTCAGGGTAATATCGCCCATCGACTCGCGAACCATTTTGGAACGTACAGGAGCCAACCAGTTGCAGGGTAGGGGCGACATGCTGTTCCTTGCAGGCAACGACCCTGTGCGCGTGCAATGTGCTTTGATAGAGACAAACGAGGTGGAAAGGGTGTGCGCACACATAGCCAAACAACAAGGCTATCAGTCGGCATATATATTGCCCGAGCCCGACGAATCGACCGGCGAGAGCGGCGCATCGGCAGGACGCAGCGAGTCGGTGTCCTATGACAGGCTCGACCCATTATTTGCCGACGCGGCCCGCACAGTGGTATTGCACCAGCAAGGCTCCACATCGCTGTTGCAACGTAAATTTAATGTAGGGTTCAACAGGGCGGGCCGCATAATGGACCAGCTATGCCAGACGGGTATCGTGGGCGAACAAGACGGCAGTAAGCCGCGTCAGGTGCTTTGTCCCGACGAAGCCGACCTTGAATTCCGTTTGAAATCGTTGTTGTCGCCTAAAAATATGTAACAGATGATGAGGACAATGCTATATACACTGTTGCTGTTGCTGCCGTTGTGTGCCAACGCCGACGAGAAAGCAAAAGCATTGTTGGACAAGGCCGTTGCCCAAGTAGAGGCATCCATGCCCATGACAATGACTTTTCATTACGAAATGTACGACGATGCCGGCAGCCTGCAAATGACCGATGACGGCTCGGTCACAATATCGGGGCGTGACAAATACAACGTGTCGCTATCGTTCATGAAAATATGGTGCGACGGGACACGCCAATGGAGCTACATGGCGCATACAAACGAGATATATATAACATCGCCCGACAGCGAGGATGGGTTGAGGTTCTCCCCGCTGTATATGATGCAGCTATATAAAAACGGCTACGAAAGCACCCTGACAACAAGCGGCAACAATAATATTGTGGAGCTAAAAGCCATAGGCCCTGCCGATATCGACATGCTGAAATTGACAATAGACAGCGCTACGTTGCAAATGAAATCGGCGCAGTTGTATATGCCCGAGGGCAGAATAGATATAACAGTAAAGGCCTATGACAAAAAAATAAAAGTGGCAGACGGCAATTTTATTTGCCCTCTCAATGAATATACCGATGCCGAAATAATAGATATGGTAAATTAAAAAACAGTGGCTGTTTGAACATATATCGTCGGATTTTTAGTAAAAACATCTGTTCTTCAAAAGAGCACAAAGCAGGCAGTGTGACAGCGAAACAATCCTGCCGAATATAAATGAACGGCGATGCAAATGGCATCTGCAAAGAAAAATTTTTTAGAAAATTAAATAACCGATTAATATAACTAAATGATTATGAATAAAACAAAATGTTTGGTAATAGGCTCAGGCCCTGCCGGCTATACCGCAGCAATCTATGCCTCGCGTGCAAATCTATCCCCCATATTGGTCGAGGGTATGCAACCCGGTGGACAGTTGACAACAACCACCGTAATAGAAAATTTCCCCGGTTTTCCCAACGGTATCACAGGCCCCGAACTCATGGAGAACATGCGTCAGCAGGCTGTGAATGTGGGTACAGACATCTGCTCGGGCGTAGTAACCGACGTGGATTTTGAAACAACCCCTTATAAAGTAACCCTTGACGATGGTAAGGTGATAGAGGCCGAGACGGTTATTGTAGCAACAGGTGCAGCTGCCAAATACCTTGGTTTGGCCGACGAAACAAAGTATCAGGGAATGGGTGTGAGTGCCTGCGCCACATGCGACGGTTTCTTCTATCGCAAAAAGGTAGTGGCAGTGGTAGGTGGCGGTGACACCGCATGCGAAGAGGCAAACTATCTTGCGTCGCTTGCCGCAAAAGTCTATCTGATTGTGCGCAAACCCTTCCTGCGTGCCTCCAAGGCCATGCAAGAACGCACCCTCAATAACCCCAAAATCGAGGTTCTGTTCGAGCATAACACCGAAGGCCTTTTCGGCGAAAACGGAGTAGAGGGCGTTCATCTTGTTAAGCGCAAAGGCGAGTCCGATGAAAAACATTACGACCTTGCCATCGACGGTTTCTTCCTTGCAATAGGACATAAACCCAATAGCGATATATTCAAAAAATATTTGAAAACCGACGAGACCGGATATTTTGTTCCTGCCGACGCAAGCGGAGTGAAAACCATCGTTCCCGGCGTGTTCGTTGCAGGCGACGTTGCCGACCCCCACTATCGTCAAGCCATAAATGCAGCTGCAAGCGGTTGTCGTGCCGCATTGGAAGCCGAACGCTATCTGTCGCATAAATAAACCGCACACGATAGCCCTGCATAAAATATTTATGCAAAGATTTTAAATAAAAAAATGTATAAAACTTCTATACATGAAAAATATTTGCTATCTTTGCACCCGATTTAGTCCGTTGGGGTTGGAGAAGACAAGCTCACGAAGAGCGTGCACCTCGCGGAATTCACAATAAAAGCGAAAAAATAAATGTACGCAATTGTTGAGATTAACGGACAGCAGTTCAAGGCCGAGGCCGGAAAAAGACTGTTCGTGCACCACATCAAAGGTGCCCAAAATGACACAACCGTAGAGTTCGACCGCGTATTGTTGTTGGACAACGACGGTACAGTAACAGTGGGCGCACCCACAGTAGAGGGCGCAAAAGTAGTTTGCCACATTGGCAACGTTCGTGAGCAGAAAATCGTTCGTAAGTCAAAAGACGGTCAGAACATTGTAACAACACGCACCATCGACCCCACATTGGTTAAAGGCGATAAAGTGTTGGTATTCCACAAACGTCGTCGTAAAGGCTATCGTAAACTGAACGGTCATCGTCAACAGTTTACCGAGTTAGTAGTAAAAGAAATTATCGGTTAATTTTAAAATCTAAGTATTATGGCACATAAGAAAGGTGTTGGTAGTTCAAAGAACGGTCGTGAGTCTGCAAGTCAAAGACTCGGAGTGAAGATTTGGGGTGGCCAAGTATGCAAAGCCGGTAATATTATCGTTCGTCAGCGTGGTACAGTGCACTATCCCGGTAACAATATCGGTATGGGTAGCGATCACACTCTCTATGCTTTGGTTGATGGTATCGTAACCTTCAAACGTGGCAAGAACGATAAGAGCTATGTATCTGTGGCTCCATTCGAGAAAAACTAACTTTAAACAAAAGGATTTAAATAAACGAGGAATGGTTACGACCATCCCTCGTTTATTTTTTATATGCCTGAATTCTTTGGCCTTGATGCTTGCAGAATACTTGGGCCTTGATGCTTGCAGAATTCTTGCTCTTGATGCTTGCGGAATTCTTGGTCTTGATGCTTGCAGAATTTTCGGTCTTGATGCTTGCAGATTTTTTTGGCCTTAACGCTTGGAGCAACAAAAAAACAGTCAACCAAAAATGATCTGACCCCAAAAAGTTGGACGGATTAATAGATAAATTTATTGGTAAAGAGTTCGGTATTGCACCGGACTCTTTCCTTTTAGTCTCAGTTTAATTCTGTCATTGTTGTAGTAGTGGATATACCTCTTCAGTTCCTGTTTGAAGTGATCCATATCCTTAAACTCCTGCAAATATAGCAATTCAGATTTCATTATTCCAAAGAAGTTCTCCATCATGGCATTGTCAAGACAGTTGCCTTTACGTGACATACTCTGTATAATACCGTTACGCTTGAGCGCCATTTGGTATTGCATATGCTGGTAGTGCCACCCCTGGTCGGAGTGCAGCACAAGACCTTCTTGCGGTTTCACTTTCCTAATAGCGCTGTTTACCATATTCATCACCATACGCAGGTCTGGACTGTCGGAGATTGTATAGGTGACAATCTCTCCATTGAACATATCCAGTATTGGCGAGAGGTATGTCTTCCTGTCCCCAATCTTGACTTCTGTGACATCTGTCGCCCATTTGCGGTTGGGGGCAGTTGCCACAAAGTCGCGTTGCAGCACATTTGGTGCCACGCGCCCTACATATCCCTTGTAGGAACGGTATCTAACCTTGCGAACAACGGACTTCAAATGCATCTCTCGCATGAGCCGTTGCACAGTCTTGTGGTTAATAAGGTACCCTTCACAGCGCAACTGCTGGCACATGCGGCGGTATCCGTAGCGTTTGTGGTGCTGTGCAAATATCTCACTTATACGTTCGCGTTCCACGCTGTAGTTGTCCGCCTTGTCAAGGTGTGCTACATTATAATAATATGTGGAACGGGGCATCCTTATGCGTTTGAGCATAAAGAGCAGGTCGTGTCCTTCTTGCCTTAGTTCTTGGATTGCCCCCGCCCAATCGCGCGCAGACGGGCTTCTCTCTCCTCGACTAAGGCTTTGACTTTTTTTAGCAGCGCATTCTCCGTCTTTAGTTCCTGCACCTCCCTGCGCAGACGTTCAAGTTCTGTTTCTGGTTTTTGTACTTTCTTTGGTCTTCCCATACATGGTGGTCGGCCTCGTTTCTTGGTTATCAACAGAGCGTCAATGCCTTGCTCACGTGCGGTTCTTAACCACACCGATAAACGAGAGGCACTTACTCCGTACTTTATCGAGGCCTGCACCAAAGATATGCCATTATTTTCAATATCCAATACAACCTTGCGTCTGAATTCGCCATTTGAACGAGTGTACGCTTGACGATGTAGTACTTTTGTACCTTCCTTCTGATACAATAACCATAATTTGCTCAATCTTGTGTTGCAAATACCATAATTGTCTTCGATATGTTTGATGGAATATCCATCTTCAAGCATATGCATGTATTTGAGCAATGCTTGGTGATCGTGTTTCTTACGCATAAAATAAACCCCAAAGTTTTTTGTCCAAACTTTGGGGTTCACTTCA
>JAFQBG010000010.1 GCA_017416705.1 Bacteroidaceae bacterium
AAAATATTGAAGTAAACTTCATATTTTTCGCTCGTTTCTTACTATCTTTGATATAAACATCGAAGATGATAGTGCACTCGCTGTAAAAAATATTGAAGTAAACTTCATATTTTTCGCTCGTTTCTTACTATCTTTGCAATAAATTGCGAGCCGCATTATAGTGCTCACCAAAAAATACAAACAGAATATATAACACAAAAAATATGGCAGATGTAATAAGTGTAGCCGTAAAATGTTTCAAGGATGAGGCAGAAGCCATACTAAACCTCATACCCAAATTAGATGATAATTTTACAAAGGCGGTAGATATTATAATAAAAAGCAGTGGCAAATTAATTGTTACCGGTGTTGGCAAATCGGGACATATCGGTGCAAAAATAGCATCGACGCTTGCAAGTACAGGTACACCATCGTTCTTTGTCAACCCCTTGGATGCATTCCATGGCGACCTTGGCATGTTCACCACAGGCGATGTCGTTCTTGCCATTTCCAATTCGGGACAAACCGATGAGTTATTGCGTTTCATACCATTGCTCACAGAGCGTAATATCCCCATTATATCTATGTCGGGCAACCCGGCATCGTTATTGGCAAAATATTCCGACTGCCACTTGAATGTATCCGTCGAGCGCGAGGCTTGTCCGCTAAACTTGGCCCCTACATCGTCAACAACAGCCACATTGGCCATGGGCGATGCCATAGCCTGCGCCCTCATGACAGTGAGAAAATTCAAAGCATCGGACTTTGCGCAGTTCCACCCCGGTGGAGCACTCGGACGCCGTCTGTTATCACGCGTAAAAGACTATATGATAAGCACCGACCTACCCATTGTCACAAGGGATTCTAAAATAAGCGATGCGTTAATGCAAATAAGCCGAACAAAAATGGGATTGGCAGTTGTTATTGAAAATGACAACATATTGGGTGTTGTAACCGACGGCGACATACGCCGAGCCATGCAACGCGACCAAGAACATTTCTTCGAGCTAAAAGTAGAGGCACTCATGAGCCATAACCCCAAGACAATACAAGAGACAGCCAAACTGACACAGGCCGAGTCGGTTATGCGTAAGCACAATATACACTCCATTATCGTTGTCAATTCCGACAATAAATTTGTTGGTGTAATAGACATGTTCAGTTGTCTGTAAATAACTTAAATGAAAACAGTTGCATTTGTACCCATAAGGCTGAACAGCAAGCGAGTTATCGGCAAAAACCTAAAATTATTAGGTGGCAAGCCCCTCATGTGCTATATTTTGGATATACTAAAAAGCGTATCCAAGATAGACGAGGTGTACGTATATTGCAGTCAGGAGAGCATCATAGAATACTTGCCCGAGGGGGTAAAATTCTTAAAGCGCGACACATCGCTCGACAGCGATGAGACGCTGGGCAAGGATATTTACGAGGCATTTACAAAGGAGATAGATGCCGACGTTTATATATTGGCACACACGACATCGCCGTTCATTAAGCCCGAGACAATAGAAAAAGCCTTAACCGAGGTGACTTCGGGCAGACACGACTCCTCGTTCTCGGCACAGAAAATACAAACATTTGCTTGGTTCAATGGCAAACCGCTAAACTATGCGCTAACCGATATACCACGAACTCAAACCATTGAGCCGGTGTACTACGAGACAAGCGCATTTTATATATTCCGCCGCCATATATGGACCGAAAAAAAACAGCGCATAGGCGACAATCCCTACATAGCTGTCGTTGACCAGATTGAAGGCATAGACATAGACTACCCCGAGGATTTTGAATTTGCTCAAAGAGTAATAGATAAGTAAAAAAGTCAGTGCATGCACTGACTTTTTTACTTTGCAACAGTTTAAATTTATATCGCCAAGTTTTTAATAAGTTTTTCTGTTTTCGAAGGGAGTATAGCGGGCTGTGCAACCAAAGGAAAAAGGATGAAACAAACAGTTTCGGGTATAAAAAACGGCGAAACGAATAGATTACATAAAAAATAATTTCATAAATCTAAACAGCGTCTTAATTGGGGGCTGCACGATAATTTTCAGCAGCTGTATGGCACATTCACCTGTTCAAATTTATAGCCTAAGCGTTTCAATTCAATGGCAGCGCCTATCATGTACATCACCTTGGCCATTCTGGCAAACACATAGTATGCCATGATGCTTTGCGGCTCCACATTCTCGTGGCGCATCATTGAAAGAGCCGAATAAGCACACCTGCGCAGCGTCTCCTCGACATCCTTGGCAAGCGCACTATCCAATGGGATATTAAGGGTGTGCAACATGATATGTTCGTCCATGTCGTCGAAGCCATTAGGGCCATACATGGAACGATACTCGTCGTGCGAATGTGCCGCCCAATCGCTATCCCAATTATTTGCCACTGCCATACCCATATAGCCGGCCCAAGCGATAGCCACGGTAGGATATTCGTTTATCTGTGTAACCGCATCGGCAATATATTCCAATGCGAGTTCCTCCCAACGGGCTGTCACATCATCCGATTGCAATAACACGCCATCGAGCATTTTATACTCGGTGCATAATTTCAACAGATTATCGAGCAATTGCTTCTCGAAATTACGCAGATACTCTGTATTATCCATTATCTGTTTGTATTATTTAGTATTACCAATGCTGCTATGACACCCGGAACCCATCCGCAGAGGGTCAACAGAAGAACTATCAGTATGGAGCCGCACCCCTTGTCTATTACGGCAAGCGGTGGGAATATTATAGAAAGAATAACTCTTAGAATTGACATAACTGTTTTTTATTTTGCAACACCTTCTATTATTTTCACTATTGTCATGACTGCTTTTTCCATTACCTGTAACGAGACGAACTCGTATCGGCTGTGGAAATTTATGCCGCCGGCAAATAAATTGGGGCAAGGCAATCCCATAAACGATAATTGCGCTCCATCGGTGCCGCCACGAATAGGCTTGACCATTGGCACTACCCCTGCCTGCTGCATGGCCTCTTTGGCTATGTCGATAATATACATTTTAGGTTCCACCATCTCGCGCATGTTCCTATATTGTACTTTCAAGTCGAGCGACACCACCGAGTCGCCGAATTTAGCGTTCATATCCTTTGCGACTTTCTGCATGAACGACATACGCTCCTCGAAAATGTCCTTGCTGTGGTCGCGAATAATATACGACACGCTTGCAGAATCGACACCGCCGTTTATTCCCATTAAATGGTAAAATCCCTCGTAGCCCTCGGTACATTCCGGCGACTCAGCCGAAGGAATAGACTGCACCAACGCTGTTGCCACCCTTAGAGCATTGAGCATCTTGCCCTTGGCATAGCCCGGGTGCACGTTGCGGCCTTGTATGGTAAATGTAGCACTGCCGGCATTGAAATTTTCGAATTCAAGTTCGCCCTCGGCTCCGCCGTCAACGGTATATGCCCAATCGCAGCCAAAGTGAGCGACATTGAAATTATGTGCTCCACGACCTATCTCCTCGTCGGGATTAAAGGCTATCCTCACTTTGCCATGTTCTATCTCGGGATGCTGTTGCAGATATTCAACAGCCGAGATAATTTCGGCTATACCGGCCTTGTCGTCGGCACCAAGCAGTGTATGTCCGTCGGTAACCACAATATCGTGGCCTTTATAGTTTTCCACCTCGGGGAAATCGGCAACCGAAAGAACAATATTCTCTTTTGCATCAAGAACAATATCGCCGCCGGGATAATTCTCGACAACACGGGGACGCACGTTTTTTCCGCTCATATCGGGGCTTGTATCTACATGCGATATGAAACCTATTGTGGGCAGTTCGCGATTGCAATTTGCAGGCAATGTGGCATACAGATAGCCTTTCTCGTCGAGCAGGACATCCTGCAAGCCCATCCCCTTTAATTCCTGTTCCAGAAAACGAGCAAAAACGAATTGTCCTTCTGTTGTAGGCACGCAGGTGGCATTATCGTTCGACTCTGTATCGAATGCAACGTATTTTAAAAAACGTTGCAACATATTATTTTTTATTGTACTCATAATATATAGAATTATTTATTGTGCTAAATTACCCATTTATATTCAATAATCAAAAATTAGCAACAAAATAATGCGGTGGAATATCGGATAATTTATAATTTCGTATGATAAAAACAGCTGACACAATAAAAACATAAACAGCTGCGTATATGTTATACCACATACCATGCCGAAATGTCTGTTGCTACCCTGTGCGCACAAAAAATGGGAGACAACGACATTCGGCTATGGTAACAAACTGTGACAAACGAAACTGAACAATTATAATTATATACAACATGAATATAGCAGATATAAAAGGACGCGAAATATTAGATTCGCGTGGCACCCCCACTGTCGAGGTCGAGATATTACTATCCAATGAAATAAGAGGGCACGCCGCAGTGCCTTCGGGTGCATCCACCGGCGAGAACGAGGCGCTTGAATTGCGCGACATGGATAAACGACGTTACAACGGAAAAGGAGTGCAAAAGGCTGTGGAGAATATCCGCACGAAGATAGCTCCAAGGCTAAAAGGCATGTGCGTGTTCAACCAAAGAGAGATAGACCATGCCATGATTGAGCTCGACAACAGCGATAACAAGAAAAATATGGGAGCAAATGCCATTTTAGGAGTATCGCTTGCTGTGGCAAAAGCAGCCGCAAATGCGCTCAACATACCGTTTTTTCGGTATCTGGGTGGGGTAAATGCACACACGCTGCCCATCCCCATGATGAACATAGTAAACGGAGGCCGCCACTCCGACGCTCCCATTGCGTTCCAAGAATTCATGATACGCCCCATTGGAGCAGACTCGTTCCACGAAGCGCTGCGATATGGCTCCGAGATTTTCCATACGCTGAAAAATATTTTGCACAAGCGTGGCATGAGCACAGCCGTCGGCGATGAAGGCGGCTTTGCACCCGACTTTGAAAACATCGAAAGCGTTCTTGACTGCATAGTCGAGGCTATCGAACAGAGCGGATACAAGCCATACGAAGATATTACGATAGCGTTAGACTGTGCAGCCTCGGAGTATTATGTCGATGGCATCTACAACTACGGCATTTTTGAGCGGGCACAGAGAAAACTCAATGCAGAGCAGCAGGCCGAATACCTGAGCAGGCTTGTGTCGCGCTACCCCATCGACAGCATCGAAGACGGCATGGCACAAAACGATTGGGAGGGTTGGCAGTTACTTACACGCCTGTTAGGCAAGCGGTGTCAGTTGGTGGGCGATGACCTTTTTGTCACTAATACGAAATATCTTAGACAAGGCATTGAGAATTCATGCGGAAACAGCATTCTTATAAAGCCAAACCAGATTGGCACACTCAGCGAAACGCTCGATGTCATTGAATTGGCCAAACGAAACGGCTATTCCACCATCATCAGTCATCGCTCGGGTGAAACCGAAGACACCACCATTGCCGATATAGCTGTTGCCACTAACGCGGGACAGATAAAAACCGGCTCCATGAGTCGCAGCGAGCGTATTTCAAAATATAACCGCCTGCTACGCATAGAAGAATTTTTGAACCAAGAGGGGGTTTACGGATACAGATAAAAAAAAGCGATTTCGCATCGGCATGCCGATGCGAAATCTTCGTCAACAAAACAATCTACATTAAGCAACAATCTTTTGCTTACGCAGATATTCCAATATAGCTGTTTCAATAAGCGCATGCCCCTCGTCATTGGGATGTATGCCATCCTCGCAAAGATAGTCAGCATGGTTCTTTTTTTCGAGAAACACCGATGTTATATCTATCACCGGCACTCTTTGTGTCACTCCTAAACGGAAAATCTCCATATTGTAACGCTCATGCCAACGGTCCAAATTCATTATTGAGCCATTTAGCCAATGTAGGATATTTTCGCTGTTCAATCCCTTTGACAGGTGGCGAAAAAACTTCTCGGGGTCTAAAATAGGCAACGACAAAAGAACCGGACGCGCTCCCAAACTGCGTACTTTGTCTATCAGACCGGAATAATACTCCACAAAATTTGGCAAAGGGACAGCAGGGCTATGCACACCGTTGGGATTATTGGCTATATCGCTCCAATTGTAATTACAATCGTTGCCACCATACTCGAATATCACATAATCCGATTCCTTTATTTTATCGGCGTACCTGTTTACATATTTAATACCTTGCTCAACGGTACTGCCAAAACGGGCAAAATTTTCGACTTTAATGCCTAAATTACGGCAACATCGGGCTGCAAATCCCATATTGCTTATTTTATATTTTACTGTGTCGATATTTGAATTTCCGCTGTCAACAACAACTCCTTTCATCACCGAATCGCCAAACCCGCAAACCATTTTAAGTTCTGTTTTCATCTGCTTTTTTATTTTCTCGGTGCAAAAATAGGAAAGTAAAAACTGCTAAATAAAAAAACAGGGTTTGCATGCCACTCGCGTATGCCAAACAGCGAATTTAGGGGCGAAATACGGAATACAGGGGCCAACTACGGGTTGTACAAAACGCATTGTTCGGAACAAAAACGGCAGCCCGGCTGCTACGACAAAAAAATGCGAGCGACAAACATCGCTCGCATTATGGGTGGGTAAGCTACCTACATCGCGCCGCTACAACCAACTACCTTTGCTGCGGTCAAGCCCTGGAGGATTCATCAGGAGCTGGCCGTATAGGACTTACCCATATAAAATATGTCTGCTATTTCAATAAAATAAAGGACAATTTCGATAAAAACAAAGGATGCCCTCATTCAAATGCGGTGCAAATATACAAAATTATTCGCATATAACAAGCATTGCCACGAATTTTATTTTGTTTAAAAAGCGAACAAAGTTAATTAGTATAAAATTCACAATAATTTTCATAAACAGCACCTATTTAATAAATATATTTTGCGTACCTTTGCACGGTCATAAAATAACACCCCAAAGGCATAAGCAAGAAAAAGAGGAACGGTATCATTATGACACAAACTATTTGACAAATAAAACACCATAACAGGTATTTGTTCTAAAAAAAGCAAACCACATAACGCAAACATTCCAAACATTATAAAAACTTAAATTTTAAGCTTATGAAGAAATTTTTACTTTCAATCATGTGTATTTTTGGCGCAACAATAGCCATGAATGCACAAACAGAGAACCTTATCACCAACTCCGGTTTCGAGGAATGGAGCGACTCCAAGCCAACCGATTGGATAGAAAGCACAAGCGTGTCTAATGCAACCGTCGAGCAATCGACCGATGCCCACACAGGCAACTATTCGGTAGTTGTAAAAGGTACAAGCAGCAGCAACAAGCGTTTTGCCTCGAAAAAATACACATTGGCAGCCGGCACATACGTAATGAGCGCGTATGTAAAAACAAACGGCAGCGAGGCAGGACATTACCGTTTGGGTTATGTAAAAGTGACAGCAGATAACAAAGCAGACGGCAGTTACAATTATGACGACGATGCGGCACAAGCTGCTCCTACGAGTTGGACCGAGACTACGTTTGAATTCACTCTGCAAGAGGAGTCAACTATCTCCATACTTATCATGAATAACAAAAACGGAAAGGGTGCGTCGTTCTTGGTTGACGATTTCACACTGACCGCGAAAGAAGGTGGCGCAGAAGAGATAGAACAAACCACAATAGCCGAGGTTATTGCATCGGAGCCCGCAAAAGCAAAAGTAGAGGGAACAATCGTTGCCACATACGCAGTAGGTTTCCTTGTAAATGACGGCACAGGCAGCATACTTGCATACATAGGAAGCGACCAAGGCTACACTGTGGGCGACGTGGTAACAATATCCGGTACCATAAGCAGCTACGCAGGACTTTTACAATTTACAAGCAACAGTGTTATAGAAAAGAAAGGTACTGCAACCGTAACACACCCCACCCCTGCCGTAATGACAGCAGCCGACATGGAAGCATACCTTTCGGCACCTGTTGTAAAATATATAGAATACACCGGAACACTTAGCATAAGCGGCAACTACTACAATGTAGAAATAGAGGGCACAAGCAGCGCACAAGGCAGTATCTCGTACCCCAAGGATGGTGCAGTGACAGCCACAGACGGCCAAGTAGTTAAAGTAACCGGCTATGCCATAGGAGCTAAAAACGGCTATGTAAACACCATGCTTGTGAGCATCGAAGTAGTTAGCGACGGTGGCAGCGAAGGTGGCGAAGGCGGCGAAGGAACAACCGAGGATATATATATCGAGGAGAGCTTTGCAACAGACTTTGGCGATTTCACACAAGAGCAAACAGTTGGCACATACGAATGGGTGATAGATTACAACACCGCCAAGATGTCATCATACGCAGATGGCGTAAACAACGCATCGGTCAGCTGGCTCATTTCGCCTTCGGTAGATTTCACCGAGGAGACACAGGCATACATCGAGTTCGAGTATGTGATAAGATACGAAAATAGCGAAACCATAAAAGAGGACCACCAACTACTCGTCAGCAAGGATTTTGCAGGTGACGCTTCCACCGCTACATGGGTTGCTCTTGATTTCAACGTAACAGCAAGCACCAGTTTCAGCGACTTCAAGAAAGCCAGCCTTAACATCCCCGCCGACTACATGGGCGAGAGCGAGCTTACTTTCGCGTTCAAGTACACAGGTACCGAGACAAACGCAAGCACATGGGAGGTAAGAAACCTAATAGTAGCCCATGGCGAAGTTGAGGTTGTAGTGCCGGAGCCCGAGCCCGAGGCACAAAAATACAATGTAACAGAGGCTATAAACGCATATGTTGACGGCGAGCAAATTCCTGTGATTGTAACAGGCTACATAATCGGTGCCATGGGCAGCAACAGCACAGCCGAGATAGGTACAACAAGCGTTGCCACAAATATCATAATATCGGATAACGCCGACGAGACAGATATGGCAAAATGCCTCATCGTGCAGTTGCCCAAAGGCGATATACGCACAGCGTTAAACCTTGTTGACAACCCCACCAACTACAAGAAACAGGTTATTATAACCGGTAGCCTCGAAAAATATTTCAGCGTGGCAGGAATTAAGACTCCCACTGCATACGAGTTCACCGGCGTAACAAGCATCGACAAAGTATTTGGCGAGGAGAATGCCGAAAAGACTATTTACGACCTTACAGGACGTCGCATCAACAATATTGTTAAGCCCGGCTTGTACATTGTAAATGGCAAGAAGCTATACATAAAGTAATAGCATCTACACAAAATATAGGCTTTTAGCCGCGATAATATACTGACAAACGAACGAAAAATATTTATATTTTTCACAGCGAATGAAAGTATATCGGAGGCTTGCCTCAAAAGTCATAAAAACGAGCCACATCTGCGGATGTGGCTCGTTTTTATGACTTTTACTTTAATGCGGCGTCGATAAAAAACAGGTACTGTTTAATCAATAGCCATTGCGCTTTACAAATTCCTCGGCAGGCTTCAAAGCATCCAATTTACCTACGTCAATAAAATCCAGTTCGGGCGATTCGACACCATATATAGGATATTTTGCAGCAGCCCACATATAGAAACTCATTATAGGGAAACGGGTGCCGTTATTTAAATCCACAGGCAGCTGTTTCTCCTCGACATACTGCTGCATAAGTTCAAGCACTTTTTCACTTAGGATATGTATTCCCGAGAATGCCAACGCCTTGCAATCGGCAGGCGATATATCGGGCGATGTCACATGATAATCGCCCGACGACGTATTCAGCCAACCCTGCAAACGCATGGTTTCGGGATGGAACAGCAGAAAACGCGTTGTGGGCCTGTTGCTCACAAGAAGGCTGGCGATGGCACTGTCATCAACCTGCGACATAAACCATTTCAGGTCGCAGTCGGAGAGAATATCGACATTGTGAATAAGAAAATGTCCACACCCTTGAAGATATTTACGAGCATGGAGCACCGCCCCACCCGTTTCGAGCAGCAAAGCACGTTCATCGCTAATATCCACCAGCATTTTGCCATTGCCCTTTTCGTTTGGCGACGACACCACCCAAGGTTGCTGCGACACCCACTCCTCGACTTTGTCGGCAAAATAGTGTATGTTTATAACAGCCTCATCTATGCCTGACGACAGCAGTTTACGTGCCACGTGTTCAAGCAGTGGTTTGCCACACACCGGCACCAATGCCTTTGGCAGAGTATCGGTCAAGGGTTTTAAACGCGTGCCAAGCCCGGCCGCAAATATCATAGCTTTCATATATCAGTGTATTTAAATGAAGTACAAAGTTAGAGAAAAACGCCGGAATAATCAACCTGAATAGGCATAATAGTGCATCTTGCACTGATAATAAAGGTATTACACCGCAAACATCGGAAATACGAACAATAGCAATTTAGCAAGGAAACGCAAGAACGAGGATTTATTGCAATCCGAGAAAAGAATAATCGCTAACGGTTGTTCGTTGTATATAAAATAGTTAATTTATGTATATTGTGTTGCAGTTAACACCTGTTTTACTAAATTTGCATATTATTCACAATTAATTGATATATAGAATATTTTAGGTACAACATAATAAGAAAAATCATTTTTTTCATTATTCCGATACAAATACATTGGTAAATCCTCATATATGGAATTAGTCATATTATATCTATTGTTGGCACTGTCTGTTTCATTTTTATGTTCGGTGTTAGAGGCCGTATTGCTCTCTACTCCAATGTCGTTTATTACAATGAAAGAGAAAGAGGGGGCTAAGAATGCTTCTATCATGATGAAGCAGAAACAGAATATAGACCGCCCTATACTATCATACTTTGGTAAGTGTCGCGTGGGAGGAGATGCACAAACGAAAAGAACACATCGCCCAAGTACAGAATGAGTTTGGCTGTTTTCTGGGCGTTGTGACGATGGAGGATATTATCGAAACCATCATCGGGCGTGAGATTGTTGACGAGAGTGACACGATAGTAGATTTACAGGCATATGCGCGTGAAAAATGGCTAAAACAGATGAAATAAACGGTATATCGCTAATAAAGTTAATAAGTCAATGATTGACCTTAAACCTATTGTTTCGAGAGCGGATTATATAGTAAAAATAGTTTCTATACTGACATCTATATGTGTAGTCGCAGCCATAATAGTTGATTATGGTTTCGTGCTTGATGCCCACGAGATGTCTTTCATCATGTCGGTCTATAACACCGGATGGTGGATTTATTTCATATCATTTACATATAAGATTATCGTTCATTGGAGCGAAGTGTGGCGTAAGG
This sequence comes from Bacteroidaceae bacterium, assembly GCA_017416705.1. Lineage (GTDB taxonomy): Bacteria > Bacteroidota > Bacteroidia > Bacteroidales > Bacteroidaceae > HGM04593. The sequence goes on from JAFQBG010000010.1 coordinate 11,184, forward strand.
GGATGTCATTTACCCTAATTTTGGGCATTATGCTTTGTACGTCGGCATTACCGAAGTTTTTTACTACGCCCGGAGATAGTCAAATTCTCACTATCTTATGGTCGTTGCTGATTCATAAATATTTTATTATAAGCATCATTGGCCTATTGTCGCTGATTACAATATCGCAATGGATAGTAAATTTTGTAAACAAAAGGACAAATCCTGCACTATTAATTGTAGTCTGTTTTATGACGGTAATAGCCTTTGGCACTCTGCTACTCATGGTACCTCGCTCCACATTGGAGCATGTCAGACTACCCGTGGTAGATGCACTGTTCATCTCAACAAGTGCGGTTTGCGTGACAGGATTAAGCCCTGTGGAGATTGCAAATACATTTACCTTGGAGGGCCAAATAATCATTGCCTTGTTGATTCAGATCGGTGGGCTGGGTATTATGACAATAACGAGTTTCTTTGCCCTATTTTTTATGGGTGGTATCGGATTGTATTCTCAGTTTTCACTGAAAAATATGATAGCGTCAAGTTCCGAATCACTGAAATCTGTGCTGACGAATGTTTTAGGATTTACTTTCGTGATAGAGATAATTGGCTCCCTCGTCATATGGCTTAGCATCCACTCAACCATGGGGATGACCATTCGAGATGAGATATTCTTTTCTCTCTTTCACTCCATATCAGCATTCTGCAATGCAGGATTTTCCACGCTGGAAGGAAATCTCGGCAATGATTTGATATTATACAATCATAGCACTTTCTATCTGATAATCGCGCTACTTATAGTTTTGGGAGGTATCGGATTTCCTATACTTATGAGCTTAAAAAAGGTTCTTTCATATTATGGTTCAGAACTATTGCATAAAGTATTCAGAAAGAACGGGCAGCGGCCACGATACATGCACATTGCCGATATAAACACTAAGATTGTACTATATTCCTCTTTGATTCTGATACTCCTTGGAACTATTGGCATTGCCCTCTTTGAGTGGAATGGAGCGTTTGCCTCATTCTCTTCCGGTGAAAAAATTGTGCAGTCCCTGTTTAATGCCGTGGCACCACGAACAGCCGGTTTTAACAGCGTTTCAATAAGTGATTTTTCGAGAGTGACTATCATACTATATTTGGTGCTGATGTGGATAGGTGGTGGATCGCAATCTACGGCAGGAGGTATCAAGGTAAATACATTTGTGGTGGCTCTTGCTTCGTTAAAGTCGCTGATTAATGGCGAACACTCCACGACTCTGTTTAACCGTGAAATAACATATAGTTCGATACGAAGAACACTTGTCGTAGTTTTTGGCTCAATATGTATCATTGCGCTTTTCTTTGTCGCACTATTGCTGTTGGAGCCGAGCATACCATCAATCGGCCTGCTGTTTGAATGTGTGTCGGCATTCTCCACGGTTGGCTCCAGCTTAGGCATTACACCACTTTTAGGCGGTATCAGCAAAGTTCTGTTAGTGATGCTTATGTTTTTGGGACGCGTAGGTTTCATTACCGTACTTATGAGCATACTGCCACAAAAAGAAGAACCTAAATACCGTTTACCAAAAGAAGATATAATAATAAACTAATAAAGACGAATGCGTATGAAATACCTTGTAATAGGATTAGGAAATTTTGGAAGTACTCTTGCCACTACGCTCACCGATATGGGACACTCTGTCATTGGAATTGATTGTAATGAGCATTGCATCGAAGAAATTAAAGATAGAATAGATTTAGCATATATTATGGATGCAACAGAAAGAGTATCATTGCGAAGCCTGCCTTTGGATGAAATAGACTGTGTAATTGTTGCCATCGGACAGAGCATGGATAGCTCATTAAGAGCAGTGGCTTCATTGAAGGAATTAAATGTGGAGAATATCATAGCACGCGCACTCGACACCACACATTCCTCAATTCTTAGGGCCATGGATATTAAGAAAATCCTGATTCCCGAGAGTTATGCGGCTCGGATTTTTGCGGAGAAGATACTCTCAAACGATTCAGAGGAGTTGTTATAAAATCTCTGAGAATAGTAGATGTGCCGGCATGTTTGTCACTCAAACAAAAAGAATTGCATCGCACAAGAAAACCCACCTGCCTATTCAGGTTTGTAATTCTTTTATTACTATTGTAGCATTAGAGTTATACATTGTAGCATAACAATGAAGGAAAAAAACAGATACAATTTGTGTTGTTCGGCAGTTTGCACTATCTTCGCAGAATAAACAGCAACGCTATTCCATGTTAGAAAAAACAGATAATAAGACACATGGCATCTACGCCATGCAGTATGGCACATACCTTGGACTATTGTGGTGTGCCATGTATGCATCGTTCCTTGCCGGTTTCACAAGTATCTTCTATACACTGTGCTTCTTTGCTCTGTATATATCGTCGCCTTTCTATGCGGCATATCTGACAAAAAAATATCGCAAGGAGGTATGCAACGACAGCATGCAATTCACCCAAGCGTGGTCGTTTTTGTTCATAATGTATATATGTGCGTCGCTGTTGTCGGCTGTGATACAATTTATATATTTCAGATTTTTCGACAATGGCTATTTCGTGCAAATGATACAACAGATGTTTGAACTATTAAATGCCACACCCGAAATATCAAATGAAATGAGCAAGGAGTTTGGTAACGCCATAGATTTGTTTGCAAAACTTAGCAGCAAAGACATCGTATTTAACTTTCTTAGTTCAAATATGATAAACGCCACCATATTACCGCCCATAATAGCTCTGTTTGTTAAAAAGAATAAGCAATAAAATTACAATAATGGATATATCCGTAATAATACCGCTATACAACGAGGCTGAGTCTTTGCCCGAACTCGCCCAATGGATTGAGCGCGTTATGCGCGAAAATAAATATTCCTACGAGGTTATTTTCATAAACGATGGCAGCACCGATAATTCTTGGGATATAATAGAACGCCTACACGATGCCAACCCCATGATGCATGGCATTAAATTTCGTCGCAACTATGGCAAATCACCTGCATTGTATTGCGGTTTCGAACGCGCACAGGGCGACGTTGTCATCACCATGGATGCCGACCTTCAAGACAGCCCCGACGAGATACCCAAGCTGTACGATATGATAATGAAAGAGGATTACGACCTTGTTTCGGGCTACAAACAAAAGCGTTACGACCCACTGAGCAAGACAATACCAACAAAATTGTTCAACGCCACAGCCCGTCTTGTGTCGGGAATAAAAAATCTTCACGATTTTAATTGCGGACTGAAAGCCTATCGCAAGGAGGTTGTTAAAAGCATCGAGGTTTACGGCGACATGCACCGCTATATTCCGTTTCTGGCAAAGAACGCCGGATACTCCAAGATAGGAGAACTTGTGGTTCATCATCAGGCACGCAAATACGGTAGTAGCAAGTTCGGCATCAGTCGTTTCTTTCATGGTTACTTGGACCTTATGTCGCTATGGTTTTTGTCGCATTTTGGCTACCGTCCCATGCACATTTTCGGTCTTTGGGGCTCGTTGATGTTTATCATAGGTTTTGTTTCGGCATTTATTTTGGGTGCCAATAAGTTATATGCGCTCACTCAATGCCTGCCGCAGCGTCTGGTCACCGAATCGCCCTATTTCTACATAGCACTCACTATGATGATTTTGGGTACACAGCTGTTCCTGACAGGATTTTTAGCCGAACTCATCAGCCGCACATCGCAAGAACGAAACAAATACAATATTGCAAAAGAATTATAAGCAGCTGCATAATTTTATATCGGCAAGGTTTTTCTGAAAAAAACAGTTGCCACAAGAAAAATGATTTTTACTCCTTAATATATGAAAAAAAAATACCACATAACACTCCTTTTTATCGTGTCGATTATGATTTTTGCGGCATGCGACAATGGCGGTGATTGCAACATAAATAACGTAGCATATTACCGTAGCACATTCTACAAAATGCCCGCAAACGACGATGAAAAGGAAGAAAAATACCAATTCCCCGAGGTTATAAATATATCGTTAATTGTCAATGGCAAGGACTCGACCATAGTAAACCACATAACACAAACCACCGAGGTTGCATTGCCCATGTGCTATACACAAGAGTGCGACACCGTCGTGTTGCATATCGGAGAGACCGTCACCGACTCGCTATTTGTGCAGCACACCAATATACCCATGTTCCTGTCGATGGATTGCGGAACAGCTATGTTTCACAATATCACCGACATACGCCACACCGAGAATTACATCGACTCCATAGCAATAATACATCCTTTTGTAGATTTCGACGCACATGAAAACGTTAAGATATATATTATTGAGTAGTATTCTGCTTATAACACCCTTAAAAGCAATGTCGCAGAACAATATACAGGGCGACACTGTCAGTTGCAACCTGCTGGACATACAGGGACTGAGCGTATCGACAGATATTTTCGGATATGCCTATTCGCTGCTCGAAGACTACACAAGCGGCGAGGTCTCGGTGGAATTGAATTTAGGCAACAAATACTACCCTGTCGTTGAAATGGGATATGGAACAAGCGATTACACCGACGAAACATACGGAATACATTATAAGTCGTCGGCACCATATTTTCGCGTGGGACTGAACTACAATTTCAATAACAAAAAAGGAGAAGCTCCGCGAAAAAACTATATATACGGCCTTGCCCGTGTTGGCTGGACAAAGCCCAAGTACGATGTTTCGGCACCACCTATGACAGACCCCGTTTGGGGCGGCACAGTGCCTCTTGACATCACCGACGCACAAGGTTCGTTCTGCTGGATTGAGCTTGGCATTGGCGTCAAAGTGAATATATGGAAGAATTTCAGCATGGGATGGAGCATACGCTACAAAGCAAGGATGCACAAGACCGGCGACGATAATTCATATATATGGTATGCCCCGGGATTTGGAAACAGCCGTCACACCACATTCGGCGGCACATATAACTTGACATACGACCTACCATTATAAAAAAAAGAAAACAATGAAACCTTGGAAAATAATATTTCTGCTTTTTCTTATTGTCGGGACCATCTACGTTATATCCAACGAACCCCCTTACCGACAAAACAGCGGCAGCATATTCGGCACATATTATAATATAACATACAAACACGACACCGACCTGAGAAACGACATCGAAAAAGTCCTGAACAGCGTTAACAAATCCTTGTCGCCGTTCAACAAACAATCTGTCATAACCGCCATAAACAACAATCAGGATGTAGAACCCGACAGCCTTTTTACATACATTTTCACACTTGCACAAGAAATATCGTCAAAGACAGAGGGTACATTCGACATAACCGTTGCTCCACTTGTAAACGCATGGGGATTTGGGTTCAAAAACGCCGAAAACACCGACAGCATGGCCATAGACAGCATACGCAAATATGTCGGTTACAACAAGATATCGCTTGCAAATGGGAAAATAGAGAAACAACACCCACAAACAATGCTCGATTGCAGTGCCATAGCCAAGGGGTATGCCTGCGACCTTGTAGCCGACATGTTGCAAAAGAAAGGAATAGAAAATTTCCTTGTCGAGATAGGTGGCGAGGTTGTTGCAAAAGGGAAAAACAACAAAGCAAAGGCATGGAGCATAGGCATAAACAAGCCCGTTGACGATGCAAGCGGCAGCAACAGCCAATTACAAGAAATAATTCATATAAGCAACAAAAGCATGGCCACATCGGGCAACTACCGTAATTTCCGTTACGAAAACGGGCAAAAATTGTCACATACCATCGACCCGCGAACAGGCTATCCGGTATTGCACACACTGCTCTCGGCAACAGTCATAGCCGACGACTGCGCCACTGCCGACGCCTATGCAACCGCATTCATGGTGGCAGGCCTCGACAAAGCACTCGAAATTTGCAAGCAAGAGTCTTTGGATGCCTATTTCATATACAGCGACTCCACCGGCAAATTGCACACAAAAGAGACCGAGGGGATGAGAATATACCACCGATGAAACAACATCGTCATACATAAAAAATCCCCTGAGCATGCCATAACAGGAATGTACACGCTCCATTCTGCCAAATTGACACATAAATTCATGTACATACATTAAATTTGTCCGTTTTTTGTCATATAAAACCGAATGGCAAACTATTTGTTATTATTTAATAAAAAGCAATAGCAACAAACAACAGATATGAGTAAAAAAGAGAATAACATCGAAGAAAAAGAGGCCATAAAAGACCAGACATCGAGCGAAATGCCACTCAACGAAACAGAAACAGCCGAGGATGCTTCGGCGCAAATGAGTGACGAGGAAAAATTACAGAAGGAACTTGACGAAGCAAACATCAAGTTAGCCGACCTGAACGACAAATATCTGCGTCAAATAGCCGAATTCGACAACTACCGCAAGCGCACCATAAAAGAAAAAGCCGAATTGATAAAAAACGGCGGCGAACGTACAATAGAAGCCATACTACCCGTTTTGGACGACTTCGAGAGAGCGCTTGCCAACATGGCAAAGGACGAAAGCGCCAAAGAAATACTCACCGGAATAGAATTGATATACAACAAATTTGTATCGGCATTGAAACAAAACGGTTTGCAGAAAATTGAAACCGAAGGCCAAGTATTCGACACCGACTTTCACGAAGCCATAGCTATGGTTCCGGCTCCCAGCGAGGAACTAAAAGGCAAAGTATTAGACTGTGTACAAACAGGATATATATTAAACGACAAAGTAATACGCCACGCAAAGGTTGCAGTAGGCGAATAAATGACACAACATGGCAAAGCGAGATTACTATGAAGTGCTGGGCGTTGAGAAAAACGCATCGGCCAACGACATAAAAAAAGCATACCGCCGCAAGGCTATGCAATACCACCCCGACAAGAACCCCGGCAGCAAAGAAGCCGAAGAAAAGTTCAAAGAGGCAGCCGAGGCATACAGTGTCCTTAGCGACCCCGACAAAAAAGCACGCTACGACCAATATGGTTTCGAGGGTGTAAACGGCCCCGAAGGATTTGGCGGTTTCGGAGGCGCACAAGGCATGGACATCAACGATATATTCTCGATGTTCGGCGATATATTCGGCGGAGGCTTCGGAGGCGGATTTGGCGGCTTCGGAGGCGGTAGCGGACGTTCTGCGCAGACACGATACAGAGGCAGCGACCTTAGAGTGAAAGTAAAATTAAGCCTGCAAGAAATTTCCGAGGGGACAACAAAAAAGTTCAAGCTAAAAAAATATGTACCCTGCAACCATTGCAACGGCAGTGGAGCCGAAGGCAATGCCATGGACACATGCCCCGAATGTAACGGAACAGGGCGCATTGTTCGCACAGTCAGGACCCCGTTTGGCATAATGAACAGCGAAAACGTATGTCCCAAGTGCGGTGGCGAAGGAAAAATCATAAAAAACAAATGTAATCATTGCAGCGGCGACGGAATAGTAATGGGCGAGGAGATTGTCGAGATACAAATACCCGCCGGAGTAGCCGAAGGCATGCAATTATCCATGCGTGGCAAAGGAAACGCAGGCAAGCGAAACGGAATACCGGGCGACCTTCTCATACAAATAGAAGAAGAGAAACACCCCCAACTAATTCGCGACGAAAAAGACCTTATATACAACCTGCTGCTCGACATTCCAACAGCCACATTGGGCGGCGTTGTCGAGATACCCACAATAAAAGAGAATGTAAAACTGACAATAGAGCCGGGAACACAGCCCGGAAAAGCATTGCGCCTACGCGGCAAGGGCCTGCCCGCATTGAACGAATATGGCAAAGGCGACATCATAGTGAACGTAAGCATTTACATTCCCGAGACACTCACCAAGGACGAGAAAAAGACGATAGAGAATTTCAGAAACTCCGAAAATTTCAAGCCCACAGAAAGTATAAAAGAGCAGATTTTCAGAAGATTTCGTAACCTATTCGATTAAAAAACATGACATACGACGAAACGGTCAACTATTTGTTCAACTGCGCACCGATGTTTCAACAGGTGGGCAGTTCGGCATATAAAGAGGGGTTGGAGAACACCCTGCTGCTTGATGCTCATGCCGGACATCCGCATCGTAAATTCCGCACAATACATGTAGCAGGCACCAACGGCAAGGGCTCCACATCGCACACAATAGCCGCCATACTGCAAGCCGCCGGATACAAAGTAGGATTATACACATCGCCACACCTGATAGATTTTCGTGAACGCATGCGTGTAAACGGCATCCCTGCCGACCGACAATTCGTAGTGGATTATGTTCGCAACAACAAAGAGTTTTTCGAGCCGTTGCACCCATCGTTTTTTGAGTTGACCACCACCATGGCATTTACTTGGTTTGCCATGCAAAAGGTCGATGTAGCCGTGGTGGAAGTGGGCATGGGAGGTCGTTTGGATTGTACAAACATAATAACCCCCGACCTTAGCATCATCACCAATATAAGCCTCGACCACACACAATTTCTGGGTACAAGCAAGGCCCAAATAGCAAAGGAAAAAGCAGGTATTATAAAACCCGGCGTACCTGTTGTCATAGGAGAAACGACAAACGAAACAAAAGATATTTTCGCTACCAAAGCGGCACAGACAGGAGCACCTATATTTTTTGCCGAGGAGGAGCAGCCGCTTGTAAAAGCCACACCCTTGAAAAATGGTTACGAATACACCACCAAGGAGTACGGGACAATCCTCGGGGAATTGGGTGGCGACTACCAAGTAAAAAACTGCAACACCATTCTAACAGCCCTGCGACAACTGAAAAAAGCAGGATACAAGATAACTGACGAGAATGTAAAACAGGGATTTGCCAATATAACAGCCACGACAGGCCTACAAGGACGCTGGCAAACAATATCCGACGAACCACGCGTTGTGTGCGACGCCGGACACAATATAGCAGGCATAGAATATATAGTCAAACAACTTGCACGACAAGACTATAACACGCTGCGCATTGTATTTGGCATGGTAAACGACAAGGACATAAGCGGCGTGCTGTCGATGATGCCCAAAAACGCAAAATACTATTTCACACGTGCAAGCGTGAAACGCGCCTTGGATGCCACCGAGCTACTGCAAAAAGCATCCGAGTATGGGCTGCACGGCAGCAGCCACCCAACCGTTCACGACGCATTACGCTGTGCCAAGAACGAGTCGCAGCACGACGACCTGATATTTGTTGGTGGCAGCTGTTTCATTGTAGCCGACCTATTATCGGGTATTGAATAATTATTTACATTTGCTTAAAGTATAACCGCCGAACAGACACAGGATATAGCCGAGGCATTCTTTGCCCAAGGCTCCATAAATTTCGAAAATGGTTTTCTTATAGAAACCAAATATTCCGCCGTTTTCATATTCGGCAATGGAGGTTTCTCTTTTATTAGCAGTCACACACACGCTATGCGTAGATAGGAAATAAAGGGGTTGTCCAACAATTTTGAAGGACAACCCCTTTATTTCTAAATTGTATAACAAGAGGGATTTAAGGCTTGCGATGCCCGAAAAACCGGGGTTTATCGGGCGTAAATGAGCATTTTTATGGCGAGCGTAACGCAGAAATCACCTTGTCAGACAGTTTATAGCTTAAAACAACTTCATTGTAATTATTAATCTGTTGCTCACACATATTTTTTTTAATTTGTTTTGAAGTAAGCTATATTTTTATTTTATTTGCATCATAAATTGTGCAAAATGCAGTCATATTAGATTATGACAACAAAAACCACCGTTTTTGTGTTAGTGTATATTGTGCAAAAAGACGTGAAAATTTTCAAAAAATATGAGCTGTACAGAAAATAACCTTTCACAATTGAAAGCCGCCGATTTCAAAAAGAACATAGGCGGGAAAGAAACCGCGCTTTTCATATTGAAAAACAAGAAAGGCTGCGAAGTGGCAATCACCAATTACGGTGGAGCAATTTTAAGCATCATGGTCCCCGACAAAAACGGCAATTATGCAAACGTCATACAGGGGCATGACAGTATCGACAACCTTCTAAACAGTCCCGAGCCATTCCTCAGCACATTGGTAGGCCGCTACGGCAATCGTATATGCAAAGGCAAATTCACAATAGATGGCAAGGAGTACCGGTTGGCAATAAATAATGGTCCCAACCACCTGCATGGCGGCCCCACAGGGTTCCACGCACGCGTATGGGATGCAGAGCAAACAGACTGCCAGACACTTAAACTACACTATGTATCGGCCGACATGGAGGAAGGTTTCCCCGGCACATTGGACGTCACAGTAGTATATTCGTTCAACGACGACAACGAACTGAAAATAGACTACAAGGCCACAACCGATAAAAAGACCATCGTAAACCTGACAAGTCACGGTTTCTTCTCGTTATCGGGTACTGCAACCCCCACAGCAACCATAGATAATCTTATATGCCATATAAACGCCGATTTCTTTGTGCCCATAGACGACACATCGGTTCCCTATGGCTGTATAGCCCCCGTCAAAGGCACTGCATTCGATTTCACCACACCCACAGCGGTTGGCGCACGCATAGATGCCGACGAGGAACAGATAAAACACGGTGCAGGCTATGACCATTGCTATGTTCTGAACAAAAAAGAGGTAGGCGAGCTAAGCTATGCAGCAAAAGTGACTGAGCCTGTCAGCGGACGTACAATGGAGGTATATACCACCGAGCCCGGCGTTCAGGTGTACACATCGAACTGGCATAGCGGTTTTGCAGGAGCACACGGAGCGACCTTCCCCAAACGCAGTGCAATCTGTTTCGAGGCACAACATTTCCCCGACTCTCCCAACCGAGCACACTTCCCAAGTGTTATATTAAAACCCGGTGAAGAGTACTCACAAGTAACGATATATAAATTCGGAGTAGAAGAATAAAGGAAATTCATCAACAAAAAATAATTTAATAAAATTCAAAAATCATGAGTCAGCAAAAAAAACAATGGGGAGCCATCATAGTTATGATTGCGCTCTTCGCTATGATTGCCTTTGTGACAAACTTGTGCTCACCTATGGCAAACATCATCAAAGCACAGGGAGACATCCCCGAAGTACTTGCACAAATCGGTAACTACGGTAACTTTGTTGCCTACCTTATCATGGGTATTCCCGCCGGTATGCTCATATCAAAATTCGGTTACAAAAAGACAGCCCTTATCGGTTTGGCAGTAGGTATCACAGGTATTCTCATCCAGTGGTTCAGTGGTATGCTCGATGTTAAAGAGAGCATCGGTTTGGTTTTTGGTGTTTACCTTTTGGGTGCATTTATCGCAGGTATGTGTATGTGTATCCTTAACTGTGTAGTAAACCCCATGCTTAACATCCTTGGTGGTGGCGGAAACAGCGGTAACCAGCTTATCCAAACCGGCGGTGTATTCAACTCGTCGGCAGCCTTTGCTGTTTACATCCTGATGGGTGCACTCATTGGCGAAATCACAAAAGACACAGCTATTTCCGATGCTACACCCGCTCTTATGATAGCTCTTGCTATTTTCGTTGTGGCATTCGTTGTTATCCTGTTCACAAAAATTGAAGAACCCGAGCAAGCACCTGTCGATGTAAGCCTTATTAAAGGCGCGTTGGGTTATCGTCACTTTGTTCTTGGTATCCTTGCCATATTCTTGTACATGGGTATCGAGGTAGGTGTTCCCACATACGTTAATATGTACCTTGTAAATACTCCCGAACTTGGTATCACCGCTGCAACAGCAGGCCTTATCGTTGCTGTATATTGGTTGATGATGCTTGTAGGACGTTTCGTCGGTGCAAGTATCGGTGGTAAAGTATCAAGCCGCGCCATGATTACAACCGTAGCTATTGCCACATTGGTTCTTGTTGCTTTCGGTATGTTCGCACCCGAGGATACAACAGTGAGCGTTCCCGGTATCGATTGGGGTACACTGACTGTTATATGGGCAAATGTGCCTGTCGGCATTTTTGCATTCCTGCTTGTTGGTCTTTGCACATCGGTTATGTGGGGCGGTATATTCAACATGGCTGTTGAGGGCCTTGGTAAATACACAGCCGTTGCATCGGGTATATTCATGACAATGGTATTCGGTTGCGCTGTTATGCTTGCCATACAGGCACAAGTAGCCGAAATGACAGACTACATGACAAGCTACTGGGTTGTACTTTTCTGTGCAGCGTATATCCTATTCTACGCTCTCATTGGTTCAAAACCCGTAAAAAAATAAGTACAAATATTTGTTCAACACATAAAACATTACAACTATGGATATAGAATTCGTAAGAAGTCGTTTCATCAAGCATTTCGATGGCACAACAGGAAGCATCTATGCTTCTCCCGGCCGTATCAACCTTATTGGCGAACACACCGACTATAACAATGGTTTTGTATTCCCCGGAGCAGTGAACAAAGGTATCATGGCCGAGATTAAACCCAACGGAACAGAGAAAGTTTGTGCATACTCTATCGACGAGAAAGATTATGTGGAATTTGGTCTAAACGAAGAGGATTGCCCCCGTGCATCATGGGCGAAATATATTTTCGGTGTTTGTCGCGAGATGATTAAACGCGGTGTAGATGTAAAAGGTTTCAACACCGCATTTGCAGGCGATGTACCCCTTGGTGCCGGTATGTCATCATCGGCAGCATTGGAGAGCACATACGCTTATGCTCTAAACGACCTCTTTGGCGATAACAAAATAGACAAGTTCGAACTTGCAAAAGTTGGTCAGGCAACAGAGCACAACTATGTAGGTGTAAACTGTGGTATCATGGACCAATTTGCAAGCGTATTTGGCAAAGCAGGCAGCCTCATTCGTCTCGATTGCCGTTCTTTGGAGTATTCTTACTTCCCATTCAAGCCCACAGGCTATCGTTTGGTTCTTTTGAACACATGCGTTAAGCACGAGTTGGCAGGCTCGCCCTACAACGAGCGTCGTTTGAGTTGCGAGCATGTAGCCGAGGTTATCAAGAGCAAACACCCCGAGGTTGCGTCGTTGCGCGATGCAAACTTCGATATGTTGGAGGAGGTTAAAGCAGAATTGAAAGCCGAGGATTACGGTCGCGCAAAATATGTTATCGGCGAGGTACAACGCGTACTCGATGTTTGCGACGCTCTTGAAGCAGGCGACTACGAGACAGTTGGTAAGAAAATGTACGAGACACATTTTGGACTTAGCAAGGACTACCAAGTTAGCTGCGAGGAGCTCGACTACTTGGTTGACGTGGCTATCGACTGCGGTGTTACCGGTTCACGCATGATGGGTGGCGGCTTCGGCGGTTGCACCATCAACCTTGTGAAGGAAGAACTCTACGACATATTCATAGAGAAAGCAAACGAGCGTTACAAAGAGAAATATGGTAAACTGCCCAAGGTTTACGATGTAGTAATCGGTGACGGCTCACGCAAAATCTGCTAATAACAGTCCTATATTATTATAAAAAATATCTCCATTCCAAAATGGAGATATTTTTTTGACAAACACTCCACTTACTTTACTGAAAACACACTAAGACAGGCTATATTGGCCGTAAAAAAAGCGGATTACATGTATCGTTCGCGTGGAGCGATTTTAGTACCATTATAACAAGAAAAAAACAGCCTCCTATGTATAAAAAAACAGAAATAATAAGAAAAACAGCACTGATACTGCTTTGTGCAGCCATCATATTCGACTTTCAAGGTTTCTTATCAAGCACACACTTAGATAACGTAACAGGAAATATATTAATAATTACAACCTGCATAAACATAATAAAAGGATTATTAACCCCCATAGCATTGATACTGCTCTCTGCGATAGCATCGAACAAAGCGACACGCAACATAACAAGAGCCACATCGGCTATATTTATAATCCTATTGATTATCGGCGAGTTCGGCAGACTGACAACAAGCCACATTTCGGCACAATTAATTCTGTCTGCGGTATATTTTATACGCACGATAGCTACGCTCTATGCTTTTGGCGTTATCACAAGGAACAACCAACTGAACGGCAAAATTCAAAAGGCCTTTAATATATACTTTATTCTAAATTATTTGATATCCTTTATTATACATAATGTAACATGGTTCTTTTTAAATACGGCTATTTATTGGAGTATATGTGCTATAATAGCTATATGCAATGTTGCATTAATATATCAAATTATAAATTCCAATATATTTGATGGGAATATGGCATGCGATACATCGTCCAAAAATCCTTACAAATTTTGGAACAAATACATCAAGTGGTGGCTCATTTCGATTATTGTATTCGTGCTGCTATCGGCTATATTAGGGTAAACAGCAAATAAATAGTGCGCTTGCTTTGATTTTTCAAAGCAAGCGCACTGATTATGTGGTCGTTTGTTTCTATATTCGCAATGGCATCAAAGCCCCTTCATGGATAGGCTGATACGTCGGCGTTTCAAGTCGATATCGACAACACGCACCATGACTTGTTGCCCCAGACGCACGACGTCGGACGGCGATGCTATATATTTATCGGCCAGTTGCGATATGTGTACCAAGCCATCCTGATGCACTCCGATATTCACAAATGCCCCAAACGCCGTTATATTGGACACCAAGCCCGGCAGCACCATACCCACGCGCAAATCCTCTATTTCGTGCACATTGGCATCGAACGAGAATGCTTTGGCCTGCTCACGAGGGTCGAGCCCGCGTTTATTCAGCGCATCCATTATATCTGCAAGGGTAGGCATGCCCACCGCACCCGATATATATTTTTCGAGCACAATGCCTTTGCGAACAGACGCATCGGTGATAAAATGTTCCAACGACACGCCACACTCCTTGGCCATATTTTCCACTATGGAATACGATTCGGGGTGTACAGCCGTACTATCCAACAGTTCATCACCGCCTATGACGCGCAAGAAACCGGCAGCCTGTTCATAGGCTTTATTGCCCAAACGGGGCACTTTAAGCAAGTCCCGTCGTGTGCGGAAACTACCGTTTGCCGCACGATATTTTACAATATTTTCGGCAAGCGACGGCCCCAGCCCCGACACGTACGTAAGTATTTGTTTGGTAGCAGTATTTACATTGACGCCCACCATATTCACACAACTTTCTACAACCGTATTCAGCCGTTCTTTCAGTTTCTGCTGATCGACACTGTGTTGATACTGCCCCACCCCTATGGAACGTGGCTCTATTTTCACCAGCTCCGACAAGGGGTCGATGAGACGACGACCAATAGAGACAGCTCCGCGCACCGTTACATCCTCGTCGGGAAATTCCTGACGCGCCACTTCGGATGCAGAATAGACCGATGCACCATCCTCGTTCACCGAAAAAATCTCGGGCGATAACGCCAAGCCACGAACAAAATTCTCTGTTTTGCGACCTGCCGTACCATTGCCAATGGCAAATGCCTCGATAGAGTAATTGGCAACCCATTTGGCAAGCAACGATGCTGCCTTTTCCTTGTCGTTGTACGGAGCATGCGGATATATGACCGAATGAAACAGCAAATTACCTTGCGGGTCCAATATTACAACCTTGCAGCCTGTTCTGAACCCCGGGTCTATGGCAAGCACGCTCTTTTGCCCGAGCGGCGACGACAACAACAGCTGACGCAGATTTTCGGCAAACACTGCGATTGCCTCGTCGTCGGCACGTTGTTTAGCCATCGTTAGTGTCTCGTTTTCGATGGATGGAGCAAGCAGACGCTTGTAACCATCGGTTATTGCATCGAGCATATATATTGCCGAGAGCGAATTTTTGGCAAGGAATTGATTTTTCAGCAGCCCGACAGCCTCATCGGACTCCACAGCGACAGATACACGCAAGTAGCCTTCGTCCTCGCCACGCATCATGGCCAACAGACGATGCGACGACACGCGCGACACAGGCTCGCTCCACTCATAATAATCAGAATATTTTATTCCATCGGCCTCCTTGCCCTTGACCACCTTGGACACCAGCATGCCACGCTGCTTGAAAAGCCGTCGAATGGAATTTCGGGCACGCTCATTCTCGGAAACGCGCTCGGCAATAATATCACACGCACCGGCTATGGCATCGTCGGCCGATGGGACATTTTCAGATACAAAACGTTGCGCCTGCCCCTTGACATCGGCAACGTTCTGACGCATTATGATTTCGGCCAAAGGCTCCAAACCGCGCTCCTTGGCAATAGTAGCGCGTGTACGACGTTTGGGACGATAGGGAAGGTATATATCTTCGAGTTCCACAGAATCGAAACAGGAGTCGATACGTTTTTTTAGTTCGGGGGTCAAAACACCCTGTTCCTCCATGGTGGCAATAATGGTTTGTTTACGTTGCGTCAATGCCTGCAATTTTTCATACATAATTTTTATATTGCCGATGGCAACCTCGTCCAAACCGCCGGTAGCCTCCTTGCGATAACGCGAAATGAAGGGTACAGTAGCCCCATCCTCGAACAAACGCACTGTGTTTTTTACTTTGTCGGTAGCAATACCAAGTCGCTCCGAAATTATTTTTATAAGCATATATTCCATTTTTATTCGGCACTAAGATAATATTTAAAATAATAAAAAATGAAGTTTGTTAACATCATTTACAAACATTTTAGGTACAAAGTGAAAATAAGAAGAAAAACTGCATGCAAATATTTTCGGCAATCCAACAATATTTACTATTTTTGCAAAGAATATATGCGTATGAATGGTTTTATTCATCGCATACAAGAAAAACTAACCTTATACTACAAATAACTCCAACATCAATATGAACAGCAAGGAACTGATGAACAAAGCAGCAGACAATATACGTATTCTGACTGCGGCCATGGTAGAAAAAGCCAAGTCGGGACACCCCGGCGGTGCAATGGGCGGTGCTGATTTTATCAACGTACTTTATTCGGAATTTTTGGTTTACGACCCCGAGAACCCGCTATGGGAAGGGCGTGACCGTTTCTTCCTCGACCCCGGCCACATGTCGCCCATGTTATATTCGGTTCTTGCGTTGTCCGACAAATACACAATGGACGACCTGAAACAGCTGCGTCAATGGAAGAGCAATACCCCGGGACACCCCGAAGTGAACTTCGCACGCGGAATAGAGAACACATCGGGTCCGCTTGGACAAGGACACACATACGCAGTGGGAGCAGCAATAGCAGCAAAATTCCTTGAAGCGCGTTTGGGCAGCGAGGTAATGGGACAAACCATATACGCATTCATTTCGGACGGTGGAGTACAAGAGGAAATATCGCAAGGAGCAGGACGTATGGCAGGTTACCTGAAACTGAATAACCTCATAATGTTCTACGATGCCAACCAAATACAGCTATCGACACGTTGCGACCAAGTAATGTTCGAGGACACTGCAAAAAAATATGAAGCATGGGGTTGGAAAGTTATCACAATAGATGGTAACGACTGCGACGCCATACGTGCGGCACTGACAGAAGCAAAAGCCGAGCAAGAGCGTCCCACACTTATCATTGGCAACACCGTTATGGGCAAGGGTGCCCGTCGTGCCGACGGCAGCAGCTACGAATTCGACTGCGGCACACATGGTGCTCCCCTTGGCGGCGACGCATATATAAACACCATAAAAAACCTTGGTGGCAACGTCGAGGACCCATTCGTATTCTTCCCCGAGGTAAAAGCCATGTACGACAAGCGTATTGCCGAACTGAAAGAAATAGTGGCAGAGCGTCGTGCCCGCAAGGCAGCATGGGCTGCTCAGAACCCCGACTTGGCAATAAAAATGGCAGAATGGTTTGCCGGCAAGCAACCCGCAATAGACTGGGCTGCAATAGAGCAAAAAGCCGACGCCCCCACACGTAACGCATCGGCACACGTATTGGGTATCTTGGCCGAAAACTACGGCAACATGATATGCGCATCGGCCGACCTTTGCAACAGCGACAAGACCGATGGTTTCTTAAAAAAGACACACGCTTTCACCCCCGGCGACTTCACCGGCGCATTCCTGCATGCAGGCGTATCGGAGCTCACCATGGCCTGCCTATGTATAGGTATGGCATTGCATGGCGGCGTAATAGCAGCATGTGGCACATTCTTTGTATTCAGCGACTATATGAAACCGGCCATAAGAATGGCGGCATTAATGGAACTTCCTGTCAAATTCATTTGGTCGCACGACGCATTCCGCGTAGGCGAGGATGGCCCCACCCATGAACCGGTGGAGCAAGAGGCACAAGTGCGCTTAATGGAGAAAATCAAAAACCACAGCGGCAAGAACTCGATGTTGGTGCTGCGTCCTGCCGACGTAAACGAAGCAACAGAGGCATGGCGTCTGGCTATGGAAAACGACAACACCCCCACCGGACTTATATTCTCGCGTCAGAATGTAACCAACCTGCCACAAGGCACCGATTACAGTAAAATGAACAAGGGAGCATATATTATAGCCGGCAGCGACGAGGATTTCGACGTAATACTTTTGGCATCGGGTTCCGAGGTATCCACACTTGTCGAAGGAGCCAAATTGCTTAAAGCCGACGGCATAAAGACACGAATAGTATCAGTACCATCCGAAGGACTTTTCCGTACACAGAGCAAAGAATATCAAGAAAGCATACTACCCGCAGGAGCAAAAATATTCGGACTGACAGCAGGCCTGCCCGTCAACCTCGAAGGCTTGGTGGGAGCAAACGGCAAGGTATATGGCCTTGGCTCATTCGGTTACTCGGCTCCCTACAAAGTACTCGACGAAAAATTAGGTTTCACAGCCCAGAACGTATATAACCAAGTAAAGGAGATGCTCTAATGAGAACAATAGGATTAGCAAGCGACCATGCAGGATACCCGTTGAAAGAACATATCAAAGAGTGGCTCACTGCAAACGGATACGAATATAAAGATTTTGGGACAAACAGCACCGACAGTTGCGACTATCCGCAGTTCGGGCACGCCTTGGCAACAGCTGTGGAAAACGGAGAATGTCACACAGGCATAGCTATATGCGGAACAGGAAACGGCATAAACATGTCGGTGAACCACCACCAAGGAATAAGAGGAGCACTATGCTGGATGCCCGAGATAGCCGAGTTGGCACGCCAACATAACGATGCAAACATTCTTGTGATGCCCGGTCGATTTATAGACAACGACACTGCCGAAAAATGTGTAAAAACATTCTTGGAGACAGAGTTCGAAGGGGGCAGACACCAACGAAGAATAGATGCCATCCCATGTAAATAAAATAAACAGATAACCAACAAAATAGACGAATTTAAATTCGTCTATTTTGTTATATGGGAAATGCCACACGCGTTCGCGTTACAGCGCAAGCAAAACAACCTATCGCAAAAACAAACGTAAAACCCATGAGATACAAATCGCACTACGCCACCATAATGAAACTTGGCACCCCTATCATATTGGGGCAGTTAGGCAATGTCATATTAGGATTTATCGACACCATAATGGTAGGTCATTACAGCGCCGACGCCCTGTCGGCGGCCGGGTTTGTGAACAACATATTCAATCTTGGTATATTGGCCCTCATAGGATTCAGCTATGGAGCAACACCCGTCATTGGAGCATTCTACGGGCGCAAGGATGTCAACAACGTAGGCGCAGCATTCAAAGACAGCATTTACGCCAATACGCTGTGTGGCACATTCATATTCCTTATATACACACTACTTTATATAAACATAGATAACTTAGGACAACCACAGGAGCTATTACCCATAATGCGTCCCTACTTTTTGACACTGCTGCTCACATTCCCTTTTATAACATTGTTCAACAGTTTCAAGCAGTTTACCGACACCGTAGCGGCAACCAAAACAGCCATGTGGGTCATACTCATAGGAAATATATGCAATGTAATACTCAACTACCTATTTATATATGGAAAAGCAGGCCTGCCCGAGCTTGGACTGACCGGTGCCGGAATAGCCACATTGACAGCCAGAATTATTATGACTGTTATGTTCATGGCACTTATAATGGGACAAAAAAAGTTCAAAGAATATAAGCATGGGTTTCGCATACGCACAACGCGCAAGAAAGATATCTTACACATGTTCCGTATAGGCACACCGCTTGGGTTACAGATGGGAATGGAGACAGCGTCGTTCTCGCTGGCATCGCTGCTCATGGGATGGTTGGGAGCAACCGAGCTTGCCGCGTTCCAAGTAATGTGCATAACGGGGTCGCTCTGTTTCCTTATATATTATAGTATAGGAGCAGCCGCCTGCATACGCATGAGCCATTTTCGCGGTCGCAACGATTGGGCCAATGTAAGAAACATAGCCAATGCAAGCCTGCACATAATACTATTCACCGCCGTAGTGCTATCAATGGGAATAGCTGTTTTCCAACACGAATTGGCTGCTATATTTACAAGCGACGCCAATATACAGATAATGTTCACCACCCTGCTCATCCCCATGCTCATATACCAGATAAGCGACGGAATACAAACAAACTATGCGAACGCTTTGCGTAGCATCGAAGTGACCAAGCCATTGGGAATATACGCATTCATTTCATATATATGCCTTGCCCTACCTGTCAGCTACATACTTGGCTTCGTTTTCGATATGGGTGCTATTGGCGTTGCAAGCGGCCTGCCTGTGGGACTGACCGTAGCAGCCATACTATACATGACACGTTTCAGGAAGGAGATTAAAAGACATTTGTAAGCAACAAGCACCGAACAAGCCCGACGAACAGCCCTTTTCACTTACTTTATGTACAGTATTTTTTCATTTTGTGCATTTTTTATGTTAAATAGCAGATAGACAACATTTGTTTTGCACAAAACGAGTACTTTTGTGCAGTTTTTAAAACAAAACATATTCAGCATAGAAAACACACAATACATTAAGTATAACTTAAAACAATTATTATGAAAAGATTATTTACAAGTATTGCATTGGTAGCAGTAGCCATGACAACATTTGCAGGCGGCTTGCTCACAAACACAAACCAGAGTGCATCATTTGTACGTAACCCCATGCGTTACGCTTCATTGGAGACCGATGCAATCTATTTCAACCCCGCAGGTTCGGCATTTTTCAACGACGGTTGGTCGTTCTCGGCAAACTGGCAGATGATATGGCAGGACAGAGACGTATTTGCAGGTAAAAACGGAAAGGAGTTCAAAGGTAGCGTTTATGTTCCCTGCATGCCTACATTGTTCGCTGCATACAAAACAGGCAAATGGACATTCAGTGGTTTCTTTGGTATGCCCGGCGGTGGTGGTAAAGCCGAGTTCGAGAATGGCTTACCTATATTCAACAACATGGTAAATGGCCTTTATGCATCAGGATTGGCAGGAGTAAACCCTGCGTTGGCCGGTGTAACCGGATATAACACTACATCGACATTCACTTCGACACAATACCTATTCTCGTTGCAACTTGGTGCTGCTTACCAAATAAACGACAATTTGTCGGTATATGGTGGTATCCGCACAAACTACACATCGTTGAGCTACGAGGGCGCAATAAAAACCACATTCCCCAATGGTGCCATGTACAACACCGGTTCCGCCGAAGTTCCCATGAGTGCTATACCCGCACTTGCACCTTATGAAGCTGCGGTTTTGGCTGCTGCCCCCAACTACACATTGGAAATGACACAAACAGGCATTGCATTTGCACCTATAATTGGTGTAGATTACAAGGTTGGCGACTTTAATTTCGGTGTAAAATATGAGTTCCGCGCTGTAAATATCATAAAGAACGATACAGATGCTTCGACATCGGACAAATTATTAGAAAACCTACCCACATTGGCAGACGGTGTTAAATTCCGCAACGACGCTCCAGCCCTCCTTACATTGGGTGCATCGTGGGACATCACAAGCCGTCTTAAAGTTATGGGTGGTTACACATACTATTTCGACAAAGACGCAAAAATAGAATCGTTGCTTACCAAAGCAAATTCAATGAGAACACTCAGCCGCAACACATTCGAGATACTTGGCGGTGTCGAGTACAAACTAACCGACAAATGGTTGCTTTCTACCGGTTTCCAATTCAGCGACTTCGGTGTTAACCCCAGCTATGTCAGTGACATATCATTCATTAACGACTCGTTCACGGTGGGTGCAGGTGCAAAATACAGCATCAACGAAAAATGGGATCTTAACTTCGGTGCTTGCTATGCCAACTACGCTCCCGGTACAAGCCTCAGAGGTTCATACTACAAACGTAAGACATATAACGTAGCAGTAGGCGTAGATTTCCGCCTATAATATAACAAAACAATCTACAATATCTACAAGGAGCAAGGAGAATTCTAAGCGGGTTCTCCTTGCTCTCTATTTGTGGGCAGGCATAAGGAAAATTCATACACAGGCAAAGATATAAAACAAACTATTTTATGTATCTTAGCAGTCGATTATGAACATGGAACTTTTTATAGCAAAACGACTGTTCGGAACACGCAAAAACGGGAGACGGATATCAAGACCGGCTGTGACAATAGCCCAATGGGGCGTCGCAGTGGGCATAGCAGTCATGACTATATCCTTGTGCATTGTAATAGGCTTCAAACACAACGTAAGGGACAAGATTGTGGGTTTTGGCAGCCATATACAGATACAGAACTATCAATCATCGCCGACGGGCGAGCTGCCCACCACAATGAACACCGATGACATAGCCGATATATTTGCCACCGAGGGGGTGCAGCATGTGCAAAAATATATATACAAGCCCGGACTTATATCGGTGGGCAATGAATTCGAGGGAGTGGTTCTGAAAGGAATTGGCAGCGACTACAACAACACATTCATACAAGAACATATTGTAGAGGGCGAGCTGCCCATATTTACCGACAGCGCAGCTACGAACAAGATAGTGCTTTCGCGCCTGCTGACACAGAAACTAAGGGTGAAATTGGGCGACAAAATAGATATTTATTTCATGCAAGACGGCATAAAAGCCCGCCGCATGACGCTTGCAGCAATATACGAGACACACCTGAGCGAGATGGATGCCATGCTTGCGCTCACCGACATTTACACCATGCGACGCCTTAATGCTTGGAGCAGCGACAAAGCATCGGGGATTGAAATATCGGTAAATGAGTTCACACAGAAAGAGGATGTGCGCTATGCGCTTATTGACAAAGTCACCGAAATAGCCAACAGAAACGAGGAGACGCTGTTTATAAGAACAATAGAGGAAATGAACCCACACATGTTTGCATGGTTGGAAATACTCGACAGCACTGTATGGATTATCTTGGTATTGGTATTGGGCATTGCCGGCTTCACAACCATATCGGGGTTGCTTATTCTTATTTTGGAAAAAACCAATATGATAGGCATACTGAAAGCTATTGGCGCAAAAAACCGCTCCATAAGAAAAATTTTCCTATACTATGCCATGTTCATTATAGGCAGGGGAATTATATTGGGCAACGTAATAGGTATTTTACTATGCCTTATACAAGCACAGACAGGCATAGTGAAACTCGACCCCGAAATGTACTACATGCAGCATGTACCTATTGAATTCACATGGTGGCTCATACCAATGAACATACTAATGTTCATTGTATCGATAGCAATACTTGTGATACCCTCGATGCTTATATCGCATATAGAACCCACCAAGGCAATAAAATTCGAATGAGACTCCGCTGCATGAGCAAAGTCCCATTCGGCATTAGTGTTTTAGGCCTGTATAAGTTTATATGGTATCCGACATATAACCCTTTGGCAGCGTTCGGCAATTATATCCGAATGCCATAGCTTCGCCGTATGCTCCTGCCGAACGTATGGCAAGAATATCGCCACGGCTCACTTGCGGCAGTTCCACATCCTTAC
Organism: Bacteroidaceae bacterium; assembly: GCA_017416705.1. Classification (GTDB taxonomy): domain Bacteria; phylum Bacteroidota; class Bacteroidia; order Bacteroidales; family Bacteroidaceae; genus HGM04593. The sequence continues at coordinate 34,869 of JAFQBG010000010.1, forward strand.
AGAACACATCGGACGACTCGCACACAGGACCCACCACATCGTAGGAATCGCATGGTGCCGACGATGTCAGATTTTCTATTTTATGATATGCGCCATACATGGCAGGACGAACAAGGTCGTTCATGCCGGCATCGACAATGGCAAATTTTTTGCACGTGCCCTCCTTGACATAAGTAACACGCGTTATAAGCGAACCGCACTGCCCCACCAAGCTACGTCCTAACTCAAAATGCAGCTGCTGTCCTTCGAACAGATGCAAGTGTTTTGCATAGGTATCGAAATATAAGCGAAAATCGGGTACATCGTACTCGTCGGGAGCATCGTAACGTATGCCAAGACCGCCACCCACATTCACATGAGGCAGTATAATCCCTTTATTGTCGCGCAGGTGTATCTGTAACTCGTTCACCCTGTTGCACAAGGCTATGAAATCGTCCATGACAAGTATTTGCGAACCTATATGAAAGTGTAATCCTATTAGCTTCACATGCTTGCACGAGTCAATGACGCTTAGCACATCGTCCAATTGCTCATAGTTTATTCCGAATTTGTTTTCGGCAAGCCCCGTGGTTATGTTTGCATGGGTATGGGCACCCACATTGGGGTTTATTCTTATGGCTATTTGTGTAACTGCCGATTTTGCAGCCGACAAACGCTCTATGGCCTGTATCTCGGGGATGGACTCCGCGTTAAGGCAGAATATGCCGGCATCTATGGCCAACGATATCTCTTTGTCTGTTTTACCCACACCGGCAAAAACTATTTTGTCGGGCGATATTCCGGCTGCTAATGCTGCCTGCACTTCGCCACCGCTGACACAATCGGCACCCAACCCTTGCTTGCACACCATGGACAATATCTGCGGATTAAAATTGGCTTTCACTGCATAGTGCACATGATAGCCTTTGTGTTTGGATGCTTCGCGCAACGCTGTGGCCAACGTTTCGCGCAACAAGTCGGCGTCGTAATAATAGAAAGGAGTGTCTATTCCTTCGAAGGCTTTGACGGGGAAATTGGCTCTCATTTTTTTGCGTTGAATATAGTGTTACTCAACGAGCGCAATGCACGCTCTTTGTCTTCCTCGCGCACAAGGAACGATATATTGTAGTTGCTGCCACCATACGACACCATGCGCACAGGAATATCCTTCATGGCCTCCATTGCTCGTGCCTCGAAACCAACGTGTTCCCAGTTAAGGTCGCCCACAACACATATTATACACATGTCGCGATCGACTGTTACTGTTCCGTATTTCTGTAATTCATCGACTATTTGCTCCAATTTGCGATCGTCGTCGATAGAGACCGAAACACCAACCTCCGATGTACATATCATATCTATCGAAGTCTTATATGTTTCGAACACCTCGAATACCTTACGCAAAAATCCGTAGGCTAAAAGCATGCGACCCGATTTTATCTTCACAGCTGTTATGCCGTCTTTTGCAGCTATGGCTTTTATCTCGCCGGGTTGTGTCAGATTGTTGTCTATAAGTGTTCCTTGTGCCGATGGGTCCATGGTATTGAGCAGACGCACTGGGGTCCCTGTCAGTTTTGCAGGCAATATACATGTGGGATGCAGAATTTTTGCTCCGAAATATGCCAGCTCGGCCGATTCCTCGAAGTGCAGGTGGTGTACAGGCGATGTGTTATCCACTATTCTCGGGTCGTTGTTGTGCATACCGTCTATATCGGTCCATATTTGTACCTCGGATGCGTTTACCGCTGCTCCTATCAGGGTTGCTGTATAGTCGCTGCCGCCGCGTTGCAAATTGTCGATGTTGCCTAAATAGTTCAGGCATACAAAGCCTTGGGCTATGTATATGCGACCTTTTGCATCTAAATCGACAAGCGGCAATAGATGTTCGCGAATATATCCCAAGTCGGGTTCGCCGTTTGAGGACAGACGCATGAAGTCAAATGAATTCAGCAACACGGCATCGAGCCCCAATTCCTGCATATATAATGTGACCATATTGGTGGACATTATCTCGCCTTGCGCTATTATCTCTTTCTCTAAATTTTCGGTCAATGGCTGTTGTGCCAAGTTGCGCAAATGATTAAAAACCTCGGATACTTTGGCTGTGGCCTTTTGTGCATACTCCTCGGTGCTGTATAGCTCTTTTATTGTATGCTTATATTTGTCTTGCAGGAATGTGGAGTGCTCGCATGCACCTATCGCATTCTGGTTTTTTAAATAATTTGTGAACTCTATTAATGAATTTGTGGTGCCCGACATGGCCGAGAGAACAACGATTTTTGTCTCGCCGTCGGAAATTAATTTTACAACACCTTTCATACGCTCGGCCGAGCCGACCGATGTTCCTCCGAATTTTAATACTTTCATATTTATTATTTTTTATATTTTCGAATTATCTGTTTTTTAACAATCGACGGTTTGTTCATCGTCGCACGTGGCATGTTGGCTTGTGGCTTGGGTGGCGTTATCGCAAGCCACATTCTGCGGCTGTTCATTTGAGATGGCAGGGCCACTTGTGGTTACCGATTGAACCGCTGCGTGTGTTTCGGTTGCCGTTGCGGGGGCTACGGATGCCACTGCGGGGGTTTCAGTTGCCACTACGGGGGTTACGACTGCCACTGCGGGTGTTTCAGTTGCTGTTGCGGGTGTTTCAGCTGCCACTACGGGGGCTACGGATGCCGCTGCTACAACCGGAGTCGGCACTGCGGGTTGTTCCGGCCTTGCTTCATCATTTTTCTCGTTGTTTACGGCACGAGCCTCGGCATCGACAATGGTCAAACGGCCTCCTTTGCAATAGAATTCGCGTGCTGGAAATTGTTTTGGCCACTGTTCGTTGTGTGTAATCATTATTACGGCGGTGCCTTCCTCGCGACATATTCTATGCAGGAGTGTCATAATTTTACGTCCTGCCTCGTTGTCCAAATTTCCGGTGGGTTCGTCGGCAAGTATCAATTCGGGACGGTTTAGTATGGCACGCGCTATAACAATTCGCTGCTGCTCGCCTCCCGAAAGTTCGTGTGGCATTTTGTACCCTTTTTGGGGCAGTTCGACAAGCTCCAATACTTCGGCAATGCGTTTTTCTCTCTCACGTTTGCTTTTCCAGCCGGTACAGCGCAATACAAAATCGAGATTATCATAGACACTGCGGTCGGTCAACAATTGAAAATCCTGAAAAACCACACCAATACGTCGCCTCAACGACTGCAACTTGCGGCGTTTTATTTTGCGCATATTATATTCGCCAAACAGCGTGGCATTGCCGTCGTGTATATCCACCTCGCCGTACATTGTTTTTATAAGCGATGATTTACCCGAACCTACGGCACCTAACAAATAGGCAAATTCGCCTGCATCCAAAGTGAATGTCACATCTTCCAAAATAATCTTGGAATCGATGTGTATATCAACATTTTTATAGCTAATTATGGACATAAAATGACACTTTTTTACATCCTGCGAAGATACTACTAATTTTTCACAAATTGGTAGTGTCGGCGCCATAAAGTTCTATTACGAGATGTAAAAACCAAGAAAAAAAAGGAAATATAGTTATACTTTATTACATCGTGTTATTAAATCGAAAAAACAGATTATACTTCGCAAAAAAAATTGTAAATTTGCCAAGAATTTTTACAACATCCTTAGACGCTGTTTGAATTTATATAGCCTACATAGCTTGCTATGCACGCTTCAAAAAAAGCAAACAACCATTTTTGAATATAAAAAAACGGCAAGGCGAACAGTTTGCGTAAGAAAACAACTTTGAAAATTCAAGCAACTTCTTAGAAAAGTATAAACAAACAAAAATATGCCAACAACATATACATCGGTTCTATTCTCAAAAGCACCCAAGTATCTTTTGGAAAAAAGAAATCAAATTATAATGGTGCTTTTTGTTTCTATATTCGCCATTATATTTATAAACATATTCAAGCCCTTCGAGTCGAACCAATGGATTGAGAACAAGGGATATAGCACCACCATGTATTTTGCATGGTCTTCGATATTGGTGATTTTGGGTATGTCGGTAGTGGCTATCAGTAGGGTTATCATGTACAGATATTCGCAAAAACCCACGAACCACATAACTATTCTGCAATATATACTATGGGTATTTGTGGAACTGCTGCTGCTTGCCGGCGCATTCACCATACTTGCCATTATAACGAGTAAGCGCGGTAATATAAGCCTTAATTCCGTCGATCCGCTTGTGATATATATGCAGGCTATGCAAAACACGGTATATATTCTATTTATCCCCTATTTGCTTAGTATTATGTTTTTTTCGTATCAGGAGAAGAACGCCAAGCTAAAAGAATTGATGAACGAAAATATAGGCTTCAAGTCGAGTGCGCTCATATCGTTCCGGGATGAACGCGGTGTATTGCAATTGTCGGTGGCCAAGGAGAACCTGCTTTACATTGAGTCGGCCGACAATTATATATGTATATGGTACATCAAAAACGACAATCTGAAAAAACAGCTGATACGTATAACAATGAAGGAGATTAGCGAACAGCTTGCCGATACAAACATTGTTCGCTGCCATCGCTCCTACATGGTAAATCTCGACCTTGTAAAAGTTATGCGTCGCGAGAAAGAGAACCTTTTTCTGGAACTTGGTTACCCCAACATAAAAGAAATTCCAATATCGAGAACTTATGGCGAGCAGGTGCTTCGTCGTCTCATGCCTATACAATAACACACATACAAAATGAAAAATATTGCAATTTTTGCCTCGGGCAGTGGTTCCAACGCCGAGAATATAGCTAACTATTTTGCCCATTCCGAGTATGCACAGGTATCGCTTATTGTAGCAAACAACCCACAAGCATTCGTACTGGAACGCGCCAAACGGTTGAATGTAGAAGCCATCACCATTACAAAAAACGAATTTATGGCATGCGACGCACTCATCGAGGAGTTAGCAAAGCGTGACATAGATTTTATAGTGCTTGCAGGATTTCTGCTTTTAGTTCCACAAAAATTAATTGACGCCTATCCCGGACGCATTGTCAATATACATCCGGCACTATTGCCCAAGCATGGTGGCAAAGGGATGTATGGCGACCGCGTACACGAATCGGTTGTAGCGGCTGGCGACACCGAGAGCGGCATAACCATCCATCTTATTGATGGCGACTACGACAAGGGCACTACTTTCTTTCAAGCCACATGCCCTGTATTGCCCACAGACACTCCACACGATGTAGCCGAGAAGGTACATGCCTTGGAATACAAACATTTTCCACGTGTCATAGAGGAAATAATGCATAGCTTGGACTGATTTTTCCACACATATAAGGCATCGCAAAATAAAAATACCCTCCAAAGAACTTTGGAGGGTATTTTTGTATAGAGCCGCTATTGGGTTATCCTTTCATTTGTTTATATGTGGTTTTAGGGAAACGAGCAGCCGTTGTCTCGTCAAGACGACGTACCGGCGTTGTGTGGGGTGCGCTCTTCACCACATCGGGGTTCTCAATAGCCTCCTTTGCCACTTTTTTCATTACGGCTATAAATTCGTCAAGCGTCTCCTTGCTTTCTGTTTCCGTAGGTTCAATCATTATGCTCTGATGGAACAACAGCGGGAAGTAGATGGTGGGAGCATGGTAGCCATAATCCAATAGACGCTTAGCTATATCGAGGGTTGTGACACCGGTGGACTTATCGGCAAGACCATCGAACACAAATTCGTGCTTACAAACGCCCTCGATGGGCAAATAGTATTCGTTCTTTAACGATTCCTTAACGTAGTTTGCGTTAAGAACGGCAAGAGGACCAACCATTTTAACATTCTCGCGTCCCAATGTGAGTATGTAGGTATATGCGCGCATGATGACTCCGAAGTTTCCAAGGAAATTCGACACATAACCCGATGATTTTTCATCGGTTGCGATATAGAACTTACCATCGTCCGATTTTTTCACTTGCGGATTGGGCAACAAGTGTTCAAGTCCCTCGCGCACGCCAACAGGACCATCGCCGGGGCCTCCGCCACCATGCGGTGTGGAGAATGTCTTATGCAAATTGATGTGCATGATATCGAAGCCCATATCGCCGGGACGACACTTACCCAAAACAGCGTTCAGGTTGGCTCCATCGTAGTAGAGCAAACCGCCACACTCGTGAACAAGACGCGAAATCTCGGGAATTTCGGTCTCGAAAATTCCAAGGGTATTTGGGTTTGTCATCATGATACCTGCCACTGTGTCGTCGAGCAACGGTTTCAAATCCTCGACATCGACGGTACCTTTGGCTGTGGATTTAACCTCGACAATTTGCAAGCCACACACTGCGGCACTCGCGGGGTTTGTTCCATGTGCACTGTCGGGAACAATGACCTTGGTACGTTTTAAATCACCGCGTTGGATGTGATATTGACGCATTATCATGAGGCCTGTCAACTCGCCATGAGCACCCGCATAGGGGTTCAGTGTGAAAGCCGAAAGACCGCTTATCTCGGATAGAGAGGCTGCCAGATTGTAATATACTTCGAGTGCGCCTTGTGCATACTCGACAGGTGTTTCGGGATGCAAGCCGGTGAAGGCATGGTGCGCAGCTATCTCCTCGTTTATACGAGGGTTATATTTCATTGTGCAACTGCCAAGAGGATAGAAACCGGTGTCAACACCAAAGTTTTTGTTCGACAGATTGGTGTAGTGACGTACAACGTCGAACTCGGTAACTTCGGGCAGTTCGGGCTTGCTCTCGCGTTTAAGATTTTCGGGCAAGCCACAGCACATACAGTATCCTTCTACCTGTTTTTTGGGAAGGGAATATCCCACGCGTCCCTCTTTCGAGAGTTCAAAAATCAGTTTGTCATAATTACGTATCATAGATATATCCTCCCTTTTTTATAAATTCTTTACTGTTTCGACCAATAAGTCCATTTCGGCCTTGGTACGTTGTTCTGTGACACACAACAGGAGGGTGTCATCGGATATACGTACACCGCCCAATATGCCTTTTTCGAGCAACGCTGCTTGTATTGTCTTTGTATCGACTGTTGTTTTCACAGCAAACTCGTTCAAGAATGGTTTATCGTATGCCATGGTACATTTGCCTGTTGCCACAAGTTGGTCGGCAAGATAGTGGGCACCGGCATAGGATAGTTTATTTACCTCTTTGAGTCCCTTGCTACCCATCAACGACATATATATTGTGACATACAATGCCATTAACGATTGGTTGGAGCAGATGTTGCTGTTGGCTTTCTCGCGACGAATATGTTGCTCGCGTGCCTGCAATGTGAGTACGAAGGCGCGTTTGCCATCGACATCGGTTGTACTGCCGACGATACGTCCGGGAAGTTTACGAACCAATGAATTGGTACATGCAAGGTATCCAACGTATGGGCCACCATAGTTCATGGGTATTCCCAGCGATTGTGCATCGCCGCATGCTATATCGGCACCCCACTCCGTCGGTGTTTTTAACACTGCAAGCGACATGGGATTGACATTCATTATCATGAGGGCCTTTTTGGCATGGCATACATCGGCTACACCGGAATAATCCTCGACTATTCCGTAGAAGTTAGGCTGTGCCAATACTACGCCTGCTACATCGTCGCCTTGCAGCTTGGCTTCCAAGTCGGCAATATCGGTGACGCCGTCTTTTTCGGCTACTGTTTCTATTTCAATGCCGTTGTACTTGGCATAGGTTTCGACAACGCGCTTTACTTTGGGGTTCATTGTTGCCGACAGCAATACTTTATTGCGTTTTTTTGCAGCTGCCACCGACATCATGACAGCCTCGGCGGTTGCGGTGCATCCGTCGTACATCGAGGCATTTGTCACATCCATACCGGTGAGCTCACATATCATAGACTGATACTCGAAGATATATTGCAATGTACCTTGTGAGATTTCGGGTTGATAGGGTGTGTATGCTGTCAAGAATTCTCCGCGCGATATTATAGGATTGATAATCGAGGGGGCGTAATGGTCCTCGACGCCGGCACCGGCAAAGCATACGAGCTTGCCGTTTTTATCGCCTAATGAATCTATGAATTTGCGTATTTCGGCCTCGGACATGGCTTCGGGAAGCGCAAATTCACGGTTGAACAGTAGTTGAGAGGGGATTTCACCATACAGGTCGTCCATAGATTTTAGTCCGGCAACCTGCAACATACTGTCAATATCTTCCGGGGTATGTGGGAAATATTTCATTATGTTATTTTTTTATTTCTTATTCGGTATAATTATGTCATAATGCTTAATTACCAAGCATATATAACTTTGCAATGCAGTATCAAAGTCTTTTTATGAACTTTGATACTGCATTGTATCTGGTTTAATTATTCACCCAAGAATGCTTTGTATGCCTCGGCTGACATCAGGTTCTGAACCTCGCTTGCATCGGACAACTGAACTTTTATTACCCAGTTGGCATAGGGATCGGCGTTAATAAGTTCGGGTTGGTCGTTCAATGCGTCGTTTACTTCGACAACGGTTCCGCTTACGGGCGATATAAGGTCGCTGGCTGCTTTTACGCTTTCCACTGCACCGAAATCGGCACCTGCCTCTACTTCGTCATCTACATCGGGCATATCGACATATACGACATTACCCAACTCGTGCTGTGCATAATCGGTTATACCTACATAACCATACTCGCCTTCTACTTTCACGTACTCGTGAGACTCTGCATAATAGAGTCCTTCTACAATTTTACTCATAATTATTAATTTTTATATTTGATATAAATAGATAAATATCGAACATCGGCTGCGCTCGCGGTGAAAAATATTTTTGGCTTGATTGCAGCTATTTCTTATAACTTTTTTTATTTCTTGTAATTTTTGTCATAGAAACGTTTTTTGGTTACCACGCCGGGGAAAACACGTTTACGTATTCTGACTTCGACTTCGGTACCAAGTTTGCTGTAATCGGCATCAATCAATGCCATGCAAACGCTCTTGCCTGTGGATATTGAGTTATAGCCTGTGGTGACCTGACCTATCACCTTGCCCTCGACTTCGACATCGTATCCATGACGAGGTATTGCCTTGTCTTTCAGTTCTATACCTACGATTTTGCGTTTCAGACCATCGGCTTTTTGTTTTGCTATGGCCTCTTTTCCTATGAAATTTTCTTTTTCCAATTTCACGAATATTCCAAGGCCGGCCTCCAATGGGGTTATCTCGTCGGTGAGTTCGTCGCCATACAATGGTAGTCCGACCTCGAAACGCAATGTGTCGCGACAACCCAGACCGCACGGCAACACTTCGCCGCTTGCAAGGAGTTTATCCCATACTTCGTTTGTAAATGCATGTGAGCCATATAGTTCGAAGCCATCCTCGCCGGTATAGCCTGTGCGGCTTATTATTATTGTCTCGCCATTGTATTCCAACTCCTTGCAGGTGTAGAATGTCATATCGGCACATGGTATTCCCAATACTTTTTCGATGATAGCCTCGGTTTTGGGGCCTTGTACGGCTACTTCGCCATACTTATCGCTTTGGTGCTCCACTGTCACATCGAAATTTTGCGCATGCTCCATTATCCAAGCTACGTCTTTGTCTATGTTGCCTGCATTTATGACAAGGAAATATCTTTTATCGGCCATTTTATATACCAGCAAATCGTCCACAACACCGCCTGTGGGATGCAACATCATGCCATAGTATATTTTGCCGTTGGGAGCGTCGGTGATGTCGTTAGTGAAAATATAATTGACAAATTTCTCACTCTCGGGGCCTGTTACAAGTACCTCACCCATGTGAGAAACATCAAATATACCGCATGCCTTACGCACTGCATTGTGTTCTTCTACAATATTGCTGTACTGTATGGGCATATCAAAACCACCGAATGGGCTTATGAGCGCACCAAGGGCTACATGTTTGTCATAAAGACAGGTTCTTTTGTTTTCCATGATTTAAAATATATTTTTTATTAGTTCTGTTATATGTTCTTTTTTCATATTCATGATTATTTTCCCGGGGTCGATGTCGGATAGAGTTTTTTGCATTGCCTGCGAAGTAAATTCCACTCCTTTAAGGCGGGCAAGCAGCATATTGTCCAAATCGCCAACGAGGAAGAAGTCGCCCAATAGATTTATTTTTTTTATTACCAAGTTTTTCACTTCGATACGAATGTCGAACTCGCCCACCCCCTCGATGCGTACCTTGCGATGCAACGAATAGGCGGGATTGTTTCCAAACACGAACTCATCGGAATAATATTCTTGTTCTATTTCGGCTATGTAATTCAATGCGTCATCATCCAACAGCAGCTCGCTGTCGCAAAGATTTTCAACAACAAACTGCTTGAACTCATCGATGGATATTGTAATGTATTTATTCAGCGTGGTAACACGTTGCCTCACCGATTCCACGCCCTTGCTTTTGAGTTTTGCGTCGGAGGGCGTTGTGGAACGTGCCATTTTTTCGAGGTCGGTGTCGAAGAGCATGGTGCCATGGACTATGCTCCTGTCGGATAGGTGATAAAAGGCATTGCCCGACACCTTTTTCCCATCGATTATAATATCGTTACGTCCTGTTGTTTTTGCGTCGATACCCAGTTTTTGCAGAACGTGCTCAACCATGAGCATGTATTTATTGAACGTAAAATTGACATTGGTATCGGCTGTGATATAGGAGAACATGATATTGCTCTTGTCGGCATAGACACAGCCACCGCCACTTTTGCGACGATACATGGCTATTCCATGTTGCTTGCAATACTCTATATCGACTTCGGAATCTATCAATTGATTGCGCCCGAATATAACGGTGGGCTCTACCTGCCACATAAAGAAGTAGTCGCCTGTGGGCAACATACGTGCAACATACTCCTCCATAGCCAGATAAAATGGCAGTTTATGTTGCCTATCATTGGGCAGTGATACATGAATCATTTTGCAGTGTGCGATGGGAATAACTCATCGGTGTACAAATTTAAATAAAAGAAAAATCATAGACAATACTTATATGATTGTTTTAATGAGTTATGAAGTTTTTTTTAATGGCAATTCCTTTTCATTTTAATTTTGAAAACTCCGAAGAACTATTTTACAGGCAAGAATGTTCTTATTATCAACTACATACTATAAAAAGAAAGAAAAAATGGGTTACAATGAGAATAAAGAATATTTGAAAACAGGATTTGTTATTTGGCTGGCGGTTGTTGCCATAGCGGCATTTTGCGGTAATATCTTCGGAAGTTTTGTGACATCGTTTTAGACGTTGTTTAAATTTCTTTTTTTGCTCTATAAAAAACTTGGCGATATAAATCTAAATAACTTCTTAGAAACAGCATACCATGATAACGCTATATAAAATTCTATATATTATATTGTGTACCATCACATTCATTGTTGTATTCACTGTCAGCATGGGACATAATTTCAGAAAAGCGGTGCACAAAGCCAACGAAGCAATAATTATTGACTCGAATGACAAGGAGGAGATAATACACCGCGATATTAAATACAATAGCGGGGAAAATTGTGGCTACGACTTGTATATTCCACAAAAGCACTCCGATGCACGCAACTATTCGCTCGTGCTTTTTATTCATGGTGGCAGTTTCACCGGTGGCGACAAGGAAGAGGGCGTGCATTGGTGCAGATACTATGCATCGAAAGGACGAGTGGCAGCAAGCGTAAATTACACTCTGCACAGCACAGAAAAGCCATCGAACATAAACATCATGAGCAACGACATAAAGGATTGCGTAAAAAGCATCAAGGAGTATTGCGATAGTTTGGGATATAGCATCGACGAAATGGCCACCACGGGGGTATCGGCCGGCGGATGCTTGGCACTGCTATACGCTTATCGCGATGCCGAGGAGTCAGCTATTCCTGTAAAATTCGTATTCCAGCAAACAGGACCCACCGCTTTTTATGGCGAGCATTGGGGCGCACACAGCGACAGCACCAAGATTGCTTTGGCGTCGGCATTGCTTGGCATGGAACTATCGGACAGCACCATAAGGAATGGCGAATATATAAGCATGATAGAGGATATATCGCCGGCATGCAATATCACCCCCAACAGCGTGCCTACGTTATGCGCCTATGGAGCCAACGACAAGATAGTCCCCACGAACCAGAAATATATATTGTTCGATTCATTAAAAACACACGGCGTACCGTATGTGTATGTGGAATTTCCTAATTCGGGGCATGCTTTGGCAAATGACCCCGACAGCATGGCAGCCTATGTCAGGCATGCCGATATATTTTGCAACAGATATTTCAAAAACAAGACGGAGTGAAAAAATTCACTCCGTCTATACCTGTTTTTATACTATTCTTACTTTGCGACCTTTTCGAGGCGTTTCATCATCACAAACATGAACATTGCCGACAACAGGCAAAGAACGATGAATACGCTCCATACTATCCACAAGGGAATACCTCCCCAAAGGAAGCCGCCTACACCAACCAGAATATTGCCTATTGCAGTAGCTACGAACCAGCCACCCATCATCATACCTTTGAGTTTGGGAGGAGCCACCTTGCTTACGAACGATATACCCATGGGCGAGAGCAACAGTTCGGCAAAAGTAAGCACAAGATAGGTGCTTATGAGCCAGTTAGCAGAAACAAATGTAGCTGCATCGCCTGCCTCTAACTGTGCTTTGGGGGTCAACAAGTCGAATGAGCCAAAAGCCATAACAGCAAAGCCGACAGCAGCCACCAACATACCATAGGCAATTTTACGAGGAGCCGAGGGCTCTTTACCCTTTGCAGCCAAAGCACCGAATATAGCCAAGCTGACGGGTGTAAGCGCCACTACATAGAAGGGGTTAAACTGTTGGAAGATAGGCGCACTGACTGCAACCGCGCCCGAAATATTTGTATATTGCCAACCCAAGAAGGCAACAGCAAGCAACAGAACAACGCCTGCAACGGCTTTCGACTTGGCTGTTTTACCTTGGAACAACGAGAACAAAGCATATACTATGACAATTACAGCTACAAGGTTCCATACATTGAACAACATGCTCTGAACGCCGGTAGATGTTTTTGCTGTAAACTCATCGGCAAAAAATGTAAGTGTCAAACCGTTCTGATGAAACGCCATCCAGAAGAATATTACCACAGCAAACACAAGGCACAATGCAACGATACGTGCTTTGTTCTCCTCCTTCGGCAAATCCTCGACAACGGCCTCTGCGCCGACTTTCTTAACACCGCCCTCGACATGTTTGAATGTAGGACGGGAAATATAATATATTGCAATTGAAAGTATGAGCGAAGCACATGCCACAGCAAAAGCAAAGTGATATGAATCGTTCACGCTATATCCCAAGTCGGTTTGTGCCCATTCCATAATTTTCACGGCTGCAGTCGGAGCAAACAAAGCACCGATATTTATAGCCATATAGAATATAGAGAAGCCCGAGTCGCGTTTGTCGGCATAACGAGGTTCGTTATATAGGTCGCCGACCATTACTTGCAGATTACCTTTAAACAAACCGGTACCGAAACCGATGAGTATGAGCGCGGCAAGCATTACAATAAGCGCCAATGTGTCGCCACCCAAAGGAAGGGAGAGCAACAGGTAGCCACCAAACATAATAAGAATACCGATGGTAACCATCTTGCCAAATCCGAATTTATCGGCCAGCATACCGCCTATGAGCGGAAGAAAATAAACGAGTCCTAAAAACGTACTGTAAATAGCACCGGCCATACCGGCACTAAGTCCGAAGTTTGCTTTTAGGAAAAGAGCAAACACCGCAAGCATGGTGTAATAACCGAAACGCTCACCGGTATTGGCTAATGCCAAAGCATATAGACCTTTTGGTTGTCCTTCAAACATAAATAAAATAGATTTTAATTGTTAATAATATTACTTTTTCTGTCAAACAGAGATAGGATGCACATTCAACGGGAAAAATATAATACACCTATCTTTGCGCAAAGATAGTAAGAAACGAGCGAAAAATATGAAGTTTACTTCAATATTTTACATCAAAGATAGTCAAAATGAACGAAAACAGCATGCTATCGTTCAAGTTCCCGTTTCAGATAGGGGGCTGTGTAGCCCACGCCGCCTGCTGCAACCTCCTCGGGAGTACCCTTGGCGACAACAACACCGCCGTCGCGTCCGCCTTCGGGGCCCATATCTATTATGTAATCGGCCATTTTGATGACATCGAGGTTGTGTTCTATAATTATCACTGTGTTGCCTTTGTCCACCAAGCGATTAACCACCCCCATGAGAACTCTTATGTCTTCGAAATGCAGCCCTGTGGTTGGTTCGTCCAGCAGATAGAGCGTTTTACCTGTATCGCGTTTGGCAAGCTCGGTTGCCAATTTCACTCTTTGGCTCTCGCCACCCGACAATGTCGTAGATGGTTGCCCGAGTTTTATATACCCAAGCCCGACATCCTGCAATACTTTTATCTTATTCAGGATGGTGGGGACATTTTCGAAAAACTCGACAGCCATGTTTATTGTCATATCAAGCACATCGGCTATGGATTTTCCTTTATACCTGACTTCCAACGTTTCGCGGTTATAGCGTTTGCCATGACATACTTCGCATGGCACCATCACGTCGGGCAGGAAGTTCATTTCCAACGTTTTATAACCATTGCCACCACAAGCCTCGCAACGTCCCCCCGATACATTGAACGAGAAACGTCCCGCTTTATAGCCTCGTATTTTAGCCTCGGGAAGTTCTACAAAAAGGTTGCGTATATCGGAAAACACCCCTGTGTATGTTGCCGGATTGGAACGCGGCGTACGTCCGAGCGGCGACTGGTCCACATCGACAACCTTGTCGATATTCTCTATGCCCTCGACACGGTTATAAGGCAACGGTTCTCGCAAGGACCTATAAAAATGTTTCGACAGGATGGGTTGCAAAGTATCGTTTATGAGCGAGGATTTACCACCGCCCGAGACACCTGTGACACATATCAGCTTGCCCAGAGGAAACTCGACATCGACATTTTTCAGATTATTTCCGTTGGCACCGAATATTTTTATGTATTTTCCGTTGCCCTCGCGACGTGATGAGGGAACGGGAATAACGTTTATGTTTTTAAGATAATTGGCTGTCAGTGTATTGTTTTTCAGCATCTCGGCCGGTGTCCCTGCAAAAACCACGTTGCCGCCCTTGCGTCCGGCCTTCGGTCCCAAGTCAACAATGTAATCGGCCGCAAGCATTATATCGCGGTCGTGTTCCACCACGATAACCGTGTTACCGCTATCGCGGAGCGATTTCAATGAGTTTATGAGTCTGTCGTTGTCGCGCGAATGCAGGCCTATACTTGGTTCATCAAGAATATAAAAGACGTTTACTAATTGCGAACCCACCTGAGTGGCAAGCCTTATGCGTTGCCCTTCGCCACCCGACAGGGATGCCGACGAGCGACTCAATGACAAATAGCCAAGCCCGACATCGAGCAAGAAACGTAGGCGCGACATTATTTCTTTTACAATTTCCGAGGCTATGAGGCGTTGTTTCTCGGACAATTTGTCTTCCAATGTATCGAACCATTCGTACAGCAGTGCAATGTCCATGGATGCGAGTTCGTATATATTTTTCCCGTTTATACGAAAATGCAATGCCTCCTTGCACAAGCGCGCGCCACCACATTCGGGGCATGACTGCATAGCCGAAAATTGCTCGGCCCAACGTAATTCCTTGGCCGACACGCCTGTCTCTTTTTGCTGTTGTATATATTTAACCAAGCCGTCGTATGTGGATATTGTACCATAGAACAGTTCCGACGACTCGGATATATGCAAAGGCATGGGCGAGCCATATAATATTTCGTCGATGGCCTCCTCGGGCAGTTCCTCGATGGGCGTTTTCAGGGTTGCATCGTAGCGTGCAAGAACAGCCTCGATTTGCTGAAACACCGACGTGCGACGGTATTTCCCAAGGGGGACAAGTGCGCCATCGTACACCGATAATTTGCGATTGGGGATTACCTTATCTACATCCACTATGCTCACCACGCCGAGGCCTTTGCATTTAGGGCATGCCCCCTGTGGCGAATTAAATGAAAAATTATGAGGGTCAGGTTCTTTATAGGATATTCCTGTCACCGGACACATCAGGCGTTTGCTATAATGACGTATTTCACCCGAAGGCAGTTCCATTATCATAACAAGGCCATCGCCAAGGGAAAGTGTCGTGGAGAGGCTCTGTTTTATTCTTTTTATATCCTCGGCATCCACCACCATTTTATCGACCACCACCTCGATGTCGTGGTTTTTGTATCGTTCGAGTTTCATGCCACGGAACATCTCGCACATTTCCCCATCTATACGAACATTCAAATAGCCTTTGTGCATCATCTGTTCGAATAGTTCCTTGTAGTGGCCTTTGCGTGCTTTCACCAATGGGGCAAGCATATATATGCGTTTACCGGCATATTCGTTTATAATAAGTTCCAGAATTTGCTCTTCGGTATATTTCACCATTTTTTCGCCAGACAGGTAGGAATAGGCCTCCGAGGCTCGCGAAAAGAGCAGGCGCATGTAATCATAAATCTCGGTTGTGGTACCCACCGTCGAGCGTGGGTTTTTATTCGTTGTCTTTTGCTCAATTGAGATAACCGGACCGAGACCGGTTATTTTATCGACATCGGGACGCTCCATTCCGCCCAAGAAATTACGTGCGTAGGTGGAAAACGTTTCAAGATAGCGTCGTTGTCCTTCGGCAAATATGGTATCGAAGGCCAAGGATGATTTTCCACTTCCGCTGAGCCCTGTTATAACAGTGAGCGAGTTATGCGGAAGCGACACATCGACATTTTTCAGATTGTGTACCTTGGCTCCAAAAATATCTATATTATTTTTCATCTGTTTATTGTGCAACCTCGTCAATATATCCTCGCAACAAATTCACATCGGCTTTTATCTCGTAGTTGACACCATCGGCACCACGCGCATTCACCACCACAAAATAGACACCATCCTTGACCGGTTTTCCTTTGTAGGTGCCGTCCCAGCCACATTCCTCACATTCCATTTCTTCGATGCCCCATGAGTACAGTTGCTGCCCCCAACGGTTATAAATAGCCGCCGAAAACGAGACTATGGACTTGACATCGAACACATTGAAATAGTCGTTTATGCCATCCCCGTTGGGAGAAAAAGCGTTAGGGACTTTCAACGACGATTCGGCAATACGTATGGCAAACGGTTCAAATTCGTATTCCAATTCAAGGTTGGGAATGGTACGATGGGTGTATTTCGCATTAAGCCTTACAAGGAATGTCCCCGCCTCGCGAAATTCATAATCGACATCCTTGTCGTAACGGGTGAGGAATGGTTCATATTCCTCTTGGCGGGTAAAAGTCCATACACATACCAAAGAAAAATCATCGTACTCGGTGGCATTGGATGCGAAATGCACCGCCAACGGAGCCTCACCCTCGTAGCTGTCGCCCTCGACAAGTTCCTCGGGAGCACCCTCTTGGTCGGTGACAATCGCTGTGGGAGCAGGAGGAGCCACTTCGCTCTGCGCCGTAGCGAACAACGGCATCAGTATCATTGAAAACAACAGTACGATATTTCTGAATAAAAATTTACATTCCATTATTATCTTGTTTTGGTTCTTATAGTTTCATGTGAATAGTTTTTACATGCTTGGCAATAGCGCGATGTTGCTGCAAAAAACTACAAACGAGCGAGATATACGAAGCCTATCTCGATATTTCAAAGCGAGTGCAGGCCGTTTTCGCCGTTTACCGCAA
The DNA here is from genome assembly GCA_017416705.1 of Bacteroidaceae bacterium. Lineage (GTDB taxonomy): Bacteria > Bacteroidota > Bacteroidia > Bacteroidales > Bacteroidaceae > HGM04593. Next base: position 52,529 of record JAFQBG010000010.1, read on the forward strand.
AGATAGTAAGAAACGAGCGAAAAATATGAAGTTTACTTCGATATTTTTTACAGCGAGAGCATATTAATAATACTTAAAAAACAGCGTGTAAAGCAAATATCATATATTCCAAATGGAATAAGGAATATTTACACACCTAAAAACTCTGTTTTTAAGTCTCAAATTCGTTGTTTTTAATTACATTTGCAAAAAAATAATCAGGCGGTGCCATATTTGACGCTTGCCATTACCATTTATTTGAAAACTAGGATATGAAAAATTATAGATATAAAATATTGTTTCTGTTGCTAACGGTTATAATCTCGATAAACTCGGTGGCACAAGACGTAAATTATTTTGTACACACAGTAAGTAAAGGACAAACACTTTACTCAATATCCCGTATGTACAACACCACAGTAAAAGAGATAATAGAGGCCAATCCGGAATGTGTAAACAAGCTATCCATTGGACAAAAAATAAAAATTCATCAAAATGTAAAATCGGTATCGGCAGAACAAGCCGATGATAAAAAGCCCGGCAATGCACAACGCTACCACACCATACAACCGGGCGAGACACTGTATAGACTGAGCCAGAAATATGGCGTCACCCCACAGGATATATGCGCAGCCAATCCCGGGTTGGGCATTTCCAATTTCAGGAGCGGCGAAGTCATAATGATACCCTCGGCATCGACAGAAAGCACACCCGCAAAAGAAACAGCAAAAGTGACAAAAGAAGAGGCACCCGATACAATACCCATACGCACCACGCACACAGTGCAACGTGGCGAAACAGTATTTAAAGTAACGCAACTGTACAACATCACCGCCGATGAATTATTGGCGGTAAACCCACAGATAAAAAAGAACAAATTAAAGAAAAAAACCGTACTGCAAATACCTTACTCGAAAAAGGAAATTGCAGCTATGAAGAAGCAGGAACAGGCGAAAAAAGAAAAAGAGCTCAGCAACGACGAGATTTTTAAACGCGTAGAACAAATAAAAGACTCGTTACAGACATACGATTCATTCCAAGGAATAAGAGCAGCCATCATTCTGCCATTCCTGCTCGACAGCTACTCCCCCAACGAGCAGTCGCGCATGATAGAGTATTACGAAGGTTTTTTAATGGCAGTAGAAAAACTCAAACGCTACGGTTATTCGTTCAAGATACACACCTACGACTCGGGCAAAGAGAGCAACAGTCTTGAACCACTGCTAAATAGCGGTGAATTAGATAATATGGATATAATTTTCGGAGCTTTATATCCCGAACACAACAAACAACTTGCCGCCTTTGCACAGAAAAAGGAGATACCATTGGTAATACCATTCACATCCAAGGAGGATGAGATATTCCGCAACCCCATGGTATATGTAGTAAACACCATACAGTCCTATTTCTACTCCGAGGTAATAGACCACTTTGGTATAAAATTCCCTAACGCCAATGTCATTTTTGTCAGCGACAGCACCAATAACAAAAAAGAGTTCGTAAACTCGTTGACAGAAAACTTCAAAAACCGTGGCGTACCCTACTCCACCATATCCATTGCCGACATCACCGATATGGAAAAGAGCGAGACGCTGTTGCAAGGCATGATGAAGGAGGACAAAGAGAACATTTTTATACCAACATCGTCGAGCGAAGCCACATTAGCTACATTGCTTCCCACGCTAACGCTCCTTAACAACGACACGATAGCCCTACCCGAATACAAACTATTCGGATATCCCGAGTGGCAGATATATGCAAACGATATGCGCAGTCAGATATACGAAGTGGACACATACTTCTATGCATCGTTTTTCAGCCACTACACCCTGCCCGAGGCCAATCGTTTCCAAAACGAATACATAGGCTGGTACAACCGTTCTCCCCAAAACATATACCCGCGATACGGTATGTTGGGCTACGACACCGGATATGTATTCCTGTTGGCAATAAGCAAATTCGGTAACAACATGTCCAAGCGGATAAATCAGGTATCATACACCCCCATACAAACCGGCTTTAAATTCGAGCGTGTAAACAATTGGGGCGGTATGGTAAACAAAAAAATATACTTCGTACATTATAGTCCCGAATACAAAATAGAAAAGATAGATTTTGATAAAAAATGACAAGACGGTTATTAAACTTATTTACCATGCTCCTTTTTACGATGGGGGCATGGGCGCAGATAGAGGAGCCTCGCAACATACTCGAAATAGGTATTAACGGCGGCCTTAATCTGAGCCAAATGGATATACAACCCAAGATACGCCAGAACATGCTGAAAGGAATAAATTCCGGTGTAAGCATACGCTACACAAGCGAAAAATATTTCAACATGATATGTGGTGCGCAAATAGAATTCAACTATTCACAAAGAGGCTGGGAAGAGGATTTCGACGACGACACCGGCAATAGTTACAGCAGGACACTTAACTATTTGGAGGTACCCCTGCTTGCTCACCTTGCTTTTGGCAAAGAGCCTCGCGGTTTGCAATTTTTCATTAATCTCGGACCGCAAATAGGCTTTTTAATTAGCGAAGACGAGGAGTACAAAGGCGTCTGGGACATAGCAAGCCGCCCCGAGGGCTCGCAGCCCATATATGGCAAGGATGTGGAGAACAAATTCGATTATGGAATAGCAGGTGGCGCAGGCCTTGAACTAAGAACCAAGATAGGCAATTTCACCCTCGAAGGAAGATACTATTACGGATTAGGCGATATTTTCGGAAATTCCAAAACCGATGACTACGGTCGTTCGGCAAATACAACGATAACAGTGCGTTTGGGATATTCTGTCACCCTGTTCAATAAATAGTTTTATTAGGCATACCAAACAAAAATGATGGCTCAAATTAATTTGAGCCATCATTTTTGTTTCATTCGGCGAGGTATAATCAACGTCCCTTATACATATCCTCGTAATATTTTTCGTATTCGCCGCTGGTGATATTATCCATCCATTCTTGGTTATCGAGATACCAACGAACGGTTTTCTCAATACCCTCCTCGAACTGCAAGCTTGGTTCCCAACCAAGTTCACGTTGCAATTTCGACGAGTCGATAGCATAGCGCATATCATGTCCGGCGCGGTCTGTCACGTATGTAATAAGGTCGAGTGAAGCCCCCTCGGGGTTACCGAGTAACTTATCGACAGTCTTTATCATGACTTTTATGAGGTCGATATTTTTCCATTCGTTGAAACCGCCGATGTTATATGTCTCGGCTATTTTTCCATTGTGAAAAATGACATCGATGGCCCTCGCATGGTCCACCACATACAGCCAATCGCGGACATTTTCGCCCTTACCATAGACAGGCAACGGCTTGCGATGACGTATGTTGTTTATGAACAATGGGATAAGTTTCTCGGGGAATTGATAAGGGCCATAATTATTGGAACAGTTGGTTACAATGGTAGGCAGCCCGTAGGTGTCGTGGAAAGCACGCACAAAATGGTCGCTACTTGCCTTGGATGCCGAATAGGGGCTGTGAGGATTGTATTTTGTTGTCTCGTAAAAGAAATCATTACCATAGGCCAAATGATGCTCGCCCGATGATGCGGTGGTTGTAAACGGCGGTTCTATCCCTTGGGGATGACTAAGTTCCAACGCGCCATATACTTCGTCGGTCGATATATGATAGAATAGCTTTCCATTATATTTTTCGGGCAATGTATCCCAATAAACTTTTGCTGCCTGCAAAAGCGACAGGGTACCCATGACATTTGTACGGGCAAAAGTAAACGGGTCCTTTATTGAACGATCGACATGGCTTTCGGCTGCAAGATGAATTATGCCATCTACATTGTATTTGCTTATGAGCGATTGCATTGTATCGTAGTCGCAAATATCGGCCTTTACAAATATATAGTTAGGAGCATCCTCAATGTCTTTCAGATTGGCAAGATTACCTGCGTATGTAAGTTTATCTACATTTATTATGCGGTACCCGGGATATTTGTTCACAAAAAGACGTACCACATGGCTGCCAATAAAGCCTGCACCGCCTGTTATTATAATATTGCGTTTCATACGTTGTTGTTTTTTATTATTTGCTCTGTTCTTTTATTCTTTTAAGACAATAGGCCAATGACTCGCGCCAATGCGGTATTGCCATCTCGAAACGATTTTTGAATTTTGTTTTGTCAAGCACCGAATATGGCGGGCGCGTTACAGGCGAAGGGAATTCGTTGCTATGGCATGGGGTGATGACGCAGTTGCGATGCCCTGCCATATATGCTATTTCCGTTGCAAAGTCGTACCACGAGCATACTCCCTCGTCACTAAAATGGTAAACGCCCTCGTTGCCTTGGTATTTATCGCCCTCTATGATAGAGAATATTGCAAGTGCAAGGTCGCCCGCATACGTGGGTGTTCCCACTTGGTCGAACACTACATTCAACGATTCGCGTTCCGATGTCAGGCGTAGCATTGTCTTCACAAAATTATTGCCAAACTCCGAATACAACCATGCTGTTCGTATTATGATTGCACTGCACCCCGACTGCAACACCGCTTGTTCGCCTGCGAGTTTTGTACGACCATACACGCCAAGCGGATTTAGAGGCATATCCTCGGTACGCGGGGTGTTACCCTCGCAACCAAAGACATAGTCTGTCGATATATGTATGAGCGTTGCGTCGGCATTTTTTGCAGCCTCGGCAAGGTTTTGCACAGCAACTGCATTTATGAGCATCGCTGTTGCCTCGTCCGACTCGGCTTTATCGACATTGGTATATGCGGCGCAGTTGACTATGACATCTATTGCGTGCTCACCTACAAATTGTTTTACGGCACAAGCATCGGTAATATCAAGCTCGGCCACATCGGTGAAAATATAGTTGTTGGCTGCTACTGCGCCAAGGCGTCGCATCTCGCTGCCCAGCTGTCCGTTGGCACCGGTAATAAGTATATTTTTCATCTGTATAAGTCTTCGTTATAATCGAACAGATAATCGCTTTGGGCAAGCGGTTTGTTCAGTTTGTCTTTTTCGGATAGAATTATTTTGTCGCTCGGTATGCGCCAATCGATATTCAACGTAGGGTCGTTCCAAGCTATGGCACCCTCGCTCTCGCGACAATAGAAGTTATCGCATTTGTATTGGAACACCACCTCGGGGGTTAGCACCGAGAAGCCATGAGCAAAACCGCGAGGCACAAACAGCTGTCGATGATTTTCGGCACTTAGCTCCACTGCCACATACTTGCCGAATGTGGGAGAACCCTTGCGTATATCTACTGCCACGTCCAAGACGGCGCCTTTGACAACGCGCACCAACTTGCTTTGCGCATGCTCCCCTTTTTGGAAGTGCAGACCGCGCAAAACACCATACGACGATTTCGACTCGTTGTCCTGAACAAATGTCACAGGCCGTACATTGGCTTCAAATTCTCTTTGTGAATAGGATTCAAAGAAATATCCTCGTTCGTCGCGGAACACACGTGGTTCTATTATCACGACGTCTTCTATTTCGGTTTTTATGAATTCCATAACTATTTTTTCCGTTCGTCGATTACTTTTAAAAGATATTGCCCGTATTGGTTTTTTATCATAGGCTGTGCCAATTTACGCATAGTATCTTCGTCTATCCATCCTCGGCTGTATGCTATACCTTCGAGACAGGCTATTTTCAGTCCTTGTCGCTTTTCTATAACCTCGACAAATGTCGATGCCTCGCTCAACGAGTCGTGTGTCCCGGTGTCGAGCCATGCGAAACCGCGACCGAGGGTCTGTACTTTAAGGTTTTTTTGGGACAGGAACTCCTGATTTACGGTTGTTATCTCCAATTCTCCTCGCGCCGAGGGTTTTATGTTCTTGGCAACATCGACCACTTTGTTTGGGTAGAAGTATAGGCCCACAACGGCATAGTTGGATTTTGGGTTCGCCGGTTTTTCCTCTATCGACAAGCAATTGCCTTCGCTGTCGAACTCGGCCACGCCATAGCGTTCGGGGTCCTCTACGCGATAGCCGAACACCGTTGCACAATTATCTTGCTCGGCAGTACGAACTGCCTCGCGAAGCATCGAAGTAAAGCCTGCGCCATAGAATATATTATCGCCCAAAACAAGACAGGCAGCGTCGTTGCCAATAAACTTCTCGCCTATTAAAAATGCCTGCGCCAACCCATCGGGCGAGGGTTGTTCGGCATATTCAAAACGCACTCCATAGGCACTGCCATCGCCAAGCAGACGTTTGAAACCGGGAAGATCGTCGGGGGTGGATATAATAAGTATTTCACGAATACCGGCAAGCATAAGCACCGATATAGGATAATAAACCATTGGTTTATCGTACACCGGCAACAATTGTTTGCTCACACCCTTTGTTATGGGATATAGACGGGTGCCCGAGCCTCCTGCCAACACTATTCCTTTCATAATTTTCTGTTTTAGGTTTTATATACTACATAAATATTACATGGGTGTTCAATATACAAGAACGCATATTGAACACCCATTGTGATTATTGCATTTTTATAAGTTCAAACTCGGCTCCCGATGCAAAGTCTTGTCCGTTGTGCGAACTTAGTGCAGTGAAGCGCACGTAGCGTGTTTTGACGGGTTCTTTGAATATCACCACCTGCCATTTGCCGTCGTTGGCAAATTCACCTTCGCAGACAGGCTCGCTCCATGTTTTTGCGTCGTCGCTTATCTGTATTTTATAGGCCTTAATATTTCCGTTATCGCCACCGCTCTGACGAGGCAGATATTTAAAGCCTTTTATGGTAGTCTCCTCGGCTGCGTCGAAATCTATCCAGTGAGGATAGTTTGCCACTGTCACCGAATACATTGTGTGCCACATTGTAGAGAGGTCGCCGTCTATAAATTTCGACACATCCTCGGAGGGTTCTTGGCTTGATACGAAGAGCACTGTCAAGGGGACAGATGTTACGGCGGCAAAATTACGTGTCACCGAGAAGTAGGGTGTCTCTTTTTCCCATACTGTTATCTCGCCACCTGCCGACATATCTACCGGTTCTGTGTAAAGCGTCTTTTTACCGCGTTTTCCAATTTTGTAATATATTTCTGCGCCCTCTTTATTGCAGTTCATGGTAACGAAACCACGCAAATCACGCGACAACGAAACAGGGATTACTCCCGACTGAACGACATTTGCTTGTTGAACGAACTCGCCTGCCTTTACCGGACGCATTATGAAGCCTACTGTGTTTTGAGCCGATTTCACGCGGTCGTACTCCAACGGAGCGCCTTGTCCGCAGCTGTTACCGCCAAGGCCGTTCACTTTTTTATCTATATGCAACCATGTGCCCGACGATTGTGGCAGTTCGTGGGGGTGTGCAGCCAATGTCAGTTCGACATCGTTCCAAGGCAACGCTGTTGTTGACATGCCATCGATGGATATGAATATAACACCGTTTCCGGCTTTATTGGTGAGGGCTGCCCAACGTACATCCTCGCGATTGGCCATATCTTGGGGTTTGGGGAATTTTTCGAATTGTGCCGCCACGGTGCTGTTATATTGCTCTATGAATGAACCGCTGCAACGGTCGTTGTAGTTATTCCATGGACCACGACCATAATATGTGTAGTTGTCATATTCGCTTGGCAACTGTATTTCGTAACCGATGCGTGCAAGATCGACATTTTTGTTACCGCCTATGGTGCTGTTGAGTTCCACTGAACCATCGGGATAGATTTTCCAGATACGGTTCGAAATAAAATGGAAATCGTTTTCATCGAATTTTCGTGCATCGTCCTTTAATGTCCAGCTGTTATCGTCGTTCTTTATGCGTCTTACGGCATTTTCGGCCTGCGAATAAACGACATACTGCAACACCACGCTGCCGTCTTTGTTCTCTTTTGCCGAAAGCGACATGACACTGTCTTTCAGATTGTGCAAACCGTTTGCATACCAATTATTCCATGCCCAGATGTCGTTATCGACAGGAGCACGATAGGCACCTATTTTCATGGTATTGCCGGGAGCAAATACCACATCGTTGCCATATTTCACACTGTACAGAATGCCTTTTGCATTGTCGAATACTATTTCAAATGTTCCATCGGCGCCTTTCAGGACATTATGATTTTTTTCGGTCGATACTGTAATCTTGCCTCCTTTGGCAGCCAAATCCATGGTTTGGGTCTTGCATGCCTGTTTAAGCAGCATCTGTTCCTCCATTTGCACATATCCGGCTTGCGCCCAAGGCATATCCTTTTTCAGCAGGAATTGTACTTTCACAAAGTATTCCTTGTCGTTTTGCAATTCAACACCATTGAATGAGGGTTTAAATTCTTTTGCCTGTCGTGGTGCTATGTTCATATCGGGCATGAAGTAGCGTTGTACTTCCTGTCCGTCGGCCCACAACGACACACAAATATCCATATCGCCGAGTGTTTTGAAATATCTTTTGTTGAACACGCTGATATTTCCGTTGTCCAGCATTTTCACACCCACATTTTGATATACTTTTTTGACTTCGTGATATTGCGGTTTCGGTGTATGGTCGGCAAATACTATTCCGTTCATACAGAACATGTGGTCGTTGGGACGGTCGCCAAAGTCACCGCCATAACCCATGTATTTTGTTCCGCTCTTTTTGTCATAGTTCCAGAACGATTGGTCGGCCCAATCCCAGATGGCACCACCCATTATGTAGTTCGAGCTTTCTATTGCGTCCCAATAATCTTTCAGGTTGCCTACGGCATTACCCATGGAGTGCGCATACTCCGATATGTGGAACGGATATTTTATTCCGGGTGCGCCTTTTGCAAAATGCTGAACCCATCCTACCGACGGATATTGGTTGGAACCCATATCGACGATGTCGTTATTGCGCTCGTATTGCACGGGGCGCGATGTATCGAACGCGTGCAGTGCCTCGTATGCCTTCACGAAATTCACGCCGGGGCCGGCTTCGTTACCAAGCGACCATATAACCACCGAGGGGGCGTTCATTGTGGCATGCGCCATCTCCATTACACGCGCCACGTGTGCATCCTCGAACTCCGCAACGTGCGACAAGGATGCTTCGCCGTAATAATATTCGTGGCTCTCGATGTTTGCTTCATCCTCTAAATAGATACCATATTTGTCGCACAGATAATACCAATAGGATGCGTCGGGATAGTGCGAATTACGCACATGGTTTATATTGCCACGCAACATGAGCATTACCTCGTTGTACATTTGTTCGCGTGTGATGGCATGTCCTCTTTCAAGGCTGCTTTCGTGACGGTTTACACCCTTCATTTTAACCGGTTTGCCGTTTATATAGTAGTAGCGACCTGCCATGCCGAACTCATCGTCCTCGGCTTTTGTGTCGCGTATCTCCACTTCGCGGAAACCGATGTATGTAGATGCGGTCTCAACCACGTTGCCTTTTTTGTCAAGCAGTTCCACCAACAAGGTATAACGGTTGGGTTCCTCGGCGCTCCATTTTGCAGGATTGGTCATTGGCAATTCCATGGCAAATGTATTTTTGTTTCCCGACTCCAACAGGAACACTTCGCTCGATGTCACTGCGCCCTCGACAAAGGTATTGTCGTCGCTGTACAATTCGTTTTTGTATATTTTTGCCTGCAATTTATATCCTTTTGCCTTTTTTGCACTCAGATTACGCACATCGACGGCTATATGCGCCACAGCGTCTTTGTATTGTTCGTCAAGGTCGGTTGTGACGCGTATATCACGAATTTCCAACGGATTGGTCGATGTCAATGACACTGTGCGGAATATACCCGGCAAGCGGAACATATCCTGCGCTTCGAGGAACGAGGCATCGCTGTTGCGATAGACCTCGACTGCCACAACGTTCTCGCCCTCGACAAGATACTTCGTGATGTTGAATGCCGCAAGGTTGCGCGAGTTTTTCGAGAAACCCACGTAGCGACCGTTTATCCACAAATAGAAGAATGAATCGACGCCATCGAAATTTATATACACCTGACGGCCATTCCACTCGGCAGGCACAGTAAATGTTCGACGATACGAACCCACCTCGTTGCGATGTTTGTATGTTGTGTGATGTTTTGCCGGTTCACGCATGACGCCACCGCGCCAGTCGCCAACAGCTACGGAGTGTTTGAATATAACCGGCTGGTTCACATATATGGGAGTACCATATTTTTGTGTTCCATCGGGTTGTATTCCATATACATTCCAGTTCATGGGAACCTCGACCTTGTCCCACGACGACACATCGTAGCCAAGTTCATAGAATTTCTCGGGGCGCTCCCAAGGATTGCCTACCCAATGGAAACTCCATGTGCCATCGAGCGACATATAATACTCGCTATTCTCGGGCAATACTTTACGTGCCTGTTCCTCGCTTGCAAATGTAAAGAACCAGCTTTTAGGCTGCTCTTTGTTAAGAGCCAACTGCATGGGGGTTTCCCATTCTGCGCCTGTGGGGGCATCCACATCACCATAAGCAAAACCTTTCAAGCCTTGTGCAACGCCTGCCGACACAAATGCGAGCAGCGCAAAAGCCACAAAAACAAATCGCTTTTTCATAAAATCGTAGATTATATTAGTTTAGTTTATTTATATTTTGCGCTAAGGTACTATTTTTTTTTGAATTAACAGCTATTACTTATAATTAATATAAAGACGATTAAAATCAAAAACCGCGCCACCCAAAAATAACCGGAAGGGAAAAACCGTACATCGAGGACGCAAATTAGTAAATATTATTTACAAACATAAACAGAATAAAAAAATACAAGCCACTAATGTAGCTTGCATTTTCACAAGAACCTATGGTTCCAATGTCGTCAAGAGCATTAAGCCTTGCTGGCGTCAAGAGAAGCTTTACGGAAGCTCTTCATCAATTTCTCGAGCTCCAAAGAAGCCTTACGTGCACGTGTACCTGCAGCCTTGTTACCCTTCTCCAACTGTGAATTTGCATCTGCCTCGAAAGCAGCATAAGTTGCTTGAATTTTTTCAATAAGTTCTTTCATAATATTTTCCGTTAATTAGGTTAATGATGCACAAAGATAACAAAAAACATTTTAAAAAATAATTTCCGAGGTTTTTTTTTGAAAAATATCACATTATTCTCTTTTTTTTGCCCGAAAAGCACAAAAAAACATGCAAAAAAACAAATCAAAAACAAAACAAAGGACTCACAGTGCCATAAATTTATCGCCATCGGACTGAGTAATCACCCAAACCGGCAACAAGAATAAGATTTTCAAACCAATGGGAGTAAGACAAACAAACCGTACCAAAAATCACAACAAAACTCAAAAATTATTGTTAAAACATATATAATAAGAAAGAAGAAAAGAACAAGACAAGAAGGGAATGCGAGCAAAGCCTCAACAGGAAAACCATCGACCGAGTTGGCGCCATACCCAAAACGACAATTCCATTCATGCACCACAAAAATATCATTCATACAAACCACGACAGCAATTATGGTAAATATTATTTACAAAACAAAAATATAAGACAAAAATCAAAAAGCGGAGTTCGATATTAAAACAAAGCTATACATTATAAATTTAAGAGAAAAAGAACAATTTTAAGAAAAAATCACTATCTTTGCGGTAAATCACAAGCACATACCGATAGCACAACAAATTATCGGTATCGAACAAACACTAAGGAAACGCCCATGCAGGCAGCGAGCAATTGCAAATAGCATACAAAACTCGCATAACTAATTGATTGCCAATATGTTACAACGCAATCAATGTCCCTATATTATACACACAACTAAGCAACAAGACAAATTTTAACAGGAATTTAAACCAAAACTAAAACATAGATATGAGAAAAATCTTCATTTTATTGAGTCTGTTTTTGCTGTTCTCATGCGGAGCATCAAAGGATGTTGTCTATTTCCAAGACGCACCGCAAGGCACAGAGATTAAAGCCAATTACCGCCCCATCACATTCCGTCCGGGCGACAAGCTCACAATTAACGTAAACACACGTAACCCCAACATTGCCAACAAGCTCAATTTGGTAACAATGTCAAGACAAATGGGCACAACATCATCGCAAACCTCTAGCAATAATGGAGTTATGTCGTACACCATAGACAAGGATGGCAACATAGAAATGCCCGAAGTCGGCACGATACATATTGCCGGATTGACACGTGGTCAAGTGGCAGAGCATGTAGAGCAAAAATTAGTAGAGAAAAACCTCGTACAAGACGCAGTGGTTATAGTTGAATTTGCGAACCTATCCTACTCCATCTTGGGCGAAGTCAAATCACCAAACCGCTACCACATCGACCGCGACGAGATAACCATTCTCGACGCCATAAGCCAAGCCGGCGACCTAACTATACAAGGCCAACGTACCAATATAAAAGTTCTGCGTAAGGAAGATAACGGGACACAAAAAGTTTATACAGCCAACCTTTGTTCATTGGAGGAACTGCAAAACTCACCCGTCTATTATATTCAACAAAACGACATTGTGTATGTAGAGCCTAACGGCATGCGTGCCCGTCAATCCACCGTAAACGGCAACAACCTCCGTTCATCGGCATTCTGGATTTCGCTTGCATCACTTTTAACATCAGTAGTATCAATCATCACAAGATAATCTATCATGAACAACGACAATAATATTTTCAACCGACAGGCCGAAGAGGATTTCAACATAAAAGACATCCTATTTATATGCCTTTCCAAATGGCATTGGTTTCTCATATCTGTAATTATATGCGTCGGGGTTGCCATGTACAAAATTTCGAAAACACACCCCACATACACCCGTTACACCGATATTCTGATAAAGAGTGGCGACGATGGCATGAGCGCGCAGATGGAACGCTTTGCAAGCCTTGGTACATCGCGTGGCGGAACCACCATATTCAACGAAATATACGCCCTGCAATCGCCGGCTATTATCTACGAGGTTGTACGCCGTTTGAATTTGGATATGAACTACGATGGAGAGGGCACATTCCACAACAGGGTACTATATGGCAGTAATCTACCTATAAAAGCGACAATAGTAGGCATACACGAAAACGACTATGCCGCCTTCAAACTGACACTGCACCCCGACGGCACATACACTGCCAATGAATTCGGTTGTTCATACTCAGACGAAGAAATCGATTCGGAAATAAGTGCAAAAGGACGTCTTTCCGTAGTGCCCGATACTATTTCCACTCCCATTGGAAAAATAACAATAAGCCCCACAAAATACTATTCGCCCAAGAACGAAGACCAAGTAATATATGTCACACGCTACGGCATATATGGTGCAGCCGGAATGTATAGCGGCATGTTGTCGTTCTCACTAAAAGATGAAAATGCCGATATTATCACAATAAGCATGACCGACAGATCGACCCAACGTGCCACAGACGTGCTAAATGCAGTAATAGCCGTTTACAACGAGCGCTGGATCGACGACAAGAACCAAATGGCCGAACACACTTCGCTATTCATCGAAGGACGACTAAAAACCATCGCCCGCGAGTTGGAAAACGTCGATAGCAAAATTTCGGATTACAAAAGCCAGAACCTGCTGCCCGACGTAAATGCCGCCACAACTATGTACATGGAGCGCAACGAGGATATAAACAAGGAAATCATAAGTTTGCGTAACGAACTAAGCATCACGCAATATATACTTGAATATATCAACGAGAACATAAGTAATAATCAAATAATTCCTGTTCTTCAATTGCAAAACGGCGGTATTTCGGCGCAAATATCGGAATATAATTTCAACCTAATGCAACGCAACAGTCTTATATCCGACAGCAGCGAAGAAAACCCGTTAGTTAAAGATATGGACAATGCGCTCATTGCAATGCGTGCAGCCATTATAAGCTCCATAGAGAACGAAATCAAGATTCTTGGCAAGCGCATTGCTGCATTGGACAAAGAGGTTGCGCAAACCAATGATAACATAGCAAAAAATCCCTTACAATCGAAATTCCTCGCATCGGAAAGCCGCAATCAAAGCGTTAAAGAGCAGTTGTATCTGTTCCTGCTGCAAAAACGCGAGGAGAACGAACTATCCAAAGCATTTACAGCCTATAACACACGCGTCATAACCCCACCCTCGGGCAGTCTTGCGCCCACCGGCCCCAACAGCCGAAAAACATATATGATAGCATTTGCAATAGGCCTTCTTATTCCAACGGCACTTATTCTGCTACAACAATTCATGGACACCAAGATACGCACGCGCAAGGATTTGCAAGGTACAAGAGTACCCATTATAGGCGAAATTCCCCTTTCCTATCGCAAAAAGCGCAAATTGCCATGGCAGAAACGAGATGAAAAATTGGAGATTGTTGTCAAGAATGGTAATCGCAACATCATAAACGAGGCATTCCGCGTGTTGCGTACCAATATAGAATTCATGTTCAAGAACAACAACAAGCAGGTGCTCATAGTAACATCGTTCAACCCCGGCAGTGGTAAGTCGTTCAACACAATAAACTTAGGTGCTTCAATAGTGCTAAAAGGCAAAAAAGTATTGTTGATAGACGGCGACATGCGTCATGCCTCATTGACATCGTTTATTAACTCATACATGAAATGTCCCAAGACAGGCCTTAGCAACTACCTTGCCGGCCTTGTAGAGGATGCAAACGACTGCATAATCAAAGTTGACAACTACAACAACCTGCATGTAATCCCGTCGGGCACCATCCCACCCAACCCAACCGAGTTGTTGGAGGATAGTCGTTTTGCCGCACTCATAGAGAACATGCGCAACAAGTACGACTACATAATAATAGACTGTCCGCCCATTGACATTGTAGCCGACACCGGTATCATCGAGAAAAGTGCCGACCACACTATTTTCGTTGTACGCAGCGGTTTGTTGGAGCGCAACATGGTACCCGAAATCAACAACCTGTACGACGAACATCGTTTCAAGGATATGAGCCTCATCATAAACGGTATAGAGCATGCCGACGGACGCTATGGCTACCGTGGTTCATACCGTTACGGATATGGTTATGGATACGGCTATGGCTATGGATACGGTTATGGATATGGCTATTACAACGACGAAGATAAAAAGAAATAAATAATGTTTGGCGTTAATTTAAACAACAAGACCATACTTGTGACAGGCTCCTCGGGATTTATAGGGAGCAATCTGTGCCGACGTCTATTGAGTGAACTGCAAAATTCACAAATAATCGGCATAGACAACATGAACGATTATTACGACGTTAATATAAAAAAGGAGCGTTTAACCGCGCTCCAAGCGTTCAATAATTTTACGTTCATCGAAGGCAACATTGCCGACAAAAAACTAATCGACAACATTTTTGCTACACACAAACCACAAATTGTTGTCAATCTTGCAGCACAAGCCGGTGTGCGATATAGCATAACAAACCCACAAGCCTACATCGAAAGCAACATAGTAGGTTTCTTCAATATTCTTGAAGCTTGTCGAGGCAGCTATGCAGGTGGCAGTAACGGCGTGGAACACCTTGTATATGCAAGCAGCAGCAGCGTTTATGGTAGCAACAGTAAAGTTCCCTACTCCACCGACGACAAGGTCGATAACCCGGTTAGTCTATATGCTGCAACCAAGAAGAGCAACGAACTGATGGCACATTCATATAGCAAGTTGTACAACATACCATCTACCGGTCTGCGGTTTTTCACCGTATATGGCCCGGCCGGTCGTCCCGACATGGCCTATTTTGGATTTACCGACAAACTTGTGAAAGGAGAAACCATCAAGATATTCAATTATGGTAACTGTAAACGCGATTTCACCTACATCGACGATATTGTAGAGGGTGTCATGCGCGTTATGAGCAAAGCACCACAACGCAAAACAGGCGAAGACGGGCTCCCCATCCCTCCATATGCCATATATAATATAGGCAACAATGCCCCCGAGAACCTACTCGGCTTTGTAGATATTCTGCAACAAGAGTTAATTCGCGCCGGAGTGCTCCCCGAGGACTACGATTTCGATAAACACAAAGAATTAGTCCCCATGCAACCCGGTGATGTCCCCATAACCTATGCCGACACCACGCCATTGGAGCGCGACTTCGGTTTCAAGCCATGCACACCATTGCGCACAGGGCTTCGACATTTTGCCGAGTGGTACAAAAAATTCTACATGAGCAAATAATAATATATAAGGTACAAGAATATGAAAATTGCAGTAGCAGGAACAGGATATGTTGGTCTGAGCATGGCCACACTATTGGCACAAAACAACGAAGTGATAGCAGTAGATATCATCCCCGAAAAGGTTGATATGATAAACAAACGTATATCGCCAATCCAGGATGAATATATCGAAAAATACTTTGCCGAAAAAGAGCTAAACCTTGTAGCAACGCTCAATGCCGAGGAAGCATATAAAAATGCCGACTTTGTAATTATAGCAGCACCCACAAACTACGATAGTCAGAAAAACTTTTTCGATACATCGGCAGTAGAAAGCGTAATAGACAAAGTTCTGGAATGTAATTCCCCCGCTACAATGGTAATAAAAAGTACTATTCCTGTGGGATATTGCCGTAGTCTATATGTAAAATATGCCAAACTGTTCAAAGAGCGCGGATATGACAGCACACGCAAACTACGTCTGCTATTCTCGCCCGAGTTCCTACGCGAAAGTCGTGCCCTATACGACAATCTATACCCCAGCCGCATAATAGTAGGCTACCCCAAGATGATAGAAAAGTTCGACGAGGAGAACGAAGCCATACGCCTGATATCGGGCAATCATCTCGAAGAAGCAGCACACACATTCGCAGGCCTACTGCAACAAGGAGCCATAAAACAGGACATTGAGACTTTGTTCATGGGGCTTAAAGAAGCCGAGGCCGTAAAATTATTTGCCAACACCTACCTTGCACTGCGCGTAAGCTATTTCAACGAGCTCGACACATACGCCGAAGTAAAAGGATTAGACTCGGCAGCCATAATAAAGGGAATAGGATTAGACCCACGCATAGGCACCCACTACAACAACCCCTCGTTTGGCTACGGAGGCTATTGCCTGCCAAAAGACACCAAACAACTACTTGCCAATTATCA
Organism: Bacteroidaceae bacterium; assembly: GCA_017416705.1. Classification (GTDB taxonomy): domain Bacteria; phylum Bacteroidota; class Bacteroidia; order Bacteroidales; family Bacteroidaceae; genus HGM04593. Next base: position 69,486 of record JAFQBG010000010.1, read on the forward strand.
GAATGTGCCGCAAAACATGATGACAGCCATTGTAGAGAGCAATCGCACCCGCAAAGACTTCATAGCCGACAGAGTTTTAGAAATAGCAGGAGCCTACGAAGCCAATAGCAGCTACGATGCCTCCAAGGAAAAACAAGTAATTATAGGCGTTTACCGTCTCACCATGAAAAGCAACAGCGACAACTTCCGCCAAAGTTCCATTCAAGGTGTCATGAAACGCATAAAAGCCAAAGGAGCCGAGGTCATAATATACGAGCCCACATTGGAAAACGGCAGCACCTTCTTTGGCAGCAGAGTCGTAAACGACCTGCAAGAGTTCAAAACGCAATCGCAAGCCATCATAGCAAACCGCTACGACACCGCATTGGACGATGTAAAGGACAAAGTCTATACACGCGACATTTTCATGAGAGATTAAGACGCTATTTAAATTCCTAAAAACCATATATTAACCCATTAAATAACAAGCCCTATGAGTTTAGGAGAAGAATTATTGTACGAGATTGGTGCAATATTATTAGAAGACCCTGACAAAATTGCAGTAGAAGTTTCACCCGAAGAAGCCGAGGAGTTAAGACAATTGCAAGAAAAAGTAAAGAAGTTGGCAGAACTGAAACGAAAGAAAAAAATGTCCATCGACATGAAGAAAAAAGGCGATGACACCGCAATGGCAGCCGAGAACGACGAGAATCTTAAATAAAAAATCAGGGGCTGTTTAAATTTCATGAGAACAACCCATAATGTAAATTTAAACAGCCCCAAATTAATTCTTTTCAGTAGCTATATATAATAAGGTATAATGGAAAAGATAGGAAAACGCCCAATAAGTGAGCAGACAATAGAGGAACTGCACCGTTTTGCCCTTAAATTCATTGACGACCCCGACAAAGCAAAGAGCATCGTCAACGACATTATACCCATGATTATAGACTACAACGCAACCAGAAGCATAGAAACAAAGGTAAAACTAAAAACGCAAGCCCTTGCATTTTTGCGAACACGCATAATTAATAAAATGAAGGAATAAAGGGCTATACAAGAATTGTGTTCCCTAAAATTTTACCATGCAATTATAAATTATCATGGGTATAGGGGATAACTGTTTTTAGCATTGAGTAGAAGCAGAGAGAGAAATATGTATTCTCCAATGCATTACTAAAAGTATGGCAGGAATTTCGCAAGATAACAAACGAATAGCAAAAAACACAATAGTTCTGTACATCAGAATGATTGTGATGATGGTCGTGAGTTTCTACACCACTCGTGTAATTTTAAACGCGCTTGGTGTAGATGACTATGGCATTAATAACGTCGTAGGTTCTCTTGTCAGTATGTTCTCCTTAATATCAGGTTCACTATCAGGTTCCACAAGTCGTTTCATCACATTTGAATTAGGCGCAGGAAACAAAGAAAAGTTAAGAAAGACATTTATTACATCGGTTAATATAAATATTATTTTAGCCATAATAGTTACAATAGCCATTGAGACTATTGGAGTATGGTTCCTTAACAACAAAATGGTAATACCCCCGGATAGACTATATGCAGCCAATTGGGTGCTGCAATGCTCTGTCATAACTTTTGCCATAGGGTTACTATCGGTACCTTATAACGCATCCATTATAGCGCACGAAAAAATGTCAGCATTTGCATACATGACAATTTTCGATGCTGTCGCAAAATTATGTATCGCAATTGCCATTGATTATTACAATGGTGACCGCCTTATACTGTTTGCCATTATAAGCCTAATACCAACTATAGTATCACAAATAATATATTATATTTATTGTAAAAGAAATTTCGAAGAATGTAGATACAAAATCCTATGGGATAATAAACTATTCAAGGAAATTGGTTCATATGCTTTATGGGCCTACGTTGGTTGTACAGCCGGACTTATGAAAGACCAAGGAGTAAATATTGCTATAAACCTATTTTGTGGCCCCACAGTAAATGCTGCGCGCGGAATTGCAATGCAAGTAAATGGTATTATTTCCCGTTTCATTTCCAATTTCACAATAGCGCTAAACCCGCAGATAATAAAAGAGTACGCAGCAAACAATCTTCAAAGAATGCATAAATTAGTGTTCACCGGAACACGGTTCTCTTACTATCTGTTTATGTTTCTGTCAATACCTATTTTTTTAGAAATAGAAACAATATTACAATTATGGTTAGGAGAAATACCAGCCGGCACAATATTGTTTGCCCGTTTGGTACTAATTTTAAGCCTTGTTGATATAATCTCACAGACACTCATTGTGGCGCAAGGTGCCAGTGGCAAAATACGTAACTACCAAATTGCGGTAGGCGGCATATTAATATTGAATTTTCCTATTTCATATTATCTTTTAAGCAAAAATATCTTTCCCGAGGTAACTGTTATTGTTGCAATAATAATATCGCAAATATGCCTATTAGCGCGACTACTATTTCTTAGAAAAATGATAAAATTGTCAATACGTGAATTCATAAATAAAGTATATATAAATGTTATCATTGTAACAATTTTATCATTCATTCCACCTTTTATTATATATTATTATGTTACGGATGGTTTATACAGATTTATTACTGTGTTTATAACATCTGTAATAAGTTCAGTCATTTTTATTTATTTAGTAGGATGCAATAAACAAGAGCGGCAACTAATAACACAAAATATTAAGAATATTACCAACAAATTACATAAGTCCAAAAATGATTAATATCACCCAAAAAGAGAACTGCTGTGGTTGCAGTGCGTGTGCACAACGTTGTCCTAAGCAATGTATCACAATGCAAGCCGACGACGAAGGTTTCCTTTATCCCATTATCGATGCCAATTTATGTATCGATTGCGGATTATGTGAAAAGGTATGCCCTATCATAAATCAAAATGAACCACGAATGCCACTAAAAGTCTATGCAGCCATAAACAAAAACGAGGAGATACGCATGCAAAGTTCTTCGGGTGGTATATTCACTCTATTGGCCGAAAAGACCATAAAGGAAGGCGGCGTAGTTTTTGGTGTAAAATTTGACAAAAATTGGCAAGCTGTGTTCGACTATACAGAGACAATAGAAGGCATTGCACCATTTCGTGGAAGCAAGTATGTGCAAGCAACAGTTGGTAACGCATATAAACAAGCTGAATCGTTCCTAAAAAGCGGAAGAAAAGTTCTATTCAGTGGAACACCATGCCAAATAGCCGGACTAAAAAAGTTTTTGCGTAAAGAATACGACAATCTGCTAACAGTAGATATAATATGCCATGGCGTGCCTAGCCCCAAAGTTTGGGATATATATTTAAAAGAAACATGTAGTAAACTTTTAAAAAATATGCCGAATGAAGAATATTCAGTCGGCTCCGCAAAAGACAGAGACTATAAATCTTGCATCGAAGCTATAAGCTTCCGAAGCAAAATTACAGGATGGCAAAATTTCAGTTTTCTACTAAAACTGAAATTTTCCACCAACGATGAAAAAAAATCAGTTGTTTTTTCTGAAGAAGTCGGGAAAAACAACTATATGAGAATAATGATATCTCATTTATCTTTAAGACCATCATGTCACTACTGCCATTGTAAAAGTGGCAAAAGTCACAGCGATATAACCATTGGGGATTTCTGGGGTATAGACAAATACAATTCACAAATTGATGATGATAAAGGAATAAGCGCAGTTCTTGTAAACACTGAAAAAGGTTTAAGTACAAATATAGGAGAAAACGCTACTATTCAAGAACAAACTTTTAAACAAATTACAACAAATGTCACCACTTATCAAAATAGTTCAGATATACATCCTAAAAGAAAGCATTTTTTTAAACACATCGAAAAATATGACTTCAACAAAGTTATAGAAAGATATTCAAAGGAGTCATCATATAATTTAAAAAGTATATTAAAAAAAATAATACATTTTATTATTAAGGATGATTTCAGAATTATATGGGATACTCCCGGACAAACCTGTAATAGGTTATGGTCATATTTAGACACAATAGGTTGGGCTATTAAAAATAATAAAAAAGTTTATATACTTTTTTGGGATAAGGATATTATTCATTTCGATAAACTTCGTAATAACCCCTATGTTAAATTCCCGTTTTACAATAAAACATTTGTAAAGTTACTTGGGGATTATAAATATTATAAAATTATAAGAAAAATATTCGCAAATAGATTTATTCACCACATTTATTCACAAAGCAAATCAAACAAATTTGTTGAAGGGTGGAAAAAAAGAGCTGAACATAAATATTTCCCCTCTGTATTTAATGAGATACAAAAAATATATACTCCCAACAATAACATTTTAAATGATGTCTATCCAATTATGAAAAGATACAAAGAAGATGGGTACTTCATTGTAGGAGTTCATATTAGAAGAGGCGATTACAAGACATGGGAGGGTGGTAAATATTATTTTGAACATGAGGAATATGCAAACCACATGGATTCTATTGTCAAGCTATATAATGACAAAAAGATTTGTTTTGCAATATCTACAAACGAGAAATACAATCCTGACGTTTTTAAAAACTTTACAATATGTAAACTTAATAATACCACTGCAATACACGACTTATATACTTTATCATTATGTGACCGCATAATAGGACCACTAAGCACATTTAGCCGTTGGGCCTCATTATATGGAAGCGTTCCACTTTGTTTTATAAATAAAGAAATGCAAATAGAAAAGGATGAAGATTTTTCTATAATTAAGGATTTTTATCATTTTGAGAATGACGTGGAAATCATAAATCTTACAGATAAACAGAAAATATAATGAAAATAGGTATAATAACCCAACCACTACATACAAACTACGGTGGTCTGTTGCAAAACTATGCACTACAACAAGTGCTTATAAGATTGGGAAATGAGGCCATCACTATAAATAAGAGGGTACATGACATATACACATATGCATGGCCAAAAAGAACAAAATGGAGGATTAAACAAATAATAAAATATCTGATAGGGCGTAAATACCAACCCACATACAAAGGATTACAGATTATTAGAAACGAGTGTAATAAGTTTATAAGTAGAAACATACAAACTACACCGCAATATTTAACACAAGAAGAATTACAAAAAATTACAGAAAATTACCAATTCAAATGCTATATAGCAGGTAGTGACCAAGTGTGGCGTCCTTGTTATTCCGAAAATATCTACAACGACTTCCTCGACTTCTGCCAACACAAACAAGGGATAAAACGAATAGCATACGCAGCTTCGTTTGGTGTGGATAGTTGGGATTTCAACGAGGAACAAACAAAGGAGTGTAGCCGTTTGGCCAAACTATTCGATGCCGTTTCGGTACGCGAGAATTCCGGTATTGCACTATGCAAAGAACACCTTGGTGTAGATGCAGTGCATCTGCTCGACCCCACAATGCTGCTCGAAAAAGAAGAATACATAAAACTTGCCAATGACGCAGGCGAACAAGAATCCGACGGCAACCTGTTCTGTTATATATTGGATAATAATCCACAAATAGAACAAGCCATAAAAGATATAGAAGCCCAACAATCACTACGCAGTTTCCAAGTAAAAGCAAGATTAAATAGCCATGCACTACGGCGTGGCGAAGATATAAAAGACCATATAATACCATCGCCGACAAAATGGTTGCGCGCATTTATGGATGCAAAAATGGTGTTCACCGATTCGTTTCATGGGTGTGTTTTTTCCATAATATTCAACAAACCGTTTTGGGTGATAGGAAACACAGAACGCGGAAACGCTCGTTTCGATTCACTGCTTAAAATTTTCAATCTGCAAGATAGGCTAATAAGCCCGGATGATATTAACAAAACCGATTTAACATTACCAATAAATTGGGAAAAAGTAAACAGTATAAAAAAAGAGTGGCAAGAAAAATCGTTTAACTTCCTAAAAAACAACCTATAAAGCCATGCAACCCCAGATATCAGTTATAGTACCTGTATATAAAGCCGAAAAATATCTGCGCCGTTGCATCGACAGCATATTGGCACAAACATTTACCGACTTTGAGCTGATACTTGTGGACGATGGCAGCCCCGATGGTAGCGGTGCTATTTGTGACGAATATGCAAAAAAAGACAAGCGTGTTAAGGTAATTCATAAAGAGAACGGTGGAGTAAGCAGTGCAAGAAACGCAGGATTAGAGAAAGTAATAGGAAAATGGGTTACATTTATTGATGCAGACGATTACATTGAGCAAGGTTTCTTTAATATACCCGAGGAAGCAACAGAAGACCTTTTAATTCAAAACTATAAGTTTTTTGGAGACAATGACAAGGTTGTCTGTTTTCAAAAAAAAATAATAAAAGAGGTATATATTCCGGAATTTTTAAACGATAATCTGCATAAAGAGTGGTTACGAGCACCTTGGGCCAAATTCTACAAGACAGATATTATAAAAAATAAAAATATCTATTTCCCATTAAATATTAAGATTGGGGAAGATGCGCTATACATACAAGAATATCTGCACTATACAAAATCGGTTAATTTCATTGCAACAAGCCAATATATGTATAAGTGTGACGATGACTACAAAAGATACAAATTACCGGTAGAAGATTCGCTTAAAATTTTTCATAAATTCATTGACAATTATAAAAAACTAAACATACATTCCAAACCTTTCTTAGATTTTGCCTTTAACTTCTATTGGGGGCTTATAGCTCCTCAAAATAACCCAACCAATGCAAAACTATGGTATAACGATAGCATTGTTAAAGATATATACAAAAGTATATACAGAAACAGGGGGATAAAATGGTGGATAAAATATAATTTATACAAATTAAAATCGTAAAAATGAGCAATCCCGAAATTTCAGTACTTATCCCCGTCTATAATGTCGAAAAATACCTATCGCGCTGCATAGATTCTGTTCTTGCACAAGATTTTACAGATTGGGAGGTTATCTTAGTAGATGATGGCAGCCCCGATGGTAGCGGCGCCATTTGCGACGAATATGCAAAAAAAGACACAAGAATCAAGGTTGTTCACAAGAAGAACGGAGGACTTATTTCGGCACGTCGCGAAGGTTTTGTTAATAGCAAAGGAAAATATCTTGTTTTTTTAGACTCCGACGATACACTGACGCGCAATGCACTCGGCATATTGCACAACAACATTATAAAAGGTTTCGATGTAGTAAAAGCCGGCGTTGCAAGAACAGACAATAATGGAGAAATAATTAGAAAGGAAAAATTTAAAATAGAAGAAGCAATTATAGAAGGACAGGAAAATATCATAGAAAAAATATTTTCGGGCGAAACAGCACCATACCTATGTGGTTCAATATATAAACGAGAACTATTTTCATCCGAAGTATTTAACAAAAGTATAAATGCAAAAATAAGTCGCGGCGAAGATTGGGTTACAAACCTTCTTATAGCAAAAGATATGAACAGAATCTTGTGCATAAAGGATATTATCTACAACTACTATATTAACGAAGAATCAATAACAAGTTCTCAAATAACAAGTTCCGAATATCTGGAACGTGTAGATGATATTCTACGCAATGAGGGCATAATGGCAATGCCTTGCTTAAAAGACGTAATAATTATTAGATATTGCTTGGAGCGCATTAAAGCATTTATGACTCCGGAATTGGGTTTCAACTATAAAGAATACATCCAAATCAAAAAACTATTAAGCAATAGCCATAATTATCAATTAATAAAAGAACGTGTAAACCCAAACTATATACGTTTATTCAACTGTATGCCTCTATATTACATATATTCAAGGTTATATTGTTTTATTTTCTATGTATTTAAATTACACTGCAAAAGCAGAAGAATTTTAAAATAAAAATAAAAAGATTAAACATATGCGCATATCCGTTATTACAGTAAATTTCAATAATAAAGATGGCCTTATTAAAACTATTGAAAGTGTATTAGAGCAAACATATAAAAACATTGAATATATAATTATTGATGGCAATTCTACCGACGGCAGCAAGGATGTAATTGAGAATATTAAAGAGCATCTAAGCTACTGCGTATCGGAAAAAGACAATGGAATATACGATGCCATGAACAAAGGAATTAAGCAAGCAACAGGCGATTATTGTTTATTCCTTAACTCCGGCGATTTTTTCGTAAACAAGAATGTATTATCACAAATATTTTTTAATAAAACATATAGTAATGATTTATTAATCGGTAGGCAGAAATTTATAAACGAAAAAGGGAAGATTTCCGAATCGCCATATATTAGAATACAAGAATTAGATATGGCATATTTTATAACTTCAACACTACCTCATCAAGCGACATTTATAAAAAGAAGCACACTTGTTGAATATGGGATGTACAATACAAACTATCGTATTGTTGCAGATTGGATTTTTTGGATTGAAGCCATTGTCAAACATAAATGTAGCATAAAATTATTGCCTGAACATATCTCGTATATGGAAAAAGGCGGCATCTCAAATGATATGTCAAATTGTTACAACGAAATGGAGAAATATTTAAATACTTGCCAACAAGAGGGCTATTTAAAATGGGAGGATATTTTCACCATTTCGAAACAAGCGCGCAACTATGTTATTGCAAAACGTAACAAAATAAGTGATTTTATACTAAAAGCCATTATTTGGGTCAATAAATACAAAAAATAAAGAATTATGGACCTATCTGTCATAATACCTGTATATAATGCAGGGACCCTTATAAATCGTTGTCTCGATTCGGTTTTCTCGCAACAAGGGAAATACGATATTGAGGTTATTTGTATTGACGATGGCAGCACCGATAACTCAGTAGAACTTATAAAAAGCCGAAACGAGAAGAATATCACGCTGTTGCAGCAAGAAAATGCAGGCCCGGCCGTGGCACGCAATAAAGGTATGCAGGCTGCCACAGGCAAATATATGGCCTACCTTGATGCCGACGATTATTGGATGCCCGGTTTCATAGAAAAAACCATTGGTTTCTTAGAAGAGCATACCGACTGTATAGCTGTGAGCGTTGGACAAAGACACTTGACGACATCGGGTGAACATATTTCACCTGCCATGTTAAAAGCCACAACAGACACCACAGCTGTTGTTTTAAACGATTTCTATACATTTTGGGCACAACATAACCATGTGTGCACAGGCAGCATTGCCATTCGTACCGACATAGCAAAGGCAGCAGGCGGACAACGCGAAGATTTGCGCATATGCGAGGACCTTGAATTTTGGGCCTATCTTGCCACATTCGGCAAACTTGGTTTCATCCCCGAGATACTATTTGTGAGCGACGGACGGAAGGTTACAGAACAAATCGGTTGGGTGGAGAAACATATAAAACGTTGGAACAGCGCCCCCACAGTAGATAGTTGGGAAAGCAGATTGTTGCAGCGTCTGCCAAGTCCGCTACCCGAAGCGTTCAAAACATCACGCGGAAGAATTGCGCAAAACCTATCATACTCTATATTACTATCGAAAAGATACGCATTGGCTCGCGAACAAGTTCAAAAATATGGAAAAGATTTTCCCGATGGCAAAATGAAACTACTGCTCACAAATGCCGCACGCTGCTCGCTCACATGGTACATAGTGTCGAGAATGTTAGTATATAGGGAATACCACCGTTAGTTTTATATTATATATGCTGTTTAATAGTCTGAATTTTATAGCCTTCTTCTTTATAGTGTTATTGTTCCTTGTTTTTGAACAATATACTACAAAACGTACCGCTGCACGAAACACATTACTACTCATTGCAAGCTACATATTTTATGGTTGGTTTGACATTGGTTTTCTGCTTGTTTTGTTTTATGTAACAATAGTGAATTTTGTCACCGGAAGAACATTGCTGAAAGCCACTAAAAACAAAAAAACAATTTTAGGTGTTGGCATAGTGCTTTCGTTGCTGCCGTTGCTATTCTACAAATATGCAGCCTTCGTAACAAGTAATATTTGTATGCTCCTGGGCACAACCCCACACGAGTCGTGGTTCAATGGATGGATAATGCCCATTGGAATATCCTTTTTCACATTCCAAGCACTATCCTACTCAATAGACATATATCGCGAAAAAATAACCGCAAGCAGTTCCCTCCCCGATTTCATGCTGTTTGTAGCTTTCTTCCCCACAGTTTTGTCGGGCCCCATTGAAAAAGCCCGTAACCTACTGCCACAAATTCATTGTTATAGGAAAATAACCATTGACAATTTCATCGAAGGCGCAATAACTTTTATTTGGGGATTATTCAAGAAGATTGTCATAGCCGACAGGCTATGTGCATACGTCGATTGGGCCTATGGCAGTGCCGATTATCTGTCGGGAAGCACATTGGCATTGGCAGCCATATTATACAGCATACAGATTTATTGCGATTTCAGCGGTTATTCCGACATGGCTTGGGGAGTGGCAAAAGCATTGGGTTTTGACGTTACGCGAAATTTCCGTTTCCCCTATTTTGCAACCACCATCAAGGAGTTCTGGCGTCGTTGGCACATATCGCTCACATCGTGGTTCACAGAGTATGTCTATTTCTCGTTGGGTGGTAACAGGGTGCGTCTGAAAGCACGTTGGATGTTCAACATATCAATGGTTTTTGTTCTCAGCGGAATATGGCACGGTGCATCGTGGAATTTCCTTATTTGGGGTATGCTGCACGCCCTACTCTACCTGACAGAGTACTCGTTTGGAATACACAGGAAAGGGTACGAGACACCACGAATAATGAAAATACCGGCTTGTATATTGGTTTTTATTTTGGTAACAGTTGCATGGATATTTTTCCGCATAGAGAATTTTGATAATGCCGTATTTGTTATATCAAAAATAGTTACGGACATTGTTTCTCCCATATCCACAGGAGCATCGGCATTCACATTTGTGTGCAATATGCTGTTGCTTGTTATTTTCATCACATTCGATTGGTTGTTGTACAAAAATATTTTTATTAAAGAGAACAGATTTGCCACACCGGGATATGCCAATATAACATGGGTTATCACCTTGCTGCTATTTATTGCGTTGTTCAGTGTATCGGCCGACAATTTTGTTTACTTCCAATTCTAAGTCAGGATATATGAAAAAAATTAAATGGATTATAGCCATCGTAGCAATATTCTTCATCTGCGATTTTATTGTAGAACGCATATTCTTTCATGGCGTCAATGAAATGTATGGATTGAGACAACACTCCGACATACTGTTAGTGGGACACTCACACCTGATGTTAGGCACCGACAAACAACAGATGGAGAACGACTTAAACAAAAAAATATCGAAATATACACGCGAGGGGGTAAATGTGTCGGAACGAAAAATGATGATACAGCAATATCTCGATTCGGGTTTTGCCGATTCGCTAAAAATAGTTCTATACGGAGTGGACCTTTGCACATTTACCGGTGGTGGTCTTAGCGCAAATTCATATAAACTGTTTTATCCTTTCATAGACGATGAAAAAATAGGCAGCTACATACGCAAGCAAGGAGGTATCGCAGACTATTGGTTGCATAAAATAGTTCGATGTACACGATACAGCGACGACGGTATTAAGAATGGCGCAGCCCGAGGATGGATGCATAATTGGAGTAACTTGAAAAATGGTACCATTGACATTGAAGCCTATAAACAACGTCTGGAAAATGGGGATGAGCGTCACATCCAAATGAACCCCGCACTTATTTCGGAATTTCAAGAGACCGTAAGCATTCTCACCGAGCGAGGCATAAAAGTAGTATTGGTGAACACCCCTACACTTGACTTGCTGAACGATTTTGAACCGGAGAAATTCCAAATGATGGTACAATGGTTTCAAAAATTTGCCTACAACAACCCATTGGTAGAATATTGGGACTACAATCCACAATACTCCCACCGTCATGAACTGTTCTATGACCGCTTGCATCTGAACGCAAAAGGGCAAAAAGTAATAAGCAAGGAAATCACAAACCAATTAAAGCACATTCTCTGATGAAAAAATATATAGAAAGTTTTAAACAGTTAGCCGGTGCCGGTGGTATATGTGGTGTATTATTAATTATAAGGCCACTGATATACTTTTTATTCTCACGCAAAAGGGACCTGAATGCATATTCCTCGGTAGATGCATCGGCACTTATTTTCATCCTATATGCATTTATATGCTTTTTTATTGCATTTAAAACGCTAAACAAAGAAAAATCCTCGTTTAGCAAATTACTGATGACAAGCACACCGCTTATATGGTTTATTATATATACTATATATGGAGCTATAAGCATGATTTGGAGTGTTAACTTTGCACTTACAGGATTTCGTGCATTTGAATGTATGGCAATGATTTTGCTTATAGTAGCTGTTATGCAACGCCTGTTTACCACATGTAGTTTAGAGAAAATAATAGATTGGACTATTTTATTTGTCACTGTTGACATCGTATTCTCTTTGGCAAGAACCATACAATGGACAACTAACATTGGAGTTTTAGTGGAATCATCACAAATGATGAGTACAGTGTTTTTCTTTATGGCATTGTATTACCCAAGAAAAAAATGGTATCATTACCTAATTATCATAATGGCGATATTTTCCGGTTCAACAGTTGCCTATATAGGAATGGCAGCCGGCAGTATAAGCATATTGTGGCGAAAAACAAAATTTAAGCCAATCATTCTATTGGGAGTAATGTTGGCAACCTTTGCTATATGTGTCATTGGTCCCGAGAAAGTACTCAAAGAAACCGTATTCCATGATAAAAAGACTATATCCATAGAAGAAACAAGTGGTAGAGACCATTTAATGGAAGTTACAATAGAAACAGTAGAAAATTTCCCATTAGGATTAGGTTTCTTTGCAGGCGAGCCTGCTATATTCTATGCAAAAGGATTGTCGGCAATTAACGCCCATAATTCACTTTTCAGTGCCGGTATTGGTTTAGGTTATCCGGGTATAATTATCATGATACTATTTTTAGCAGGAGTAGGTTTTACCGTTTTCAGTAAAAAAATACCACCACATTACAAAGCGTCACTTATGGGTTGTTTCTTTGTGGGCTTTACACATTGCATGGGTAACCCGGCATTAGGTTCACGCGTGTATGGAGCATGGTTACCTATTACATATCTGTTTATATTAATTTGTAGTTTTTATGTATATGGAAAATATAAAAGCAATTAAAGAACCTAAAATCGTTTGGGTTACACGTAGTTTCCTTGATTATAGAATACCTGTATATGCAGAGCTTAATAAGCTGTGCAAAGGGAAACTAACTATAATATATAATGGCGAGGTAGTACCTGAAAACGTACAAAATAAAGCTAAAAAGATATTAGGCAAGAATGTCATACCTATGACAGGGGAATTAAAAATAAAAAGCAAAAATCAAAGCTACTCAAACGTAGCAAATAAGGGTTTTAGAATTCCATTTCAGCCGAACCTGATAAAAACAATCCGCAGGCTAAAACCGGATGTAATTGTTTCTGATGGTTTTTTTCAATGGACATACGCCGCTTTATGGGTACGAATGTTTAATATGCGAAGAATTAAACATGTCATGTGTTATGAGAAGACATCGCATACGGAACGAAATGCCGGAAAACTACGAACATGGTACAGGAAATTTGTATCGCGATGGATAGATGCAATAGATTGCAATGGTGTTTTAACAAAAGAATATATTCAGAATTTAGGATACAAAAAGAAACTTACATTGGGACACATGACTGCCGATATAGATGGAATATTAAAAAACATCGAAAAGGTTTCAGAAGTAGAAATTGCTGATGTAAAGAATAAATATCAATTATCAGGTGTTAACTTTATATATGTAGGGCGTCTAATTCCATTAAAAGGCATTATTGAATTATTGAGTGCGTGGAAAGATGCTAAAATAACCGATGCCTCACTAATGTTGGTTGGCGATGGAGAACAACGCAAAGAAATAGAAGACTACATAGCAACACATAATCTTAATACCGTAAAACTCATAGGGCGCATTGAATATGATAAATTAAGTCCTTATTATAAAAGTGCTGATTGTTTTATAATTCCGACATTGGAAGACAACTGGAGTCTTGTTGTGCCCGAAGCCATGGCATGTGGTCTGCCTATTGCTTGTTCCATATACAATGGTTGTCATCCGGAATTGGTTAAGCCCGAAAATGGCTGGACTTTTGATCCTCTTAATAAAGAAAATACAATACAAATGTTAAAAGAGATAATATCAAATAAGGCAAAACTGAAAGAAATGGGTTGCAATTCAAAAAAAATAGTATCGCATCATACGCCACAACATGCAGCCGCAGGAATTTTAGAAGCATGTAAGTTTGTATTAAATAATTAAAATCATGTATCGTAATAATTTCGTAAAAGAGATATGTTATAAATTATTGTCTCTTTTGCCCGACAAACTATTTATTCAGTTAAAGTTTTTCAAGAACTTCCATCGTTTGCCGAATTTAAAGCATCCAAAAACATTTAACGAAAAACTGCAATGGCTTAAACTATATGACCGCAACCCATACTACACAAAATTAGTAGATAAATACGAAGTTAAAAAAATTGTAGCAGAGCTAATTGGTGAGCAATATATTATCCCCACACTTGGAGTCTGGGACAGCGCCGAGGATATTGATTTTGAAAAACTACCCGATAAATTTGTACTGAAAGCAACCCACGACAGCGGTAGGGTTATAATTTGCAAAGACAAATCGAAATTGGACATAGCAAAAGCAAGGGAGGATATGGCATATTCGCTAAAACGCGATTTCTATGCCCTGACACGCGAATGGCCATACAAGAATGTACCGCGGCGCATAATAGCCGAGGCTTTCATTGAGGACAAAAGTGGCGACCTTAAAGACTATAAATTCTTCTGTTTCAACGGCAAGGTAGAATTTTTCAAAGTCGATTTCGATCGTTTCACCGGACATAAAGCAAACTACTACGACACCAATTGGAATATACAGCCTTTCGAGGAGATAGTATGTCCATCGGACAAAAGCCAAATACATGAAAAACCTGAAAATTTCGATAAAATGATAGAATTTGCCGAAATTTTAGCCAAGGGGCTGCCTTTTTCGCGCATAGACTTCTATAACAACGAAGGAAATATCTATTTTGGCGAAACAACATTCTTCCCAAATTCAGGAATGGGAAAATTTAACCCCGAAGAGGCCGACAATAAATTAGGCGCACTTATTAAACTCCCAACAGATAAATAGAATACTACAAAATTCCCACAAAAAAGCTAAAACGATGAAAGTTCTATATATACACAATGAATACTCGCGCCCAAGTGGCGAAGAACACGCTTCGGGCGAAATAGTTGACCTATTGCGCGAGCATGGGCATGAAGTTCGATGGTTCAAAAGAAGTTCGGCAGAAATTGCAAACAGCAAAATGGGAATGATAAAATCGTTCTTCACCGGCATATACAATTTTTCCAGTGCAAAAGAATTGGAAAAGGTACTTTTGGAATACAAGCCCGACATTGTGCAGGTGCAAAACCTATACCCCCTTATTTCCACATCCATATTCAAGCCGCTAAAAAAACACAAAATACCTGTGGTGATGCGTTGCCCCAACTATCGTCTGTTTTGCCCCAACGGGCTATGCCTTGACAACAGCGGCGATGTGTGCGAAAAATGTTGGGGAAAAGGAAAAGAACTATGGTGCGTGCGAAAAAACTGCGTGAACAGCAATTTATTCAAGAGCATAGGCTATGCTGCTCGCAACGCATACGGGCGCATAAGTAAAAATATACTAAATGGAGTAAATGTATTCATTGTACAATCCGAGTTTCAGAAAAAGAAATTCGAGTCACAAGGCATTCCGTCGCACAGAATAGGTATTCTACCCGGCATTGCCCCCGTTGTTACAGACAACGAGAACGACAAAATAGGAGAAGACGTTGTATTCGTTGGGCGTGTAAGTGCCGAAAAAGGTATATATGAATTTATTGATGCTGCACGCTCACTGCCCAACATACCATTTAAAGTAGCCGGTAGCCTCGACGAATCATTCAAAATGCCCAAGGAACTACCTGCAAATATAGAATTTGTTGGTTTTTGCAAAGGAGAGGCACTTAACGATTTATACAGAAAGGCACGCATAATTGTAGTGCCAAGCAAATGGTATGAAGGATTTCCGAATGTAATTGTGCGTGCCATGTTGCTTAAACGCCCTGTGATAACAACGAACATTGGCGCCATGCAATCTATTATAGACAATGGTATAAATGGACTATTGATACCACCCGCCGACTCGCTTGCACTGACAAAGGCCGTAAATGACTTATGGAACAACGCCGACCTTTGCACCGACATGGGTATAAAAGGACGGGAAAAAGCCGATGCACTATATTCCAGAGAGGAAATATATAATACCCTGATGGATATTTATAATAGAGCAAAAGAAAACAGAGACACTATCGGATAATAAGTGATAACATAATAGAATATCAAATGTCACAAATAAAAACAAGACAAAGTAATTTTGAACTATTGAGAATAATATCAATGCTATTAGTTCTTTTAGTTCATTACACAGCAGGAAGGCAGTTATATCCAATTTACGATATAGAAGGAGATTTGTTAATAGGTAATCTATTCCACACCGGAATTAATTTAGAATTAAAAAGTATTAGTATAGTCTGTGTTAATTGCTTTATATTTATTTCGGGATATTGGGGAATAAAATTCAAACTACGTTCTTTTAGCAATCTTATGTTCCAAATGATATTTTGGAGTATTGCATGTGTAGTCATGTCAATAGCAACCGGATATAATGCATCGAATATTTCATTTAATTCTTATATAAGCAGTATTATATGGGGATGGTTTCCCACCGGATATTTAATTCTTTTTGTATTCTCACCTATTTTAAATTCTTTTATTAAACAGTGTAGCGAAAAAGAACTTTTAAAATATATTATTCTTTTCTATCTACTAAGCACAATAGGAGGCTATTTATTGGGTTTCCACGATTTTAGAAAAGGAATGAGCGCAATAAGTCTTATGGGATTATATCTTATAGGCGCCTATTTAAGAATAACAACATTAAAAATATTTACACTTAAAGCAAAATATGATTTATTGTTATATTTTGGATTAGGATTAGGAATGGTTCTTTTCAATTTACTGCTACTATTTATAGGAGTAAAATCATCGCCATACGGATACTTAAACCCTATAATTATACTAATGTCAATATATCTATTCCTTTTCTTTAAGAAAATAGATATAGGACATATTAGGATCATTAATTTTCTAGCAGCGTCGGCCTTCTCTATATACCTATTCCACTGCAACTTGTTCATGGGAGATTTTGTTACAAATATGTGGAAGGAAATAAATAGCACATTTGGATTTTATGGTTCAATATTTGTTACACTATTATCTTTCATTGCAATATATCTGTTCTGTGTACTCATTGACCAGATACGTATTTTCATATATAAATATATTGAAAAGGGTTTTATTAAAAATTAGAAATATCCATATTAACAGTTGTATAACATATGGAAAAATACTTCGACATACGATATGAATTTGATGTGCCCACTGTGCATAGGCATATACAGGAGCACATAGAAAGAGAGGAACCGCAATATATTTGTGTGGCCGATGGCAATATACTTAACATGGTGTACCACGACGAGGAGTATCGCAAAGTGATAGACGAGAGTATGTTTTCCATTTGCGACAGTAGCTGGGTGCCTATCTTCGTTAAATGGATATATGGACATAATTACAGTCACTATTGCGGCAGTGATATTTTCATTGACATTGTACGCAGCAGGAAGCATCGCATGATATTCTTGGGTACTCGACAGAAAGTATTGGATGCGCTGAAAGAGAACTTGCAAAAGGAAAACCCCGACATTGCCGATATGAAATTTTGCGAACTGCCATTCTGCAATGTCGAGGATTTCGATTACAAGGGCATTGCGCAGATGATTAACGACGACGGCGCGGATATTATATGGGTGGCTCTTGGTGCGCCTAAGCAGGAGATATTTATGAACAGACTTAAACCACACCTAAAAAAAGGCGTGGCTATTGCCATTGGAGCGGCGTTTAATTTTTATAGTGGCATGGCCGATGCCCCGCAACGATGCCCCGAATGGATGAGAAAATGCCATTTGGAATTTGTGCATCGCATATTCAAAGAGCCGAAAAAACAGATTAAACGGTGCTACGGCATCATTACCACCCTACCACGAATATTGTGGAAGGAAAGAAACCATAAATTAGCAACAGCCACTCATAAATAGAGTGGCTGTTGCTAATTTATGGCATTATATACAAGCTATTCCGGTTGAGCAAGTTTTATAGATGCCGAGATAGTTTCAAATTCTGCATTTTTAGTTTCTAATGCAGCCAAGATATCTTCATCTACTGAATATTTATTATAGGCATCGCTATGCAATGTGATGGTGTAAGTCGTTGCTTTTGTCGGTTTTACAGCGTTATTTATCATATAAAGGAGGCTGTTCTTATCTATTTTAGGAGACCCTGACAGGATGATAGAACCCGACAGAATAATTCTCACCACTTCCAAATTTGTTGCTCCCAAGAATGCACTATATTTCTCCCTACCCGGTGTAGCAAATTTATCCACTACACGTAAAGTCTTTATATTGTAAAAGAAGTCGTTAGCTACAAGAACGCTCATTTTATAACTACTAAAAGAGTCTCCTTTTGTCCATTTAATAACTTCAATTCCATTTCCAAAAGCATAATAGCTGACTAAACTTTTATTTTCAATAAATCTTGAGTCGCCCAAATGAGGGAACAAAGTTCGAGGCATACCTCCGTTTTGGAAATATCTGCTTGCACCTGCCGGATAAAGCAGTATATTTGTCATGGCATCTTTGTGTTTATATATCAATGCCATCTGCTCTTCCGTAATATCGCCCAAGCCGTTCAGATAGTAGTGTCCGGGTAGGTGATCAACTTCATCGCCCCAGAAGGCTTTTCTCTTTATTATTTCGTTTGTATCGTTATACTCGGCACCCGCCTCGATATATAGGCTGCGCAAAGCAAGTAAACGACCCCGCTCCACCGCGGCCTCTATGGCTTGTGCTATTACCTTGTTTTGCACCGCGTTGGTGGATGTGAGCGACAAGGCATCGTCTGTCTTGTTAAAATTCAGTCCATGCCCCATGCCCGTTGCAATGAACTCTGCCAGCATGTCGGCAACCTTGTAATAGCCCAAGCCGTTGGGATGCGTTCCGTCGGTGTAAAACATATCCACATTCGCAGCACTGAAATTCTGCATCGACAGAAGGTCGTAGCAGGGGCACGACGTCACGTATGCCACCTCCTTGAACGCTCTCACGTAATCGAGGAATTTATACCCTTTGTCGTTTGTAGTATAGGTATCGGGGTTCCAGCCGAAATCGACGGTGTTACCGGCATACTTATATGCCTTGAACGGGGTTATCATGAGTATTTTGGCATTTGGCGCGTTGGCCCTTATGTAGTCTATGGATTTTTTGAGCGACGAGCAGAAGGTAGCCGATGTTCCACTCAGATTTTTGTTATCCGTTGCCTTGCCCACTTCTATGTTGTTTGCATAGTCATTAATACCAAGCATGATGATATATATATCGTACACATTGCTATTGTCGTCAAGCAGGTTCGCCGGCGTTGTCCTGTCGGTATTGAAACTGCGCTCCACTTGGAAATAGGTGTTATAGGCAAACACAGGGGTGCCTGCGCTGTCGGTGGTTATGGAATTGCCATTGCCCCCTACGGCATAGTCGTCGAAATATTTGGCATTGAGACGCTCGGCAAGATAATCGACAAGGAAATATCTTCGTCCTGCGTGTGTAAACGCATACTTGGATGTTTCGACGCTCTCCCACACGCCACCCATGTACTGCACAAATGAGCCACCGAAGATAGCTATTCGCTTGGCATAGGACTGCATGCTGCGATAGGGGTTGTTCATATCCTCCCATCTGTTCCACACGCCGTTTTCCTTGGTCGTGGAAGTGGAATAATAGATTTTCTTACGGCAATATTCGCCATAGACTGTGTTGTCGTGATACAGGCTTGTGGTGGGGCTGTAACTTGGGAAATCGAAGCTCTGAGCATAGTCTATGAGTATTCCTGCGCCTCCATCACCATAGACAATGTTCTTGGAATTTCGCACCGAGGATAGCCGTCTGTGGCATCTGAGTGTCTGATGCCATACAGTGGTTGCACCATCCACCCTTCGGTTGTTTTCCACCGTCACCTGTTCCTTGCCCACGTATGCTATATATTTCTCGTAGCTGTTTTCGCCACCTTGGGGGCACATGCCATCGAGCACGGCCAACAATTCGGAAATGACTGAGAATGTGCCAAGCTGCTTGGGAACAACGCTTATGGCATTGTCGATGGTTTTTATTTCGCTGTGCAGATTGGCGATATCCGTATCAAACTGTTTTGTTGTTTTTTGCCATGCCGACCACCCTTCGATGTCGGCAAAGTCGTCGTAATTATAGTTATGCGTGCGCACCCACTCCCTATATTGTGTCACCATGATAGGATTGCCGTTGTGGTCGGGTGTGAAGCGTCCGCTCACAATCTGCATCCACTTATCGACCGTATAGCCCACCGGAATGTTCCTTATGGAAATATAGTCGTTGCCTATATACGCACGCCATACACCCTCGTAGCCCGAGTTTGCGTTGGCAGTGTGCATGGCATCCATGGCACTTATAAGCTCGCCGAGGGTTGTTTCGGTGTAGCTGCCCAACACTTTGAAACTATCTTTCGATGCGCTGCTGTTCTCGTCGGTTCCCTGTATGCGTTTTATGAATTCTTTGCGTTGGGCCTCCATGGCGGTGGTAAGCTCGGTGCGTTGGCTGTCGATGGCAGCCTTCACCACTTTGTTTTGCACCGCGTTGGTGGATGCGCTGCTCATAGCCGCATCGAAACCATAAGTATTATGCGTTTCGCCCACCGCCCCGTTGTTCGAAACAGCAGAATGTTCCTCGGGGTTTTGCACACTGAACATATCGCACACCGCAAGCAACGCCGCTTTTTGTGCCACGAGCGCATTTGCGGGGTTCACCGGCACAACGCCGTCGGCAACCTCGGACGGCGAAATGGTGTTATAGGTATTACCCACGATATTAACGTCGTAGCGCGGAGCAAACAGCGACTGGAAATAGCAACAGCTTGCCACATAGCACCCGAGTCCAAAGCCTAAGTGTGAGCCATCGGACGAAAACTCATATTCGTCCTGCAACGAGCTTGCACGAAGGTTTTGCACCGCTGTGCCATAGGGTATGACAAAATCTATGCCATAGTTCTGTTTTAAGGATTTAACAGCCTCGCAGTATCCTTTCCAACGGTCGAGGGAAGTGCCGTATATGCTATAATTCTCGTGATTGGTATTATAACTGTGTACAAGGTATGTTCCTATTGTCGCCTGTGGATTTGTCTCCTTGATTAGCCGAATGAACTCTTTCAGATAGCCTGCGGCCTCTTGTTTTTCCCATTTGTCATAATCGGCGGAATAGGTCGAGGCTTGATGTATGATAATCAAGTCCCACCGGGTGCTATTGAGCAAATGACGAAAAGCCTCGCCCTTGATGGTTCCGTCGCTGTTCTGCTCTATAACATCGGTCCACGATGGCTCGCTCGACAGGGGTTTACCCGATTTGTGTGTTATATAATAGCGGTCTGTTTTGTCGGCATCATGGTAGCAGTCGTACCAGCTTTTGAACGATGCACCGCCACGCACCGCGATATAATGGCTGTGGTTTTGTACATCCTCGGTGACACCCGCGCTCCTTAGAAGGTTGTTTATGTAGTGTGTGGCATTCTCGGTATAGCTGTTTCCAATGTCGAGTATCTTCAAATTGGGCTTTTTTAAATTCAACGGCACGTTATAGAATTTACCCACAACGGGTACGGTAAGGGTTCTGCCTTTGCTCTTTATTCGAACCGCCTTTTCTATGTTGTCCATTCCGTATGCCCATAGCTTAATATAGCTTATGCTATCGAACTTATCGGGGACGTCCACCGTTACACTGCCGCCCGTTTTCAGATAGCCTATATTCACCGCATAGCCCGACGCCGGATATTGCTTGTCGCTGACATATATAGCCAAATTTGCATCGCCCACATCGGTAAGGAGCGTTATTTCTATTTTATCGCCCCTGTTTATAGCAGGGAAATAGGTATAGCTCGATAGGCATACGGCCTCGTATCCTGTTGTTTCGAGCTGCGACTTTTTAAGCGTGGCATCTATATTCGATATATCGTTTTGCATATCGGATATGGTATCCAAGGCTATCTCTTTTTTATAGGTTACACCATCGACAATGTATGTGCGCGAATTAATCCACACAAATCCTAAACTCCAATCCAAAAGAGCTATGATAAATTCATTGTCGTTGTTAAGGGTTATATTGGACATAGAGCGTATGAGCCTGTATGCAGGTGCTTGCGAACTTAGGTCTATTGCTATGTAATGCGAACCAAAATCGGGGTCGGATGTATTGTCTATCACCAAGTCGCTTGACAGGGTAAGCATTTTATTTCCACCCAACAGCAATGTGCCGCTTGGCAGGGTAAGCGTCTTGGCTGTTTTTGACAAGACGGGCACTCCGTTTTTCAAGAATCCTTGCCTTATATTGCGCTTGTGCAATGTGTCAACGTTGGTTTTTATATCGCTCAATTGGTTTAAAAGCGTCACGCTGTCGCTCGACACGTGCAACAATTTGTATTCGTCGGCGGTGGTGCCTTGTGCCCATAGCATTACTCTGTCGAAGTCGATAGTGGCTGTAATGGACACCACCTCGCCCAGCGAGATATATTTACCGCCCAGATGGTAGGATGTCCCTTTTTCGCCGTATTTCACGTAGATGGCATAGGCAAATGAAGCGTTATCGGTGTCGAGCAATCTGAACGTAACGTTTTGCCCTGCCATAACAGCCTGTGTCACTGCATATTGCGAGCCTACAACATCGACCTCGACACCATGGGTATGGAATTGCAGTTTTTTTATAGCCTCGTTGTTTTCGTTTACATGCGCCACAATGTCGGCACTATCGGTGGCGTCGTCTTGTATCCACGCAGCCACATTCTCCAACGTATCGAGCATCTCGGTGGATGACGACATCACCGACTCGATGTCGGCTATTCTGCCTACGCTATCCGATATTCTGCCCGACAAAGCATCCTCGGCGGCTGTGGCACGGCTTACTTCCTGTTGCAGAGCGTGGTTGTTAATGCTCACTGCATCGGCAAGTGCGGTTTCGGCAGTCGTGGCACGGTTGCTCTCCTGCGATATAAGGGCGCTGTTTTGCTCCACACAGGCATTTATGGCTGTTAAATCGACCGGTTCGTCAAGCGGTACGAACCACCCTGTGATGTCGCTTTTTGCGCCTTCGTCGGTGGGCACCGCCTTGTGGTTGTAGTTGAACTTATAGTGTCTGCCGTCCTCTTCGCAAAAAACGATGTGCCCATAGGGGTAACGTTTTTGCTTCGGGTCCTCGCACGCTAACTGTGCCAATGTGGTTACTTTGTCGCGATCGAAATTGGGCTTGTCGCCAATGAAATTAATGTTATCGGAAAATACAGATGCCATGATTATTGATATTTATAGGTTACGTTTCCTGCAACAGAAAATTCCTCTGTGCTTATATATACATTATATTCTACCCCACCGATGATTTTAGTCGTGTGGCTGTAATTGCTCAACAAATTTATATTGTTGGCATCGACAATGCCTGTGAGCAGTCCATATTTGGCGGCATAGGCATATACTATTTTTTTCAGCGAAAATGCCGAATATGTTATGGTTGCCGTTTTTCCACTTGCCACGCCTTGCTGCAATAGCGACATGAGCGATGCTTCGTCAAGGAGGAAATCGGTATCGACCACACCCGAGTACCATCGGTGGCCGAACAATACCCTTGCCGATGCCGATGCTGTCATGCCCTGCGCCTGCAATGCCAAGGCGATGGTTGCGGTATCGGTCAGGGCTATCTTGTACGAGGCTGTTCCTGCCGGCAATGATATTTCATGCGTGTCATAGGATATGGTGCCACCCTCGATGTCGGTTTGGGGGAGTGTGACACCGTCGATGCTGCACGTCCACGAGAATGTGAATTCTTTCTCTTTTCCTGTATATTCGTTAATGGCTGCGGCAGGGGTGTAGGATAATTTCACTGTCAGCGGGAAACTTTTTTGCATCAGGCGCAACAGCGTTTCATCCATCTGCGCTATTTTCTCGCTCATAACGGTTTCGGCAGTGGTGGCTCTTGCTGTTTCTTGCATTATGCCGGTGCGGTTCTCGTAGAGCAGTTTTTCCATTTCGGATAAATCGGCTGCACCGGGATTGTCGCCACCGATAATATTTTTCCATAGCTCCCACACTGCGTCGCCTCTCTTGCTTCGGTATTTGACACAGACGCCTCCTGCCATATCTATGGCATACATCAATTGCGATATGCTTCGGGGTGCGCCGCTTTGTGTGGCTGCCACATAATTGTTTATGACAACGAGAATAAACAGCAGGGTGCTTTCGTTGCTGCAAAGAACACCGCTGTAAAGGCCGTTGTCGATGCAGGTATCGACGCTGTCGCAAGTTCCAAGCTCGGTCATGCCTTGCAGCACCTGCCATTTACTCCATTTTTTTTCGTTTGCCGTTATATTGAGTGAGCGTGTGTAGATTTTGGTTTCGCCACCCACCCTGTTCGACAAAACCATGGTTTGTCCTATTATCCTATTGTCGGCAGCATGCTCGGGCAACAGGCTGTCGGTTACAATGAGCAGTGCAGCTATTTCCTCTCCTTGCCCGCTGTTCATTATGGGCATACCATCGGACGACGATATGCGACAACCATTAATTATATAATGGCCCGCCATCATAAAATCGTCTAACGACATATCGGATGACCACAGCACATTCTCGAAAGAGATTTTCTTCCCTAACTCCCCTTTTACAAATTCCCGCTCCATTTCGAGATAACGTCGGAATGGGGATACACCCGACGAACTGAAAACCATTTTGCGTTTACAACTATTCTCCATCGTTTTTTTTACGGCAAAATTAAAGCGGGTGGCAAAAAAGAGGTTGCGAAAATGATAAACACTTTGATATTACAATAATCTGTTGTAAATTTGCAGCAGATTTCAAAAAAGGGGTGCCTTAAATACACGGGCTGAGATCATACCCAATAACCTGATCCGGGTAATGCCGGCGTAGGTAGATAGTTGTGCTGAATGGCAATGCAGTGCGACAAACACAGGAAAAATCCCCATTTTCTGTTTAACCGCGGAGTTGGAGGATTTTTATTTTTTCCCCTTCTCCATAAAATTTTGAAATTGCAATGAAAAAAACCACATTGCTAAGCTGCCTTGCAATGGCAGCCACCGCAGTTTGCGCTCAACATCATGAGGCAAAAGACAGTATGCAGACAATAGGACTGCAAGAAGTAGAAGTTATGTCGATAAGGGCAACGGGAACCACACCGGTAGCCTACACAAACATCGACAACAAGACACTGCAAAAGTACAATGCAGGAGTAGATTTCCCCTACCTCGTAAGCATGACTCCAAGTGCCATAACAACAAGTGACGCCGGCGCCGGCATAGGCTACACAAGCCTGCGTGTAAGGGGCACCGACGGTACGCGCATAAACGTGACAGCCAACGGCATACCCATAAACGATGCCGAGAGCCACACTGTGTATTGGGTGAACATGCCCGACATTGCATCGTCGGTGCAGGATGTACAGATACAGCGAGGAGTGGGCACCTCGACCAACGGAGCCGGTTCGTTTGGAGCAAGCATAAATATAAAAACATCGAACAGCAGCACGACGCCCTACACACGTTTTAGCGGTTCATACGGTTCGTTCGGCACGCACAAAGAGACTGTCATGCTTGGAACAGGACTTATAAAAGGGCATTGGTCGTTCGATGCACGACTGTCGAACATAGCAAGCGACGGATACATAGACAGAGCCTCATCGGAACTGAAATCGTACTACCTGCAAGGAGCATACAGCAACAACAACACATGGGTGCGCCTGATTACATTCGCAGGAAAAGAAAAAACATACCACGCATGGAACTATGCCTCGAAGGAGGAAATGCAGGAATACGGACGCAGATACAATTCGTGCGGCTACATGTACACCGACGATAACGGAAAATCATTCTACTACGACGACCAGACAGACAACTACATACAAAAAAACTATCAACTGCTCATCGACCATAGTTTCTCGCAAAAAATATCGGCGAACATAGGACTGCACTACACCGACGGCTATGGCTACTACCAAGAATACAAAGGCAACCGTAAATTAGTGGAATATGGCCTGTTGCCGTTCGAGCACAACAACGAGACAACAGCCAAGAGCGACCTTGTGAGACAAAAACTTGTAGATAGCCGGTTTGCAGGCGCAGTATTTTCCGTAAACTACAAAAACGACAGACTGAACATGTCGTTGGGTGGCTCATTCAACCGCTACTCCAACGACCACTACGGCAAAGTGCTATGGGTGAAAAACTATATTGGCGACCTAAGTGCCAACCACGAATATTACCGTAATAAAGGCACCAAGAACGATGGCAACATATACCTGAAAGCCGACTACGAAATAGCTAATGGATTGAACGGATATATGGACTTGCAATATCGCAGAATAGGCTATAAGATAGCAGGCAACAACGACAAATGGAACAGCGTCAGCAACGATGGTCTGCAAAAACTCGACATAGACGAGACTTTTAATTTTTTCAATCCCAAAGCCGGTCTGTCATGGCGCATAAACGAGAGAAACCGTCTGTTTGCTTCGTATAGCATAGCCCATAAGGAGCCCACCCGCAACAACTACACCGATGGAAAATTCCACGTGCGCCCTAAGGCCGAAAAACTGACCGATTATGAGCTTGGCTATGCCTATGACGATAAATTTTTGCATGCCGGCGTAAATTTGTACTACATGAAATATAAAGACCAATTGGTGCTGACAGGAGAATTAAACGAGATTGGCGAAGCCATGGCCGACAATGTCCCCGACAGCTACCGCGCCGGAATAGAACTTACAGCCGGCATCAAGACTTCATTCGGACTTAAATGGGATGCAAACGCCTCGCTAAGCAAAAACAGAATTAAGGATTTCACCGAGACGCTCTATGAAAACGAGGACGTAAGCAGCACAGCATGGGAAATAAAGCATGGCGACACCCCCATAGCCTTCTCGCCCGATGTCGTTTTAAACAACATAATAGGCTACGAATACAAAGGCATAGCACTATCGCTGCACTCGCAATATGTAGGCAAACAATATATGAGCAATGCCAAACAAGCCGACCACAAGTTAGACGCCTATTTTGTAAGCAACCTGATGCTGTCGTATAGTTTCAAAATAGACAAGATAAAACGCATGAACATAGGGGTGAACATATACAATCTGTTCAACGAGGAGTACGAGAACAATGGTTACGCAGGCAGCGGCTACTATATGGATGGCAGCGAAAAAGTACGCTACAACTATGCCGGATACGCCGCACAAGCCGGAACAAATTTCTTGGCACACATACAAATAGAACTATGATATGGAGCATATTCTCGAAATTATAGGAACAATAGTAGGGCTCATATACCTGTGGCAGGAGTATCATGCAAGCATATACCTGTGGCTGACAAGCATAATAATGCCTGCCATATATCTGTTCATATACTATGACGCCGGATTATATGCCGATTTTGGAATAAACATATACTATCTTATAATAGCCGTCTATGGTTGGTTATCGTGGCGATATAGTTTCAGATTGTTTGGGCAAAACAGCAATGAGGAACTGAACGTGAGCCACACAGGCATGCGTAGCATAATAATCCTAAGCATAATTTCGGGAATTATATGGTTGCTCATATCATACATACTCACACAATACACCGACAGCAACGTACCCATAAGCGATGCGCTGACAACCGCGCTAAGCATTACGGGAATGTATATGTTGGCACGTAAATACATAGAGCAATGGTTTGTGTGGGCTGTTGTCGATGTAATATGCGTGGGACTCTATTTTTATAAAGAATTATATTTCACATCGGCACTATATGCCGTATATGCAATTATAGCTATCTTTGGCTATCATAAATGGAAGAAATTAATTCAAAGCAATAATTGAATATGGTTACCAAACAAAATATCGAGGCTGTCATTTTGGCCAATGGCGATTATCCGGTGGGTAAAATTCCGTCCGACGTATTGCACAACGCAAAGTATGTGGTATGTTGCGACGGAGCAGCCGACAAATATCTCGAAAATGGATTTATACCCAATGCCATAGTGGGCGACGGCGACTCGTTGAGCGAGGCTCAACGCCGATGCCACAGCGACATACTCCATTGTTTCCGGGAACAAGAGAGCAACGACCTTACAAAAGCCGTCAGATTCCTGCTGGGACAGGGCAAACGGCACATTGCCATTGTAGGGGCGACAGGAAAGCGCGAGGACCACACATTGGGCAATATCAGCCTGCTCATAGAATATGCAAGAGCGGGTGCGACAGTGCGCATGTACACTGAATATGGTGTATTTATTCCGTGTAACGGGTGCTGTCACATAAATTCTTTTGTCGGGCAACAGGTGTCCATATTCAATTTCACAGGTAGCGGTTTCTCTTCGCAGGGACTCCGCTACCCTATTTACGATTTTGTGTCGTGGTGGCAGGGTACGCTTAACGAATGTACCGGCGACACGTTCGACATTGAATGTCAAGGGGAATATATACTGTTTCTGAAATATCCTACCAAGGCCTGAAAAAACCGAAACGAGCGGCTTGGGCCGTCAGGGACAGCCATACCGAGGGTGCAAATTCATTGTTTGCACAACGTTCCTCGCTCAAAATCTATAATACTTGCAAATGCGAGCGGCTCGCCTGTTATGGGATGGTTAAATTCCAAGTGCGAGGCATGCAACATCAAACGCTCACTGCATGTGCCATATAGTTCATCGCCCACGATGGGTGTGTCGAGCCCCTTGGCATGGGCACAATGCACGCGCAACTGATGCGTGCGCCCCGTTATGGGGCGCAAAAGAGCAACGGCGCATTTTCGTCCTTTGTACACCATGGTCGATAATATTTTATATTCGGTGACAGCCTCCTTGCCATTTACGGTATCGACCATTTGCATGGGGCGGTTCATATAATCGGGGGCAAGCGGCAATGCCACAGTACCTTCGGCTGCTTGCGGTACACCGTCGAGCAATGCCATGTAGCATTTTTTTGCCTTACGCGAGGCAAAAACAGTTTGCATGCTCTTGTACGCAACCGCCGATTTTGCCACCACGAGCAACCCCGATGTTGACATATCCAAACGATGGGCTGCAAGATAGCTGTTGCTGCAACGGTCGCTCTGCAATAGTTCTTGTACCGACACACCGCCCGTCAGCCCGGGTACCGACAACATACCCGAAGGCTTATCGACCACCATGATACTTTCGTCCTCATAGACTATTTTAATATCGCCGATGGTGAAGGCAGGCTGCGCCACTTCGAGTGCATCGACACACAGCCCTTGGAGCATATAACCCAGCAATGGACCGCATTTTCCTTTGCACGAGCCATAGAAACAACCATCGCGACGCAGTTCGCCCATAGGAGAGGCTCCCATCCAAAACTCGGCCATACACAATGGTTGCAAATGATGACGATAGGCATATTGCAATAACTTGGGGGCTGCGCACTCGCCTGTACCGGCAGGGGGCAACACGCCCGACTGCTCTTGGAATATTTGCAATATGGTTTTGGAACAACCATGCGCGTTAAGTACATTAAATTGCCTGAACAGCCATTTTTGCAATTCCGCAGAACGCGTTTTTCGCTCATTTTTCATGGCGGTTATTTTATCGCTGTATTGCGACATGGCCTGTCGGCATGCAAATATCTCTTTTTCGTATTTTTTCACAAGGCGTTTGTATTCGGCTTTTCTATGTTGGCTGTCGAGCACCATGGCATTTTTTTCGGCGGCGGACAGATTTCCCATAACACGCCTTGCATCGCGAGCCTGCTTAGCCTGCTGCATTTCAGTTCGCATTGACGATATTTCCGTTTCGGCTTTTTGTTGCAACTGCTCCAACGCACTGCACATACGTATGTACTCGGGGGCTGTTTCCAAAGCCTCTATATTTTTATTGAGCGATACTATGAGCGATTCCTCTATTTTGAAATAGCCATCGGGGGCAAGCATGTCATATATAGCCGGAACAAAAAACGGATGCGAGTTACTGCCACACAACAAGCCCGAATAGGCTGCCAGATAGCCCACTGCGCCTGTTACATCCTGCACGACAAGCACGCCGAACATTTTGCCTTGCGCCGCTTCCATGCTCCATGCGCTGTTTTTGGAAATATGTGCACGCACCTCGTTGGCAGCAAGAACGCACAGTGCGTGCGGACGATAGCGAAACGGGTTGTTGAATTTTTCAGGCAATTCTACCCCCGAGATATCTGTATCGTAGGTGTGAAACAATTCCATATATCAACGATACAATACATCGACAGCCTCGTCGAAACCGCCGTCGAAACTGTTATCCTCTATTTTGACATTGGTCACTCTGTCGAAAAGGAAACGGTGGCGGTTCCAATGGAACGGCTCGTAGTCGCTGTTTTGCTTTATCTTGTTATTTCGAAACAGAAATCCGTCGAGCGATTTTGCATAGACGATGGGAGCATCGAACGTTTCGAATATATTATCTTCTATCACTATACCCTGCCCGTCGGCGCCATGAAAATATTTTGTTTGGGAAGCAAGGTCGGGTATTTCGGGGTAAATGGATATTACCGCATTTGTAAATTGGAACATATTGGTGAGCGCGTTCACAAAACGATTTTGACGTATGACGACATTGCGGCATGCTCCCGTCTCGAACCAACCGTTGCAGTCGCCGCACAACAAAATGGCGGTACCCGATGTGTGGTCGAAAAGGTTTTTCTCGACAAGGGTGCGTTTGGGCGTGCTGAACAACGCGCCACGGGCACGATTGTCGCGCACCACGTTGCCCGAGAAGACCACCTCGGGGGTCCATTCAAGATTTTCGATGCCGTAGTTGCCATTGGCAATATCCTGCGACAACGGTTGCTCAAATTTTATTCTAAATTCCTTGCATCCGGCAAGTTGATTTTTGTCATAAGGAGCAATATCCTCTATGCGATTGGGCGCAGTAATCTCCATTACATCGGAACGCACAAACTGCACGCTGTCGCCCACACCGCCCCAATAAAATCCATAGGCCTGCGGGTGCATGTAACGCCCCACAAGGGTGTAATCGTCAATTCGTTGAACCACACGCAGGTAGGTGCCATGTACGTTTATAGCATCGTCCATCATGCCCGAATATGTGCCATTGCGCGATACTATGCGCCCTTTGCAGCCCGAAAAATGGGTGGCATCGGCTTGCGTTGTGAAATAGCGTCCGCTGCCATTGCGCGGCACCACGCCGAAATGGTCAAGATTTATATTTTCGCATACCTGCGCCAACAGTCCCATGCCCTCGGCATAATGCACCGTGACATTTTCGATATTGGTGTTTTTGCAATTCGACAAGAATATTCCGGGGGTGGGACGATAATAGGAACGTAAAGCCACGATGGTTCCGGGAACAAGGCGTGCATCGTTCCATGGGGCACGAATAACACGCGGAGCCACCTCGACGACACCGGTCACACCCACCCATATATCGCTTGTACGATATACCAAGTGGCCGGTGGAGCCATCAAAGGCTATTCCTGCTTGCGGGGTGAGTTCCCAATTGTCACCATAGACAACCAAACGGCCGTCGGCAATCTTGTAGTTGGCATAGGGAGCTATACGATAGTTTATGTAGCCATCCTTGTTTTCCAGAACCTCCACTTGGGTTATTTGCGGCACTCGGGTGTCTATCTGTATGGCAGTAACGCTGCAATCCTCACAATCGACCATTGCAAGCGGCAACATGCGCCCGTTCATCATGAAGCAGGTGCCGCTGTTCCCTGCGCCTACACTGTCCACGTTGGTTGCGCCTGCTATTTGAAGATTTTGCACCCCCTCGATGGCTATCGCCACCTGCTTTGGATTGTCTTGGTCGTGATTCGATATGTAATATTCGCGCACGTTGGCACTATCGGGATAGAAATCGTATTCACCCTCCTCGAAGAGCAACCTTGCAGGCTTGCCTGCCCGCTCCTTTTTTATGGTTTCAATGGCATTGGCAACAGCCTTTGTCATATCCTTGCCTGTATTAGGAACTATACCAAAAGAACGCGCATCGTAGTTTTTCACATTACTGACAAAATTACATGCGACAAATGTCGAACATAGGAACAATAAAAAGAAATTTGATATTTTTTTCATAACAGATATTTATTTGCACAAAAACAAAA
Source organism: Bacteroidaceae bacterium (assembly GCA_017416705.1). Classification (GTDB taxonomy): domain Bacteria; phylum Bacteroidota; class Bacteroidia; order Bacteroidales; family Bacteroidaceae; genus HGM04593. The sequence continues at coordinate 101,826 of JAFQBG010000010.1, forward strand.
AAACAGAATGTATGGCGCACCGTTAAAAGAAAACGCCACCCCTGCACAGTGTCACTAATCCCCACGAAGATAAGACAAAAGTTTCATAAACCACGCAACATAGTGTTTAATTTTACCCGAAAAACAGCATAAATGATGTTTGGCACGCTTTTTGCAGTATTACAACGGCAGAAAAAAATTATTTTTACTGACAAAATAGCATAGAATTATCATTTTATGATTATCTTCGCAGAAAATTGACTAATTTAAGAGGAATAATATAAAAATACATATAATGGGATTTAACGAATTTATAAGTAAAATTTTCGGAAACAAGGCAACTCGCGATGCACGCGAGATAAAGCCATGGGTTGACAAGATAAAAGAGGTTTATCCGCAAATATCGGCTTTGAGCCACGATGAATTGCGCGAGCGTTCTGCAAATCTAAGAAACAAAATTCAAAGTACAGTAACCGAGGAACGCCGAAAAATTTCGGAGCTTAAAGCAAGCGTCGAAGAGACCGAAATAGAAAAAAGAGAGGCCATATTCAACCAAATAGATAAATTAGAGAAAGAGGTTCTGGAAAAACTCGACAAGGCACTCGACGAAGCCTTGCCCGAGGCATTTGCCATTGTAAAAGACACAGCGCGTCGTCTCACCCAGAACGAGGAAATTGTGGTGAAGGCAACCGACTTCGACCGTAACTTAGCCGCAAAGCACGACTTTGTGCGCATAGAAGACGACAAAGCCATATACAGCAACCACTGGAATGCCGGTGGCAACGAAATGAAATGGAACATGATACACTACGATGTACAGCTGTTCGGTGGTGTCGTATTGCACAAAGGCAAAATAGCCGAGATGGCAACAGGTGAGGGTAAAACACTTGTGGCCACCCTGCCGGTATTCCTAAACGCCCTGACAGGCAACGGTGTACATGTGGTGACGGTGAACGACTATCTTGCAAAGCGCGACTCGGAATGGATGGGCCCTCTTTATATGTTCCACGGATTGAGTGTCGACTGTATCGACAAGCACCAACCAAACTCCGAAGCACGTCGTAACGCCTATTTGGCCGATATTACCTTTGGAACGAACAACGAATTTGGTTTCGATTATTTGCGCGACAACATGGCCATGCAGCCAAGCGACCTTGTTCAGCGCATACACAACTACGCCATTGTGGACGAGGTTGACTCGGTGTTAATAGACGACGCCCGTACCCCGCTTATCATAGCCGGCCCGGTACCCCGCACCGCCGACCAGATGTTCGAGGAGTATCGTCCGCTTGTGGAACGCCTTGTCGAGGCACAGAAAAAGCTGGCAACAGAATATTTGGCCGAGGCACGCCGCAAGATATACTCGGCAGATAAAGACGAAGTAGCCGAGGGATATATTTCGCTATTCCGCAGCCACAAAGCGTTGCCCAAGAACAAAGCACTTATAAAACTGCTTAGCGAGCAAGGCGTCAAGAGCGGCATGCTCAAAACCGAGGAGTACTACATAGAGCAAAACAACAAGCGCATGCCCGAAGCAGTAGAACCCCTCTATTTTGTCATCGACGAGAAAAGCAACAGCGTGGACCTTACCGACAAAGGTATCGAGCTCATCACCGGCAATTCGCAAGACCAGACATTCTTTGTGCTCCCCGACATTGCAACCGAGCTATCCGAGCTGGAAAACAGCGATATGTCGGCCGAAGAAAAAGTAGCAAAAAAAGACGAACTGCTTGCCAACTACGCTGTTAAATCGGAGCGCATACACACCATAAACCAGTTGCTGAAAGCATACACCATGTTCGACCGCGATGTAGAATATGTTGTCAGCGAGGAGGGACAAATAAAAATTGTAGATGAGCAGACAGGCCGTATAATGGAAGGACGTCGTTATTCCGACGGACTGCACCAAGCCATAGAAGCCAAAGAACGCGTTAAGGTAGAAGCCGCATCGCAAACATTTGCAACCATCACCCTCCAAAACTATTTCCGCATGTACCATAAATTGTCGGGTATGACAGGTACAGCCGAAACAGAAGCAGGCGAATTTTGGGATATATACAAGCTCGATGTGGTGGTGATACCCACCAACCGCCCCATTGCCCGCAACGACATGAACGACCGCATATACAAGACAAAACGCGAAAAATACAAAGCGGTCATCGAGGAGATAGAAAGCCTTGTTCAGCAAGGTCGTCCGGTGCTTGTAGGTACCACATCGGTGGAGATATCCGAAATGCTTAGCCGCATGCTCACCATGCGCAAAATACAGCACAACGTATTGAACGCCAAGCTACACCAGAAAGAGGCCGACATAGTGGCAAAAGCCGGATTATCGGGTACGGTGACCATAGCCACCAACATGGCAGGACGTGGTACCGACATCAAGCTAAGCGACGAGGTGCGTGCAGCCGGCGGACTTGCCATAATAGGTACAGAACGTCACGAATCGCGTCGTGTAGACCGTCAGCTGCGTGGTCGTGCCGGACGTCAAGGCGACCCGGGCTCATCGGTATTCTTCGTATCGCTCGAAGACAACCTGATGCGTCTGTTTGGCAGCGAACGACTTGCAAAAGTCATGGACTCGGTAGGATTTAAAGACGGCGACATGTTGGAACACCCCATGATATCCAAGTCCATAGAACGAGCCCAGAAGAAAGTCGAAGAGAACAACTTCGGTATTCGTAAGCGTCTGTTGGAATACGACGACGTAATGAACAGACAGCGTTCAGTCATATACACCAAGCGCCGACACGCGCTATTGGGCGAACGCATAGGCATGGATATAGTCAACATGATATGGGGCAAATGCTACGACATAGCCGAAAAATTCCCCTACGAAGATGCCAAGATGGAGTTCGTAAGACTGTTTGCGACAGAACTACCCTACACCGCAAAAGAGGAATACGACAAAGAGCACACAGACGACAAAGCCGAAAAATTCTTCAATGTGGCAATAGAAAACTTCAAACGTCGCAATGAACGCATGACCGAGGTGGCCCGTCCCAACATAGAATACATATACGAAAAGACCAACAAGGTCGATGGTATAGTCACTGTGCCCATTACCGACGGCCGCCTGCTATACAACATACCCGTGAGCATACAAAAAGCACACGAGACAGGCTGCAAGGAAATAGTAAAAAGTTTCCAGAAAGCAATATTGCTACACACAATAGACGACGCTTGGAAAGAAAATCTTCGCGACCTCGACGAACTGAAACACTCGGTACAGAATGCCAGCTACGAACAAAAAGACCCGTTGCTTATATTCAAATTAGAGTCGGCAACCATATTCAACAACATGGTAAACAAGATTAACGACCACACCGTTTCGGTGCTGACTCGCGGTCAGATACCACAGCTCGACCCCTCGCAAGTGAACACTGCGCCGCAGGAACGTCCCCGTCCCAAGCAGCAATACAACGAAATAAAGGCCGACCTTAACGAGCCCAACCAACAAGCAGACGCACAAAACGACACACGTTCGGTGCGTCGCGAACCTATCCGTGTAGAAAAAACCGTTGGTCGCAACGACCCATGCCCATGTGGCAGCGGCAAAAAATTCAAGAATTGCCACGGAAAAAATTTATAACAACCTAAAAAACACAAAGATATGTCACTCAGCAAAGAATCGTGGGCCGCATTGCGCAACGCCATCATCGAAATGACAAAACATTTCACCACAACAGAAGAGACCACCGTTACCGATTTTCATTTCCAAGTGAACACCGACAACGGCAACATATTCATATACGATGACGACGACAACACATTGGCAACCACCGCCATTGCCGAGTGGGAAAACTATCACGACGAGGAGAACTACGAACAGATAGAAAAACTATTGCGAAAAGCACTTAGCGAAATTCAGGAAGAAGGCTACTTAGACAACATGAATGTGCCCAAGCCCTACTCCTGCCTGCTTGTCGATGACGAAAAAGAGACCATTGTCGATCTCATGTACATAGACGACGAAACATTCATAATCACAGACGACCTGCTAAAAGGGTTCGACGAAGAAATGAATCAGTTTCTTAAAAAACTTTTAGAGGAATAAACAGCCCTCTAAACCATTTTCAAGAAACATAGAATAAATATCAAAGTGTGGCAAAATTGTATATTTTGCCACACTTTGATATTTATTTTGCTAAAAAAACTTAACATAGGGTTTTTCATTAAAATTACAAAGAAAACTTTTTTGTGCGAAAAAGTTTTCTTTGTAATTTTGCAGCATATTTCAAAGCATAATGACAACAAGTAAGACAAATAATACAAAACAAAACGTTCGCGAGCATATAATAGCCCAAGCAAGCAACCTGTTCTTCCACAGAGGAATAAAGGATGTCAAAATGGACGATATTGCGCACGAGATAGGCATATCAAAACGCACAGTGTACGAATTATTCGCCGACAAAGAAGAGCTATTGCACGAATCGCTAAAATATATATACAAGAACATACATAGAACAGGCAGGCAAAAAATAAGAGAAACATCAAACAACACATTGGATGTGCTGCTTACACTCTATTACATATATTTCGAGATGCTGAAAAAAGCAAACAAAAACTTTTTTCTGGATTTGAAGCAATATCCCAAAATTACAGAATATCAAAAAACAAAAGAAAAGCGAAACAGCGACAAATTTAAAAAATGGATACAGAAAGGCGTGAAAGAGGGCCTTTTTCGCGAGGACGCAAATTCCGACATAATATTATATATATTAAGACGCGACATAGAATACATCACCATTTCGAATGAATTCAGCAACTACTCGATAGACGAGCTTGGACGCAGTTTCATACTTTTTTATCTGCGCGGAATAGCAACAAGCAAAGGACAAGAAATCATCGAGAATTTTATAAAGAAACAAAAACAATAAATACAATATCCTATGAACATCAAATCGCAATTGAAATTAGTTGCAGCCCTACTGTTTTTTACAACAGCTGCACATGCACAAGAGGAGATGCCCACCATGCATCTGACGCTTGACAAAGCCATTGAGTTGGCACTTGCCGACAACCCCACAATAAAAGTTGCCGAACAAGAAATTGAATTGAAAGAAGTTGCAAAAAAAGAGGCATGGCAATCCTTATTACCCACAGTAAGCATCGACGGCAGTATCAACTACACCATAAAAGCCGCCGAGATGAAATTGGGTGAAAACACGTTCAAGATGGGTAAAGACGACTCCAACACATGGAACGGAGCATTAAATGTATCATTGCCCATATATGCACCCGCGGCATACCGCACCATAACAATGAGCAAAAAAGACATAGAACTTGCCGTAGAGAAAAGCCGCGGTTCCAAAATAGAAATGGTAAATCAGGTGACAAAGGCATTCTACCAATTAATGTTGGCACAAGACTCACACAACGTGCTCATGGAAAACTATAAACTTGCCGAAAGCAACTACAACATAGTGAAAGCAAAGTTCGAGCAAGGCAGCGTGAGCGAATATGACAAAATAAGTTCCGAGGTGCAGATGCGTAGCGCATGGCCCAACGTCGTAAGTGGCGAGAACGCAGTGAAACTGGCAAAATTGCAGTTAAAAGTGCTCATGGGCATAACAGCCGACGTCGATATCGTCATAGACGACAAGCTCACAAACTACGAGAACGAGATGAGCCAAGCAAGCATAAATGAACAAAGCATAGCATTGGACAACAACAGCACACTGCGTCAGATAGACCTTAACGGCGAATTATTGATGCAAACACGAAAAATGCTGAAAACAAATTTCCAACCAACTATAATGCTATCGGGCAGCTACCAATACCAGTCACTGTATAACAACAATTTCAAGGTGGCACAATACGATTGGGCAAAAAGTTCCTCATTGGTATTGTCGGTCAGCATACCGCTGTTCAAAGCAAGCAATTTCACCAAGCTGAAAAGCAACAAAATACAACAGCGACAGCTTGCCGAAAATCGTCTGAACACAGAACGCATGCTCAAAATGCAGGCACAAAGCTACATCGACAACATGAAAGCAAGTGCCGAGCAGCTGCAATCGAACAAAGAGGCCGTCGAGCTTGCTCAAAAAGGGTTGGAGATAAGCCAAAAAAGATACGACGTGGGCAAAGGAACTATCTTAGAGCTCAACAACTCGCAAGTATCGCTCACAAACGTACAGCTGACATATAACAATTCGATATACGACTACTTGGTTGCTAAATCGGAGTTGAAAACAGTATTAGGACAAGAATAAAAAAAATAAATATCATTATGAAAAGAAATCTGACATTCTTAGCAATCATTGCCGCAGCCATGCTTACATCGTGCGGCAGCAAGCAACAAGAGACAACCGTTGCACAGGAAGAGACCGCAAAGCCCAACGTGAAAGTAACCACTGTGACAGTCCAAGACGTTGCACAACTTGGTAAATTCGCCACCACCGTCGAGGCCGATGTAAAAAACAATATAATCCCCAATTCGCCCCTGCGCATCGACAAGATATATGTCGAGGTTGGTGACAATGTAACAAAAGGCCAAAAACTTGTTCAGCTCGATGCCAGCAATTTGGAGCAGCTGACACTGCAAGTCGAGAACCAACGCACCGAGTTCAACCGCGTAGCCGAACTATACAAGGTGGGAGGAGCATCAAAAGCCGAGTACGACAACGCAAAGACATCGCTCGAAGTAAACGAAAAGGCACTTAAAAACCGTTTGGAGAACACACTGCTTGTAAGCCCCATAAACGGAGTGGTATCGGCAAGAAACTACGACAACGGCGACATGTACGGCGGACAACCCATATTGGTTATAGAACAAATAACACCCGTAAAAATGAAGGTGAACGTGAGCGAGAAATACTATACAAAAGTAAAAAAAGGCGCAAAAGTATCACTTAAATTCGAAACATACGGCGACGAAGAGTTCGAAGGCAAGGTGAACATTGTTTACCCCACAATAGACGCATCCACACACACATTCCCCGTAGAAATAACACTGGCAAACAGCGACCGCCGCGTACGTCCGGGCATGTACGGCCATGCCACCATTAATTTTGGCACCGAGAAACACGTCGTTGTACCCGACGCAGCAGTTATTAAACAAGCCGGCAGTGGCGACTACTACATATACACTTATGCCGATGGTAAAGTAAGCTACGACAAAATACAGATTGGTAACCGTTTAGGCGACAAGTACGAACTTATTTCGGGAGTAGCCTCGGGCACCAAGGTTGTAGTAGCAGGACAGACCGCACTTAACAACGGCATGGAGGTTAACGTAATTGAATAATTGATATACACAAACTATAAAATAATAAGCTATGAGTTTATATGAAGGAGCAGTTAAACGCCCGATAATGACAGCGTTATGTTTTGTAGCCGTTGTCGTATTCGGTATATTCTCGTTTTTGAAGCTGCCAATAGACCTATTCCCCGATATCGAGACCAACACCCTTATGGTATTCACCTACTACACCGGTGCAAGTGCCTCGGATATAGAAAATAACGTAACACGCCCACTCGAAAATACACTAAACTCGGTAGAGCATCTGAAACATATCACATCCGACTCGCGCGAGAACGTGTCGGTGGTGACATTGGAGTTTGAGTATGGCTACGACATAGACGACCTGACGAACGATGTCCGAGACAAGCTCGACATGATAACATCGTCGTTGCCCGATGGCGCCGACAACCCCATCATATTCAAATTCTCGGCCGACATGATACCTATTCTCATGCTATCGGTAAAAGCCGAAGAGAGCCAAGCCGCATTGTACAAGATACTTGACGACAATGTAGCGAACCCTCTTGCACGTATCGACGGTGTAGGAACAGTATCCATTTCGGGTGCCCCCGAACGCGAGATTAACATATACATGGACCCCGTCAAGATGGAGGCATACAACATACCCATCGAGACCGTCAGCTCCATTATATCGTCCGAGAACAGAAACATGCCCGGTGGTACATTTGACATAGGTAGCAACACCTATTCATTGCGTGTCGAGGGCGAGTTCAGCAGTCCGCAAGAAATGTTGGACCTTGTTGTCGGCTCGCACAACGGTGCCAATGTATATCTGCGCGACATTGCACGCATTGTCGATAGCACTCAGGAGCGTGCACAAGAGGCATTCACCGATGGTCAAAAAGGAGCCATGATTATTGTGCAGAAACAGAGCGGTGGCAACTCGGTTGCCATAGCCAACGCAGTACGTGCCGAACTACCCAAATTGCAAAAACGCCTACCCTCGGATGTCGAGCTCGGTATAATTGTTGATACTTCGGACAATATCAAGGACACAGTAGCCACACTTACCGAAACCATTGTATATGCACTTATATTCGTTATGCTGGTGGTATTTATATTCCTTGGACGTTGGAGAGCAACCGTCATTGTAGGTATCACCATACCATTCTCACTTATAGCATCGTTCATCTACCTGCTTATAACAGATGGTTCGCTGAACATCATATCGCTATCGTGTCTTAGTATAGCCATTGGTAACGTTGTGGACGACGCCATTGTGGTATTGGAGAACGTCACCACACACATAGAACGTGGTTCAAGCCCCAAAAGCGCGGCTATTCATGGAACAAACGAGGTTGCCATCTCGGTTGTAGCATCGACCCTCACAATGCTTGCAGTGTTCTTCCCGCTGACAATGGTCACCGGTATGGCAGGTATCTTGTTCGAGCAGTTAGGTTGGATGATGTGTATAATCATGGTGGTATCGACCGTTGCGGCGCTTACCCTCATCCCCATGCTATGCTCCAACATGTTGCGTTTGCAAAAGAAACAAAGCAAAGCATTTAAAATATTCTACACCCCCATAGCGCGTTCGCTCGACAAATTGGACGATTGGTATGCCAAACGAATTAACTGGGCCGTACGCCACCGTCTCACAGTGCTTTTGGGCTGTTTTGCGCTGTTCGCAGTCAGCCTGTTATGTACAAAAGGCATTAAGAGCGAGTTCTTCCCATCGCAGGACAACGGCCGCGTGGCAGCCACCATCGAACTGCCCATAGGCTCGCGCGTGGAACGTTCAAAAGAGGTTGCTTTGAGCCTTACCAACACATGGAAAGAGCGTTACGGCAAGGATATGAAGGTATGTAACTTCCGCGTAGGCCAAGCCGACGAGAACAACGTGTTTGCATCGCTCAGCGACAATGGTTCGCACATAATCAGTTTCAATATTAGTTTTGTGACACTTGACAAGCGCGATATAAGCCTTGCCGAGATTTGCGACCAGATGCGTGCCGATATCAAGAAAATTCCCGAGATTGCACGTAGCAACGTACAGCTGGGAGGAGGTAGAAGCGGTATGGGAGGACAAACTATGGCTACATTCGAGATTTACGGATACGACTTTGAGATAACCGACCGCCTGTCGAAGGAACTTGCCGACTCGTTGCGTGCTTGGAACAAAGTGACACAGGTGAATATAAGCCGTAGCGACTACCAGCCCGAATACAACGTTGACTTCGACCGCGAGAAGCTTGCCATGCACGGACTGAACCTGAGTACAGCAGCCACCTACCTGCGCAACCGTTATAACGGTTCGTTGGCGACATATTTCCGCGAGGATGGCGACGAGTACGATGTAAAAGTAAGATACGAGCCCGCAAGCCGTACAAGCGTCGAGGACATAGAAAATATAGTAATCTATTCGGGTAGCGGCAAGCCGGTGCGCATAAAAGAGCTTGGCAAGGTGGTACAACGCGACCTTCCCCCTACCATCGAGCGCAAAGACCGCGAACGTATTGTAACAGTAGATGCTGTATTGGCAGCCGGAACAGCGCTTAGCGACGGTGTCAACTATGGTTATGAGATTATAAACAAAATGAACATACCAAGCGGCTACGCCATTGATGTTGCCGGTTCATACGAGGACCAACAAGACACAAACAAGGATATGGGTATGCTGGCTTTCCTCATCATAATATTGGTATTCATTGTTATGGCAGCACAGTTCGAGTCGCTCACCTACCCCTTCATCATAATGTTCTCGGTACCGTTTGCATTGAGCGGTGTATTGTTGGCACTGTTCATCACCGGCACCAACATGAACGTCATGTCCATCCTTGGTTCTATCATGCTTATTGGTATCGTGGTGAAGAACGGTATCGTACTCATCGACTACACCATGCTGTTGCGTGAACGCGGTTTAGGCCTCATCCCCGCAACCATACGTGCTGCACGAAGCCGTTTGCGTCCTATTCTTATGACAACCGCCACCACCATTTTGGGTATGGTGCCTTTGGCAGTCAGTCAGGGTGTAGGTGCCGAAATGTGGCGTCCCATGGGTATAGCCGTTATCGGTGGTCTCACCATATCGACCATAATGACACTGACATACACCCCCGTTATGTTCTGCGTGTTCGGAGGCAACGGCATAAGACGTCGTCGCAAACAGCTGAAAGCAAAACGCGAACTCGAAGCATATTGGAACGAGCACAAAAACGACGAAATGCTCATAAGTGCAAAGAAATAATATAACAAACACCCTCCTCGGCTGTTAAAGGCCGGGGAGGTATAAACAGAAACAGATATGAAAGGAGTATTTATAGCCTTTGATCAGGCACAAAAAGACGCTATAATAGAGGCACTCGACCACTTGAACTGTCGCGGTTTCTCGTTATTCGAGCAAATGCAAGGACGTGGCAGCAAAACAGGCGACCCGCATTATGGTACTCACGCATGGGCGTCGATGAATTCAGGTATAATAACAATTGTCGAAGACAACATAGTAGATAGTTTATTGGCCTCACTAAAAAAAATTGACGAAAACGCCCCGATGCTTGGTGTAAGAGCATTTGTGTGGAACATAGAAAAATGTTATTGATAATTTTATAAGATATTTATATAGAATGTAAGCACACCCTATATAAATATATAAATCCCTGCCACATAGCTATGTGGCAGGGATTTATATATCCTAATAATAGCAGTAAGCTATTTAAACATTCGCAGACAATTGTCGTTTGGTCTTCTTATGCGCAGTATGCGGGCAAGTTCGGGGGAAAGAACGTTTGCCACCGTCATATCCTCGATGACAACAGGTGTCACTCCACCGCCATATATAATCATGGGGAAGAAAACCGAACTGCGACGCACCAAATTCGATGCAGCAGAGACATCTTTTGCCATTTTCCAGCCGGGCATCAGGCGCAACCATATATCACCGGAGCAATTGGCGTTATAGCCATTCTTCACATACTGCATTTCGGGGCTCAACAACCCGCCCAAACGATAAATGGTAAAAACATCCTCTACGCCCTCAACCGATTTCAGAAACTCGACGGCATGCGATATTACATCGAGTTTATCGAGTTTCATTGTCTCGATGAGACGTCTGTTCATGTATAATTGTGAATTATGATACCCATCGACATATGTTCCCTTGCCGAATATGGCACTTAAATAGACGTTAAGCAATGCCGACACCCTATCCAGATGTATTTCGCCCGAAGGCAAGCGGTATCGGGCCTCATCGCCGTCGCCCTCGACGACATAGCCTGTGGACGATAGCGAAACAAGTACATTGTCAAGCCCTATGCGGCGGTCTATTTCGTCAAGCAGCTCGCCTATGTTCACATCGAGACGGGTGTAGATATCCTGTACCTCGATGGGACGGTCCTCCATAGGCTGTTCGTTGTAGTTACCAGCGTAATAGGTGACCGAGAGGAAATCGGCAATATCATCAAGCCCCATATCGCCGCTACGCAAACAGGCTATCGCCATTTCGTTTATCTCCTCGTTCATACATGCGCTTGTTTTGTAAAGACGCACGTCATTACTGCCATTAAATGAGTAGTTAAAGGCTTTTGGAGCCTTATCGCCATAGTTATTATACATTTCGGTGGGATAGAACGGTTGCCAACTGCGCGATTTGCCCACGATGGTTTTGTTCATATCGGCAGCCCACGATGGGAACAGGCCGTAGTACGACGAACTGCACCAATATCCGGTGTCGTTGTTTTTCCATAACACGACATCGGCTGCATGGCCACCTGCCATTACAGCCACATCGCAATCGGGGGCTATTGCACATATTTGCGATTTGCCACGTGTGGCACGTTTCATTTCGTCGGTGAGTGTCAACGATTTAAGTTTTATTGGCGAGACGGCATCGTTGGTGTACAGGCCTTTATACTTGCTGTCGTCGGTGCAATTTACCAAACGCAACGAAGAGCGGTCGAGCCAGCGACTGCCTACTATTCCGTTGACATAGGGGTTTGTTCCCGTCATGACAGTGGCTGTGGCCGATGCCCGGTCTATCTGTTCAAAGGCATAGTAGGCGTTGGAATAGACGCGTCCACCCGACATGAGTCGTTTGAAGCCTTTTTGCGTGTACAGATTTTCAAATTCGTAAAGGAAATCGCTACGCAACTGATCGACGTTTATAGCCAAAACCAATCTGATTTTTTTGTCGTCATCCTGCGACAAGACAATGTGGGGCAACAGCAATGCCGCCACCATAAGAATTAATCTAATGCGCATATATCGTTTTTATATATGTGAAATAATGAACGTATAATCAAAGCCATGGCACATGGATATATTGCCGTTGGAAAACTCTGAGGCAAAAAAGGCGACAGAACAACGAACAACGACACCATGAATATTTGAACCCACATAATTTGGGGTGTCTTATGTTTTTTTATTTTGTAAATCAGCAGTGGCAACAAGAACAGCGGCAGCGGATTGAGCCACATGAGCAACCAATTGGAATCGACCGCCGGATGTTGCGAGAATAGGGCCATAAAAAGCAATACAGCCCCTGCCGTTCCTTGCACGCCCATTAGCAGAATATCCCATAAGAAGTATGTTTTTTTCGAACGTCGTTCGCACAACATCACCACAAATGTAAACATCAAGAGCAACAACGAGGCGTTGAACGGCGTCAGATTGTTTTTGCCCGGTGTTTTCTCGCACGCTTGCAACAGTTCATACTCGCCACGCAAAAGCGGCAAGGTATCGGAGTTTGTTATAATATGCGCCGAACGAATATCCTGTTGCAGAAGCAACGGGGCAAACTGCGCTCCATCCCTACCCGCTTTTTTATCGGCCGAAGCCCCCAAGAGCAAATCCATGCCGAAACGATACCACAAATTATCGGCAGTGTGGTTGTGGATTATATCGCGAAACGTATATTCCTGCCATGGCGACGACTGAGTGTAGCCTATACGTGCATTGGCTCCCAGGGCATCGAAAACCTTGTCGCGTGCTTTTGTGGTACAGTTGTTGAACAGGAAATTATATCTGTACTTCCTGTTTTGCGGTGCAAGATTTTGCATAAGGTCGGAAAAAAGCCTTTTTTTCTGCAAAGAATCGAGGTTCAGAATTTGTCGGGTGACAGAAGAGCCACGCATGGCATAGCTTGCGAGGAATGTATCGTAGTCTGTGACACCAAGGATATAATCGGTTTCGCCAAGCACAAAACGCCAAATAAAATTGGGCTCCTCAAAACTGAAAAGACCATAGTTGAACACCAAGTCCACCCCTTTCTCGTGGTCGGTATATTGCAGCGCGGTGTGTCCGAACAGTTCATACACCTGCTCGCCCGGCGAGCAGGTGAGAATACTCACCTCGCACGATTCATCGGCATGGGAAATATTTAATGCCGCAAACAAACATATTATAAATGATAAAAATCGTTTCATCGTCTTGTCGGTTCATTCTTTTTGCTCAACAAAAAATTGGCAATATAAATTCAAGTAGATTATAAGCCACAAAAATACAACATTATTTTATAAACAGCTTCTAAAAACTTGCTTAAATTTAGGGAGTCGCGGCAAGAACAAGCAGCAGAAAGCAACTACAACGGGATTAAGCCATACATGAAGGCTCATAAACAAAAGAATAACGAGGAAATAATATATTTTAAACTGTTTCTTACTATAAAAGTGTCGCTAATTTGTCGTAAATACGAATATTTTGCGCTATCTTTGCAGCCAAGTTGCAAAAAAAGCACATTGTGAATCTTATAATTGACATTGGAAATAACAGTGCAAAGTTTTTCCTTTTCAGTGGAAACAGTATAATTCTTCATGGCAGGAAAAACAACACTTCGTTTCATTTCGTGCAAGAACTTTCTGCATCGTACAATGTGGAAAGTATTATCGTATCGTCGGTAATAGGGATTGACGATGAACAAAAAAGCATCATAGATGCAGCAGCGACACGTGTTATTTGGTTGAGCAAAGACACCCCTGTGCCTATTAAATCGGAATATCGCACGCCGAACACATTGGGCAGCGACCGTTTGGCAGCAGCCATTGGAGCCATGTGCGAGGCACCCGGGCGCAATATCCTGATAATAGATGCGGGCAGTGCCATAACCATCGACTTTGTTGACTCCGGTGGCACATTCCGCGGAGGCAACATATCACCGGGAATAAAAATGCGTCTTGCGGCACTGCATAGCTTCACCAACCGACTGCCATCTGTCGAGAAAGAGGGCGAGACACCGGCATTGGGCTACGACACAGATACGGCAATTCGCAGCGGAGTCATACATGGCATTTGTCATGAAATTGACGGGTATATAACAGATTTTAAGAACAAATTTCCCGACCTTTTGGTTTTTTTAACGGGCGGAGACGAAAAAACATTGATTAATAAGATAAAAAGTCACATCTTTGCAGACAGATTTCTTGTTGCAAAGGGATTGAACAGAATTTTAGAGAACATAAGCTGAATATGGCACTAAATAAAAAACTACTTACAATTTTAGCATTGTTTATGCTTTTCACCGGCATATCGGCCGATAATGGCATAAATTCGCCCTACTCGCGTTTTGGTATGGGAATATTGTCCGACCAAAATCTTGCCATCAACCGTCAGATGGGCGGTTTGGGCTACGCTATGTACGACAATCGTTATATCAACCTATTAAACCCGGCAGCCATTGCGCATGTGGACACACTCACCATGTTGTTCGAAGCCGGTTTCTCGTTGCAAAATGTCAATTTCAAGGAGAATAGTAAAAAAATAAATGCCCATAATGGCAGTTTCGACTATATCGCCATGGAATATCGCATACGCAAGGGGTTGGGAATGAGCATTGGTTTCCTGCCATACTCCAATGTTGGATATTCGTTCAGCAATCGCGAGGTCAACATAAATTCAAGCACCAACAACAACGTATCGAGCACCAACAGCTACAACGGTACCGGTGGCATCTACCAGCCATACGTGGCCCTTGGTTGGGTTCCATTCAAGAATTTCTCGATAGGTGTCATGGGTTCTTATATCTATGGCGACATAAGCCACAATGTGGCAACAACGTTCGACGACGCAAACATCCGTAGCCGCATACGCAACTACACAATAGATGTATCGAGCTACAAATTGGATTTCGGTGTACAGTATGACATACCGATGAAAAAAGGCAACATGCTCACCTTGGGAGCAATATACTCAATGGGGCACGACCTGAATGCCGAAGCAAGGATAATTGACATGACGTCGCAAAACAGCGTATTGCAGTCGTCGGACACCACAAACATAAACGATGGCTTCAAACTCCCGCACACATTCGGATTTGGTGCCGTTTACAAATACAAGAATAACTGGAAATTCGGTGCCGACTACACCTATCAGTCGTGGGGTTCCTCGGACTTCTTTGGCGAAAACAAGGGAGTGAACCGCAGCAAGGTATCATTAGGCATGGAATATGCTCCCGACAATATGTTTGCAAAATTCTTCAAAAGAATATCATATCGTGCAGGACTATATTATGCGCAACCCTACACACAAGTGAACGGCGACAAAGGATGCGAAGAATACGGAGTAAGTGCCGGTTTCTCCATACCTATTATAAACAAATACAACAACCGCTCACACCTGCACATATCGGGACAATGCATACGCATGGAACCAAAGAATTCGGGTGCAATAGCCGAGACATATCTCAGAATAAATGTCGGCATCACATTCAACGAAAGCTGGTTCACAAAAATGAAAGTAGAATAATGTAAATATTTAAAATAAAATCCGATAATATGAAAAAAATTATTTCAGCATTTCTTTTTACGTTCGCGGCACTTAGTGTCTCGGCACAAATCAACGGCATCGACAACGACAACCGTTTCGGTGTTGGGGAGGACAGCATCCACTGTATAGAACTTATAAGCATCTGTAACACCAATGTAAAAAACAAAAGTTATACCGATGCCTATGTATCGTGGAAAGAACTTTTCAACAGATATCCCGTAGCACGTGTAGATACATACACCAACGGTATTAAAATTCTCAAAGGACTCATTGCAGAAGAGACCGACGAGCAAAAGAAACTCGACTATATAAACGAGTTGATGGCAGTTTATGACCAACAGATAAAATACATCGACAAGTTGCAAGCCATCACCAAAACAAAAATCACTGCGGGTAACACCTTGGGTAAAAAAGCCCTTGACTACATAAAATTCATGCCCGAAGCATCGCTCGACTCGGCATACGCAATGGTGTCACAGTCGGTGAGCATGGAAAAAGGTATGTCGGAGTACAATATCACACAACAACTCATGAAACTGTCGGCACAAAAATACAAAAAAGACCCCGCAGGACATGGCGAGTCGGTGATACAAGACTACTTGGACGCATCGGTGTACATTGTCGATGTACTTGACAAATACAACGAGCGTATAGCATTCTACACCAAGCGTTACGAGGAATTGCGCGACCCCAAAGACAGCGTACAAGCCGAGCAATATCGCAAGGCCATAAACGCAGCACGCATAGCACGTAGCAACATCGATGGCTATTTCATAAACAGCGGTGCGGCATCGTGCGACGACTTAGAAGCCATCTACGCTCCCAAAATCGAAGAGAACAAAGACAACATAGCATACCTGAACAAAGTAATTTCGCTCATGAGTATGCTTAAATGTACCAACCAAGACGCCTACCTCACCGCATCGGAGTATGCATTGGCAATAGAGCCCACTGCAAAAGCAGCCATGGGTTGCGGTTACCGCTATTTCAAAAGAGGCGAGATAGAGAAAGCCATGGAATTCTTCGACCAAGCGATAGAACTCGAACATAGTGTCACCAACAAGGCCGATATGTGCTACAAGGTTGGTGCCGTATATATGAACCTGAAAAAATACAGCAAGGCACGCGAATACGCTCGCAAAGCATTAGAGCTCAACCCGCAGTTTGGCGAGGCCTATATACTTATAGCACAATGCTATGCAGCTGCACCCAACTGGGGCAACGACAACGTACTGAACGGATGTACCTATTTTGCCGCAATAGACAAATTGCAACGCGCAAAAGCGGTCGATCCCACAGTGAAGGACGAGGCCAACAAACTAATAGCACAATACTCGAAATATACCCCCGCAAAGGACGAGTTGTTCATGAGAGGATATAACGAAGGTAAAAGCATAACCATCGGCGGTTGGATAAATGAGACAACAACAATTCGCTAATAAAAAGCACACAAGCATCTGTACAACTATCGTTTTCCCAACGATAGTTGTACTATTTTTTCTTTTTGCATGTGACGAAAAGAAAAACAGTGTCATACAAAGCACTGTATCGCCCGACTCCATCGCATTTATGAGCACCTATGGAGTAAACACCCTCATAAGCGACTCGGGTCGCATAAGCTACCGCGTCGAAGCCGAGGAGTGGCACATGTACGACAAGCGCAATCCGCCGCACTGGGCATTCGAGAAAGGCATCTATCTCGAAAAATTCAACGACAGCCTGCAAGTAGAGACCACACTGCGCAGCGACACCGCCTACTATTTCGACAAAATGGGGCTATGGAAGCTATTAGGCAATGTACAGATAAGCAACAGCAAAGGGGAAAAAATATTCACCCACGAAATGTATTGGAGCAGCGACAGCGGACGCATATACTCCGATAAATACATAAAAATAGAACAACAAGACCAAGTGACAGAAGGCGTTGGTTTCTCATCGAACCAAAATTTCACCAACTGGCAAATATTAAACACAACAGGAATATATCCGATAGAAGAATAACAAATCATGGCAAGTACAATTCTTTTGCTCATAGTCGTAATATCATTCTCGGCCCTATTCTCGGGCATGGAGATAGCCTTTGTAGCCTCGAACCGCCTGCTTATGGAGATTGATATGAGCAATAAGAGCATAACATCATACGTAATAGACAAATTCTACTCCAACAGCAACAATTTCGTATCGAGCCTGTTGGTGGGTAATAATATCGTTCTGGTTATTTACGGTATATTAATGGCCGAACTGCTCAACGCCACCATCCTACCCTACATAACAGACTCGACATCGCTGCGTCTGTTTTTGGAGACACTCATATCGACAATAATAATAATACTCACAGGAGAATTTGTACCCAAGGCGCTGTTTCGCATAAACCCCAACGGCACATTAAAGCGTTTCTCGCTGATAATGTATCCCATATACATTATTTTATATCCGTTGGCCCAATTTACCACATGGATTTCGTGCCTTATACTACGCATATTCAATATAAGAATAAACAAAGAGACACGCGACAACACATTCAGCAAGACAGAACTCAACAGCCTGATACAAAGCAGCATACAGAACGCCAAAAAAGAGGAGGAGGAGATAGACAACGACGTCAGAATATTTCAGAACGCGCTCGATTTCTCCGATATAAAAGTGCGCGACTGCTATATACCGCGAACCGAAATAGATGCAGTGGAGGTCACCACATCGATAGAAGAACTAAAATCGCTGTTCATAGAGTCGGGCCACTCCAAGATTATCGTTTACAAGGACAACATAGACAATATAATAGGATACATACACTCCTCGGAGCTATTCAGGAGCGAGAACAAATGGCAACAGAGAATATGCAAAATGCCCATAGTCCCCGAGACACTGTCGGCACAAAAGCTAATGCGCACACTGATGCAGCAAAAAAAATCGCTTGCCGTTGTAGTTGATGAATTTGGCGGAACATCGGGAATAATATCCTTGGAAGACCTATTGGAAGAGATAATAGGAGAAATAGAGGACGAACACGACAATACCAACCGCGTGGCACGCAAAACCGCCGACAACGAATACCTGCTATCGTGCCGTTTAGAGGTAGAAAAAATAAACGAGATGTTCGAGTTAGGAATACCCGAATCGGACGAATATCAAACACTTGGCGGATACATATTGGCCCACCACCAACGTTTCCCGCAATTGAACGAGACCATAAACATAGGTAAATTTCAGATACAAACACTTAAAAAACGCAGCATGAAGATTGAGTTAGTAAAATTAAGAGTAACAGAATAAGCTGTCTCTAAATTACATTTATAACTAACTTTTTTATCATAATATAATAGGATTTTAAAAGCGTTTTTGTATCTTTGCCACGTTTGTACCGAACAATTTGAATAAATAAAACTAAAAAATTATAAAGATTATGGCCACATTACAAAAACTGCGTAACGCAGGACCTTTACTTGTTATTTTTGTAGGTGTCGCACTGCTTGCATTCGTTGCAGGCGATGCCCTAAGAATTTTTCAATCGCCTCAGGGTTCTCAGTCGGTAGGCTCCATCAATGGAAAAGAAATCACCGCAGTGGAATACCAAGATGTATATGAAAAATATGCCAACGCATACAAGATAATGAGCAACAACGCTCCTCAAACCGAGGAACAAGTAAACAACCTGAAAGACCAAGTTTGGAACAGCTATGTTTACTACAACATCATCAAGGAAGAAGCCGACAAAATAGGCTTAACCGTTACCGACAAGGAGATAGTAGATATTGCCACAAAAGGCATACATCCTATTTTCAGACAGTTCCCCGTATTCTTCGACCGTCAACAGAACAAGTTCGATGTAGATGCTCTTAACCAATTCTTGGTCGAGTATGACAACAACAAAGAGAACCCCCAATATGTTCAACAGGCACAGCCCTTGTACGAATTATGGAAGTTCATGGAGAACGAATTGCGTCAAAGCGCACTTGTAGAGAAATACAACGCCTTGGTATCGGCATCGTTCATTTCCAACCCCGTTGTTGCACAAAACGTTTACGACGTAAACAATGTTACATACGACATAGAATTAAAGGCATACCCCTACTCGGCCATTGCCGACTCCACAATAAAAGTGTCGGATGACGACATCAAAAAAGTGTACGAAGAGCAAAAAGAGCTTTACAAGAACAACGACGAAACACGTAGCATAAAATATGTAAGCCATCATATAACACCTGCTCAGAAAGACCGCGACGCACTACGCGAGGAGATGACAGCATATGCCGACACGCTAAGAGCAGGCAACACCGAGTATGCTACCATAGCACGCCTGTCGAACAGCGAATTCCCCTATTCGTCAATAGCATGGGCAAAAGATATTTACCCCGAGGAGGTACAATTGCGTTTGGATTCACTCAAAGAGAACGAGGTGAGCACAACCATCTACAACCAATCGGACGACTCATACACTGTAATAAAATTCATGGGTAAGAAAACAGTCCCCGACTCAATCCTATGCCGCATACTCCCCGTAGGCAAAGAAATTGCCGACAGCCTGCTCATAGAATTAAAGAACGGTGCAGACTTCAAAGCCATGTCACAAAAATACAACAACGCCGTAAACGACTCGATATGGTACACATCGGCTATGTACGAGGGCATGCCTTTGGCAGGTGACGACGAAGTATTCACCAACGCGCTCATCAACGGCAAGAAAGGCGAGTACGCATGCTTCGAGCTTACCAACAACAAGGTTATATACCAAGTGATAGACACCAAGTGTCCCGAGACAAAATACAACGCATTGGTAATAAAACGCACATCGCAGTTCAGCAAAGAGACCTACGACGAGGCCTACAACAAATTCAGCCAATTCGTAGCATCGTGCAAAACAGTCGAGGACCTCGAAAAGAATGCCGAGGAGTATGGCTACAACGTAGTACCCACCGGCAGAATAATGAACAGTTCGCATAACATAGCCAACATTGCCGACACACGCGACGCTATACGTTGGTTGTTCAACGAGGCCAAACTGAACGAAGTATCGCCCTTGTACGAATGTGGTCAGAACGACAATCTGCTTGTATTGGCACTCACCGAAGTAAACGAGAAAGGATACATGCCTTTGGAAAGCCGCAAATTCCTGTTCGAGAGAAAGGCTAAGAACAATGAGAAAGCCGAGAAAATCATAGAGCAGATAAAAGGCAAGAACTTCGACGAGCTTGCAAGCGTTGCAAACATCAAGAGCGACAATGTCAAACGCATATCATTCGATGCTCCTGCACGCATAAACATTACATCGGCTAACGAGCCTGCCATAAACGCAGCTGTCACCAGATTGCAAGTAAACGAGGTTAGCGAGCCCATAAAAGGCAACAACGCTGTATATGTCATAAAACTCATTGCAAAGAACAACAAGCCCGGCGAGTTCAACGCTGCAAGCCAACAAGAGACACTGAAAGCAGAGGCTCTTCGTGTAGCAGGCAACTACTATCGCGACTTGTACGAGAAAGCAAATGTAACCGACAACAGATACCTATACTTCTAATAGGAAGCTATATAAAACCCACTAAACAAGCCTTGAAGCATGCTTCAAGGCTTGTTTTATTATACAAAGTACAGGCTGGGAAGAAGAGTACAGAGTACAGATAATAGATAACAGAGTACAGAGTACAGATAATAGATAACAGGGTACAGAGTACAGATAACAGAGCAAATCAGTTAACTTCGTTGATTTTCGGCGGCGTTCGGCATAGTACAAATAAACTTGTCCTCTGCGCTCACTTGCACGAATTAAATTAATTTCGTTGATTTTCGGCTGCGCTCGTTGCAAAAACTCAAGCGAGCTTGGTTTTTACTCACTTGCACGAAAATTCTCCCTCGCCGGAGAGGGAGTGGCAGCGACGCAGTCGATGACGAGGGAGTGGAAACAAGAGGAAAAGCAGAAAGTAGAAAGAAAAAAGTAGAAATAGCAAATTCGCTTGCTATGAATATCTGTCAACTCCCTCCGCAACGCGGAGCGTTGCTCGTCCCTCTTCAAAGCGGGACAATTATATTGTTTTGCTTTCCACCCACCAAACATTTGCACGAAAATTCTCCATCGCCGGAGAGGGAGTGGCAGCGACGCAGTCGATGACGAGGGAGTGGAAACAAGTGGAAAAGCAGAAAGTAGAAAGAAAAAAGTAGAAATAGCAAAATCGCGTGCTATGAGTATTAGTCAACTCCCTCCGCAACGCTCTGCGTTGCTCGTCCCTCTTCGAAGAGGGACAATTATATAGTTTTGCATTCCACCCCACCAAACATTTGCACGAAAATTCTCCCTCGCCGGAGAGGGAGTGGCAGCGACGCAGTCGATGACGAGGGAGTGGAAAAAGATAACAGATAACAGAGTACAGTGCAAAACCGAAAATTCCATTTGCCATGCAATTTAAAATTTTTCTTTTACAGATTGAGTAAATTTTTGCATAGCCCCCCTGAATTTGTAGGTGAGCCCCCTCCCCTGCCCTATATGCACAAAAAAAAAGCGAGCAACGTTGTTGCTCGCTTCGCTCTTCAAGTAGGACTTGAACCTACGACCCCCTGATTAACAGTCAGGTGCTCTAACCAACTGAGCTATTGAAGAATTTTTCAATCCCTTTCTGATTGACGATGCAAAGGTAAGACGTTTTTTTTTACTGTGCAAACAAAAACATCTTTTTTTTCAAAAAAAATTAAAAAAATTCTGCAAACAGATAAAACTTCGTTGTTTTAGGTTAAAATAAATGCCATTAGGGCTGTTATAAAGAGCAAATGATGTATCTTCGCGCTGTGAAACAAAATATAAACCACCATGCATAAGAAAACCCCGTTTCTGATACTGCCATTGGCTGTCATCGCCATAATCACCCTGCTGGCATTCAGCAACGACAGACGTAAATTCACTCTGTCGCAACAACTGAGCATATTCAACACCATAATTAAGGATTTGGACCTTTTTTATGTAGATACCATCGCTCCCGAAAAAATAATAAGGGATGGAATAGATGCCATGCTTGGCAAGTTAGACCCCTACACCGTTTATTATCCCGAAAAAGAGGCCGACGATTTAAAAATGATGATTACGGGAAAATATGCCGGCATAGGTTCGGTAATACGTTACCACACCGACAAAAAAACCACTGTCATAGCCGACCCCTACGACAATATGCCGGCCGCAAAAGCGGGGTTGCGCATAGGCGATGAGATTTTGTATGTAAACGACACCGATGTGCGCGGAATGAGCACCGACAGCGTGAGCAATATGCTACGTGGCGAGGCCGGCATCAAGCTGACAATAACACTGAACCGTCCCGGCGAGGATGCACCGCACAAAGTAACGCTCGAACGAGAAAATATAACACTGCCCGCCATACCCTACTACGGCATTGTGCGCGACAGTATAGGATATATAAGTTTCGACAGCTTCACCGAAAAATGTTCGAGGGATATGCGACGCGCCATCATCGACCTGAAAGGCAAGGGGGCCACATCGTTCATAATCGACCTGCGCGGCAACGGTGGCGGTTCGTTGCAGGAATCCATAGATATTGTGAACCTGTTTGTGGGAAAAGGAAAAACCATTGTAACCACAAAGGGCAAGACAAAGCAGGTGAACGAAGAGTATAAAACCACTCGCGAGCCATTGGACACCGTATCGCCTATATTCGTTCTTGTCGATGGGCACACAGCATCGGCAGCCGAGATTTTGGCAGGGTCGTTGCAGGATTTCGACCGCGCCGTCATAGTGGGTTCACGCACCTACGGCAAAGGCCTTGTTCAAAGCACCCGCTCGCTCCCCGGCAACGGATACCTGAAACTGACAACATCGAAATACTACATACCAAGCGGACGATGCGTTCAAGCCTTGGACTACAACCACCGCGGACACGACGGCACAGCAAAACGCATCCCCGACAGCCTGACAAACATATTCTACACAGCCGCAGGACGTCAAGTGCGCGATGGTGGCGGCATACGCCCCGACGTCGAGCCCAAAGCCGAGGAACTATCGACCCTGCTATTCTACCTGTTGCAGGATATGGCCATATTCGACTACGCCACAAACTACCGTCTGCGCTACGACAGCATAGCCCCGGCCCACAAGTTCGAGATAAGCGACAACGACTACGAGCTATTCAAGAAGGAGCTTATAAAGAGCGGATTTAACTACGACATGCAAAGCAGCAAACTGCTGAAACAGCTGAAAGAAATGATAGAATTCGAAGGCTACAAGGAGATAACCAAGAACGAGATTGAAGCCCTTGAAAACAAGTTGCAGCACAATTTGGAGTATGCCCTGACACATTTTGCCAAGCACGTAAAAATGCTGCTTAACGCCGAAATCGTAAAGCGCTATTACGGACAAACAGGCGAAACCATATACGGGCTTCGCAACGACACCGAATTAGAAGAATGTTACAAAATACTGGATGACAAAAAAAGATATATAAGCATATTGTCGCCACAAGCAGAGACGGCAAGCAACGACGCTACTGCTCAATGACATCGGCGAACACCTCGCCATTCCTATCAAAAGAGACAAGAATACGGCCTTTTTTCCCTATTTCGACAACGGAGACAAGGTCGTTTTCTTTTTCCACCACAAGCAACGCATTCTCATCGGCCATTCGCGCCACACGTATCACGGTTTCGGCACAAACAGGGTCGCCCACATACAAAAGGGAATCGTTAAGATACAGGTCGTAGCGCAAGCCATCGAACTGTTTCGAAAAAGAAATAGCATAGGTGTCGGCAGTTGCCATCCCCGGTTTGCTCCACTGCTGCAATGTAAAATAGCTGAACAGCATGATGGTTATGATAACCACAAAGAAGAAGAACACGCTTCCAAATAAAAATCTCATATTGGCATTACTACCTTTGCTCCTTGCCATAATCTTGTTCTATTTTTTTTTGCGAAAGTAACAAAAAAAACATAATGTTCAAAAAACACGCCGAATATTTGGCAACTAAACCATTTATCACTATATTTGCAAAGAATTGATGATGAAGAGGGGCCGCAAGCTCCTCTTTTTATTATCAAATTATCTTTTATAAAAAGCCCAAGCGGTATAAAATTTACAAAACCATCATCTTGAAAGAAGATTTTTAAATCTATGATTGACAAACAAAAAGTTATTGAACTAACACAAGAATGGCTTTCCGACAAGGAGTATTTTCTTGTAGATGTAGCCATAAGCAAGAGCGACAAAATAACCGTGGAAATAGACCATGCCGAGGGAGTATGGATAGAAGATTGTGCCGACCTGAGCCGACATATCGAGTCGGGGTTGAGTCGTGACACCGAGGACTACGAGTTAGAGGTTGGTTCAGCCGGTTTGGGACAGCCATTCAAGGTGTTTCAACAATATCTGATACACATTGGAAAAGAGGTCGAGACACTGAGCAAGGCAGGCAAGAAACTGCGTGGCATACTAAAAAGCGCCAACGAGCACAGTTTCGTTGTCACCATCACAAAAAAAGAGAAAGTCGAAGGGGCAAAACGTCCCCAGCTCGTCGAGGAGGACATAGAATTTGCCTACGACGAAGTAAAATACACCAAGTACATTATAAATTTCAAATAATATGGCAAGAAAAGAAGAAACAATCAGCCTTCTTGATACATTTCAAGAATTCAAAGAGTCGAAGAACATCGACCGTACCACAATGATCAGCGTGCTCGAAGAGAGTTTTCGCAAAGTGCTCATAAACATGTTCGGAACCGACGAAAACTATTCTGTCATAGTAAACCCCGACCGTGGCGATTTCGAGATACAGCGTCGCAGAACCGTAGTAGCCGACAACGAAGTAAAAGACAGCAATTTCGAGATTGCGCTGAGCGAAGCCCAACAGATAGACGACTCATTCGAGGTGGGCGAGGACGTGAGCGAGATAGTAAATTTTGCCGAGTTTGGTCGTCGTGCCATTTTGAACCTGCGCCAGACACTCGCTTCAAAAATACTTGAATTAGAGAAAGACAGCCTGTACAACAAATACAGCGAAAAAGTAGGCACAATAGTAAGCGGCGAGGTATATCAGATATGGAAGAAAGAGATATTGATGCTCGACGACGAAGGTAACGAGCTTATACTCCCCAAAGCCGAGCAAATACCCTCGGATTTCTATCGCAAGGGCGACCATGTACGCGCCGTAGTGGCACGTGTCGATAACCAGAATAACAACCCCAAGATTATTCTAAGCCGCACATCGCCCATGTTCCTGCAACGTCTGTTCGAGCTCGAAGTACCCGAGATTAACGACGGCCTTATAACCATAAAACGAATAGCCCGCATACCCGGCGAGCGTGCCAAGATAGCCGTAGAGACATATGACGACCGCATAGACCCGGTGGGTGCATGCGTAGGCGTGAAAGGCTCGCGCATACATGGCATAGTACGCGAATTGCGCAACGAGAACATCGACGTCATAAACTACACATCGAACATAGAGCTATTCATCAAGCGTGCACTAAGCCCCGCAAAGGTATTCACAATATACATTGACGAGGAGAAAAAGAGCGCCGATGTATATTTGAAACCCGAGGAGGTATCACTTGCCATCGGTAAGAACGGTTTGAACATAAAATTGGCAAGCATGCTCACCGAATACACCATAGATGTATATCGCGAAATAGAAGAGAGTGCGCAAGAAGACGACATCTACCTTGACGAGTTCACCGACGAGATAGACGAATGGATAATAAACGCCATTAAAAAACTTGGTTTGGACACAGCAAAAGCAGTTATGAACGCACCGCGCGAGTTGCTTATAGAAAAAGCCGATTTAGAGGAAGACACAGTCGATCATGTACTGAGCGTTCTAAGAGCCGAATTCGAGGAAGAAAAAGCCGAGGACGAAAAATAATGAACATTTTTTATTCTGTTCCATCAGCGTAAATAAAACAAAAAAAATGTTTCATAAAAAACAAGCAACGAATGAAGATAAGACTAAATAAAGTACAAAAAGAACTGAACATAGGATTGAATACTATTGTGGAGTTTCTGCAAAAGAAAGGCTTCGAAATAAAAGAAGACCCCAACGCAGTAGTACCCGAGGAAGGATACAACCTTCTTATGGAAGCGTTCAGTGCCGATAAAAGCGTGCGCATGCAATCGGAAATATTCACAAAAGAGCGTCAAAACAAGGACAAAAGCAAAGTATCGCAAAACGATACCAAGCCCGAAGAACCCGAGGCACCAAGCCACGAGCCTGTGAGTGTCGAAAAGAAAGTAGAGCCACAAAAGCCCGAGCCCACACCGGCCCCCGTAACACCCGAGCCGGCAAAAGAGAGCGAGCAAAAGGCAACCCCCGAGCCCGGTATAAAAATAATGGGCAGCATAGACCTTTCGGCACTAAACCGCAAGCCTAACAACAAAAAAGAGAACAAAGAGAACAAAAAGGCAAAACACGAGAACAAGCCTCAGCCCGTAAAAACAGAAAAAGCAGAGGCTAAGCCCGTCGAGCAACCACAAAAAACCGTCGAAGCACCCATAGCCGAGGCCGTTCAAGAGACAGTGGAGCCCACAATGCCCCAAGCCACCCTCACACAAGTCGAGGACATAAAGCCGTCATTCAACGTAGTAGGAAAAATAGACCTATCGGCCATAAACCAATCGACACGCCCCAAGAAAAAGAGCAAGGAGGAGAAGCGTAAAGAGCGCGAAGAGAAAGAACGTCAACGCGAAGAACAACGCAAGCAGCAGAAAGAGGCTCAAAAAAGTCAAGGAGGCAACGCGCAAGGCGGCAACGACAAAAAGAAAAAACGCGCCCGCATTGGCAACCAACGTGTAAACATCGACTCGGTACAAGGCAACGAAAGCCAAGACTGGTCGGGCAATCGCAACAAGAGCAAGAGCGAGAACCCCTCACAAGGCAGCCGTAAAGAGCGCGACAACAAACACAAACGCTTCGACAAATCCGAAGTCAGCGACGAGGATGTATCGAAACAGATAAAAGAGACACTCGAACGTCTTACAAGCCGCGGCAAGAAAAACTCGGCAAAATATCGCAAAGACAAACGCGAGATGGCAGCCGAGCGTCAGCAGCAAATGGCAATGAACGAGATGGAGCAAAGCAAAGTGCTAAAACTCACCGAGTTTGTAACAGCCAACGAGCTTGCCAGTATGATGAACATATCGGTGACACAAGTAATAGCCACCTGTATGAGCATAGGCATGATGGTATCCATAAACCAACGCCTCGATGCCGAAACCATAAACCTTGTAGCCGAGGAATTCGGTTTCACAACAGAATATGTAAGTGCCGACGTAGCCAACGCCATAGAGGAAGAAATAGACACCGAGGAAGATTTGCTGCCACGCGCCCCCATTATCACCGTAATGGGACACGTTGACCATGGTAAGACATCGTTGCTCGACTACATACGCAAGTCGAACGTCATAGCAGGCGAAGCCGGAGGTATCACACAGCACATAGGTGCCTACAACGTAAAAATTGAGAATGGCAAACACATAACATTCTTGGACACCCCCGGTCACGAAGCCTTCACAGCCATGCGTGCACGTGGAGCTAAAATCACCGACATCGCCATTATCATAATAGCAGCCGACGACAACGTGATGCCCCAAACAAAAGAGGCCATCAACCACGCAATGGCAGCCGGTGTGCCCATTGTATTTGCCATAAACAAAGTGGACAAGCCCGCAGCCGACCCCAACCGCATAAAAGAGGAACTTGCGAACCTAAACATGCTTGTCGAGGATTGGGGTGGAAAATACCAATCGCAGGAGATATCGGCAAAGAAAGGAATGGGTGTCGAGGAACTAATGGAAAAAGTCCTCTTAGAGGCCGAACTGCTCGACCTAAAAGCCAACCCCAACCGCAAGGCAACCGGTTCCGTAATAGAATCGACACTGGACAAAGGCCGCGGCTATGTAGCCACCGTCTTGGTGCAGAACGGAACACTGAAAATAGGCGACATAGTAGTAGCCGGAACACAGTGGGGCAAGGTAAAAGCCATATTCAACGAGCGTAACCAACGTATAAAAGAGGTTAAGCCCGCCGAGCCTGCGCTCATATTAGGATTGAACGGTGCTCCCGCCGCCGGCGACATATTCAACGTGGTAGAAAGCGAGCGCGAGGCACGCGAAATAACCGGCAAGCGCGAGCAACTGCAACGCGAACAAGGATTGCGCACACAGAAAATGCTCACACTCGACGAGGTTGGCCGCCGCATAGCACTTGGTAACTTCCAGACACTCAATATAATTGTCAAGGGCGACGTTGACGGTTCAATAGAGGCACTTAGCGACTCACTCATAAAGCTATCGACCGAGACCATCCAAGTGAACGTAATTCACAAAGCCGTCGGTCAGATATCCGAGTCGGACGTCAGCCTTGCAGCCGCATCGGACGCCATCATAGTAGGTTTCCAAGTACGTCCCTCGGTTATGGCACGCAAAGTAGCCGAAAACGAAGGAGTGGACATACGCCTGTACTCCATCATCTACGATGCAATAGAGGAGGTAAAAGCCGCCATGGAAGGTATGTTAGCCCCCATCGTCAAGGAGGAGATAACAGCCACAATAGAAGTACGCGAAACATTCCACATAAGCAAAGTAGGAACAGTAGCAGGCTGTATGGTACGCGAAGGCAAAGTAAAACGCACCGACAGAGCACGCCTCATACGCGACGGTATCGTTATACACACCGGAAATCTTGCCGCGCTTAAACGCTTCAAGGAAGACGTAAAAGAGGTAGGAACAAACTTCGAGTGCGGTATAAGCCTTGTAGCACAAGACGATATAAAAGTAGGTGACATAATAGAAACCTTTGTCGAGGTTGAAGTTAAGCAAAAACTATAACAGACGGGTTGTACCGGAATTTTATTTCGGTACAACCCTCTTATATATAAAAAGAGGCTTAACAAATTCCGTGGCAACGCAGCAGATAGGTTGTTATTACACGCCGTAACAAGGTGCGTAAGAATAATTCAGATGCAAGGCGTTGAGTTTTAAAACGAGGGAGTGTACACGAGAGTACTCGACCGAGTTTTAATAACGAAAACAACGCAGCAGATAAGTTGTTATTACACACCGTAAAAACACAAAAAAACATGAACAATTTAGACATAATATTAATAGTAGCCCTATTCATTGGCTTCATAATAGGATATTTCAAAGGACTTATAAGACAACTGACATTCGGTGCAGGAATAGTAATAGGTCTGTTGCAAGCAATATGCTTTTATCCGGTTATAGCCGAAAAAATACAAGCATCTACCGAATGGAATATAATATTGTGCAATATTTTGGCATTTATAGCTATAATAGTTGCTATAATATTGATATTCAAGATATGCGGTTGGTTGTTATCGACACTGTTAAAAGCCATATTCCTTGGATTTATCGACAAAATATTGGGTGGACTGTTCTGTTGTGTAATAACATGCTTGCTTGTTGTGGGCATTGTAAACGTTGCCGACAGGTTCATGCCCGAATTTGAATTGACAAGCCAAACAACGCAAGAGCAATCGTTGTTATACAAGCATGTACAAAACGAGACTTTTGCCATACTTGGTGAAATGAAGGAGTTGAATAAATAGGTAAATGAAAAAAAGTAACAACATATTCAAGAAAATAGCCAACAAGGCATACGAATATGGTTTTGTAAGCAACATAAAAACCGATATAATAGAGCAAGGGCTCAACGAATCGGTAGTGAGGCTCATTTCGAAGAAAAAGAACGAGCCCGAGTGGTTGCTTGAATACCGTCTGCAAGCATACAGGCATTGGCTGACACTGGAAATGCCGCAATGGGCTCATCTGAATATACCCGAGATAGATTATCAGGCTATTTCTTACTATGCCGACCCCCTGAAAAAGAAGGAAAAGCAAAACAAGGAGATAGACCCCGAGCTAATGAAGACGTTCGACAAGTTAGGCATACCCTTGGAAGAGCGATTGGCACTCACCAACACCGCCGTCGATGCCGTCATGGACTCGGTATCGGTGAAAACCACGTTCAAGGAGGAACTGAAAGAGAAAGGAATTATATTCTGCTCCATGAGTGAGGCCATTCAGGAATACCCCGACCTTGTGCGAAAATATCTGGGTACGGTAGTAAACTATCGCGACAATTTTTTTGCCGCGCTCAACAGCGCAGTGTTCAGCGATGGTTCGTTCGTGTATATCCCCAAGGGGGTACGTTGCCCCATGGAGCTATCCACATATTTCAGAATTAACGCCGCAAATACCGGACAGTTCGAACGCACGCTGATAGTTGCCGACGACAACAGCTATGTGTCGTATCTCGAAGGATGCACAGCCCCCATGCGCGACGAAAACCAACTGCATGCCGCTATTGTGGAAATCATAGTCTGCGAGAATGCCGAGGTTAAATACAGCACCGTACAGAACTGGTACCCCGGCGACTCCGAGGGCAAGGGCGGTGTGTATAATTTTGTAACCAAGCGCGGCGACTGTCGCGGCAACAACAGCAAGTTGTCATGGACACAGGTAGAGACCGGTTCGGCCATTACATGGAAATACCCCAGTTGCATTCTGCGCGGCGACAATTCCCAAGGCGAGTTCTATTCGGTTGCCGTCACCAACAACTACCAGCAAGCCGACACAGGCACCAAGATGATACATCTGGGACGTAACACGCGTAGCACCATAATAAGCAAGGGAATATCTGCCGGCAAGAGCCAAAACTCATACCGCGGCCTTGTGCGCGTGAGCAAAAACGCCGACAACGCCCGTAATTACAGCCAATGCGACTCGTTGCTATTGGGCAGCAAGTGCGGCGCACATACATTCCCCTACATGGACATACACAACGACAGTGCCATAATAGAACACGAAGCCACCACATCAAAAATTTCCGAGGACCAACTATTCTACTGCAACCAACGCGGAATAGGCACCGAAGAGGCCATAGGACTCATCGTAAACGGCTATGCCAAGGAGGTACTTAACAAGCTGCCAATGGAATTTGCCATAGAAGCACAAAAACTGTTAAGTGTCACCCTCGAAGGCTCGGTAGGATAATAAAGCAAGAAGAAAAATGGAGAATTTGATAGAAATAAAAAACCTTCATGCCCGCATCGACGGCAAAGAAATATTAAAAGGAATAAACCTGACAGTGAAACCCGGCGAAGTACACGCCATCATGGGACCAAACGGCTCGGGCAAAAGCACCCTGAGCAACGTACTTGTGGGACACCCGGCCTACACAGTCACCGAAGGAGAGATAATATACAAAGGAAAGGACCTGTTATCGTTGTCGCCCGAGGACCGCAGTCACGAGGGCATATTCCTCTCGTTCCAATACCCTGTTGAAATATCGGGAGTGAGCATGACAAATTTCATGCGTGCCGCCATAAACGCCAAACGCGAATACCATGGCCAGCCGGCAATGAGCGCAGGCGATTTTCTTAAAATGATGCGCGAGAAACGCGCCCTCGTCAGTTTAGACAGCAAGCTGGCCAACCGTTCGGTGAACGAAGGGTTCAGCGGAGGCGAAAAAAAGCGCAACGAGATATTCCAGATGGCAATGCTCGAGCCCACGTTCAGCATCCTCGACGAAACCGACTCGGGGCTGGACATAGACGCGCTGCGCATTGTAGCCGACGGTGTAAACAAACTGAAAAGAGCCGACACATCGACCCTTGTTATCACCCACTACCAAAGACTGTTAGACTACATAAAGCCCGATATTGTACACGTACTGTACAATGGACAAATAGTAAAAACTGCCGGTCCCGAGCTTGCGCTCGAATTGGAAGAGCGCGGATACGACTGGATTAAAAATCCTCAATAACTAAGCAATGAGCAACGAAAAAGAATACATAGAAATTTTCGAACAGCACCGCAATATTATCGAGGAGAATTGTGCGCCGCTATTGAACGAAAAACGCACAGCAGCCTTTGAAAAATTCAAAGCAAGCGGGTTCCCCACAAGAAACGACGAGGCATATCGTCGTTCCGATGTAGGTAAACAGTTTCAAACCAACTATGGAATGAACCTGCGTCGCATCGACATGAAAAGCAATGCCAACGACCTTTTCATGTGCGACGTGCCCAACCTTAAAGCAAGGCCGGAATATATACTCAACGACAGCTATATACCCACACAACAAGCAACCGCCGACCACACATCGGGAGTTTTCATAGGCAGTCTGAACGAATATGCCCGCAGCAACAGCGATGCAATAGCACCCTACTACAATGCGCTTGCCCAGAAGGGCGACAGCATAGTGCAATTCAATACAGCCTTTGTGCAAGACGGAGCATGTATTGTCATCCCAAAAGGGGTTGAGATAACCGAAACCATACAATTGGTGACATTGCTACACTCCAATATAGATATATTGAACAACCGCCGTCTGCTCATCGTGTTGCACGAGAACGCAAAAGCCAATATACTATTGTGCGACCATGCGTCGAACGAGCACACCACCATGTCAACACAGGTGACAGAGATATATCTGGGCAAGGGAGCAAGCCTGAACCTATACGAGCTTGAAGATACCGACAAGAACAACAGCCGTCTTGCCCATCTGTTTGTGCAGCAAGAGAGCGACAGCCAATTCAACCACAGCAACATAACGCTCACCAACGGATTTACCCGTAACGCCATCAATGTGACACTAATCGGAAGCGGAGCACACGCCAACCTGACAGGCCTTGCTATATGCGACAAGGAGCAACACACCGCCAACAACACAGTGATAGAGCATGTGGCAAGCAACTGCACAAGCAACGAGCTATACAAATACATACTCGATGAAAAATCGACGGGAGTGTTCAACGGCAAAATACATATACACCCCGATGCACAACACACCGCATCGCAACAGACCAACCGCAACCTATGCCTCACCGACTGCGCCCGCATGTACGCCCAGCCGCAATTGGAGATATATGCCGACGACATCAAGTGCAGTCATGGTTCCACTGTGGGACAGTTAGACGAAAACGCCCTGTTCTACATGCAACAACGTGGAATACCCAAGAACGAGGCACGCAACCTGCTGATGTTCGCATTTGCAGGCGAGGTAATAGAGAACATCGACATAGACGCGCTGCGCGACCGTCTGCACATACTCATAGAGAAACGTTTTCGTGGCGAACTGAACAAATGCAAAGGCTGTTCGCTATGCAAAAAATAATACTACCGAAATGCTCAACGCCAACGACATACGCAAGCAATTCCCCATACTCGACCAAACGATATACGGCAAACCGCTTATATATTTGGACAATGCAGCCACCACACAAAAGCCTTTGTGCGTAACCGACTGCATAGCAACGTCGTACAATGAAATAAACTCCAATGTACACAGGGGCATACACCACCTGTCGCAAATTGCCACCGAGCAGTTCGAGGCAGCACGTGGCAAAGTGGCCACATTCATAAATGCACAGCGCAGCCACGAAATCATATTCACACGCGGCACCACCGAAAGCATCAACCTTGTGGCAACATCGTTTGGCAACACATTCATAAACCAAGGCGACGAGATAGTCATATCCACAATGGAGCACCACAGCAACATTGTGCCATGGCAGATGTTATGCCAACGCACGGGAGCCAAACTAAGGGTGGTGCCACTCACCCACGACCTGCGGTTCGACTTCGACGCCTACAAAAACCGTCTGAACGAAAAAACCCGCCTTGTGAGCGTTACACACGTGTCCAACGTGCTTGGCACCATAAACCCCATAAAGGAAATTATAGAAACGGCACACAGCCACGGCATACCGGTGCTGGTAGATGCCGCCCAAAGCAGCCCACACATAAAGACAGATGTACAAGCCATGGATGCCGATTTTTTGGCATTTAGCGGACACAAAATGTACGGCCCCACAGGAATAGGCGTGCTATACGGAAAGGAAAAATGGCTCAACGCCATGCAGCCCTATCAATTTGGTGGCGAAATGATACAGACGGTGCATTTCGAAAAGACCACCTTCAACGAACTGCCATACAAATTCGAGGCAGGCACCCCCAACTACATCGGTGCCATCGCATTGGGCACAGCCATAGATTTCATTCAAGCCATAGGCATGGAAAATATTGCCGCACACGAGAGCGCACTGACACGCTACACTGTGGAACGCCTGAAAGAGATAGACAACATGCGCATATTCGGCACACCCGACGGGGCAGCAATATCGTTCCTTGTAGGCGACATACACCCTGCCGACATGGGTACGTTGCTCGACCGTTTAGGCATAGCCATACGCACAGGGCACCACTGCGCCCAGCCGCTCATCGACTACATAGGCATACCCGGAACGGTACGCGCGTCGTTTGCCATGTACAACACCAAGGAGGAGGCCGACGTGCTCATCGATGGCATAAAGCGTGTAGCAAAAATGTTTGGATAGAGAGCCATGCTGAAACCATATATGAACATAGGGGTTGTGGAGGCAGGATGCGACGAGGCTGGACGCGGCTGCTTGGCAGGCGACGTATATGCCGCAGCCGTTATATTGCCCGAGGGGTTTAACAATGCCATGCTTAACGACTCGAAACAGCTCACCGAGAGCCGACGCTATGCGTTGCGCGAGGTCATAGAGCGCGAGGCCGTCGCATGGGCTGTGGGTGTGGTCACCGCCAAGGAGATAGACCGCATAAATATACTGCGTGCCTCCATACTTGCCATGCATCGCGCAGTGGAGAAACTGAGCATACGGCCCCAACACCTGCTTATAGATGGCAATAAATTCAACCCCTACCCCGGCATACCACACACCACGGTGGTAAAGGGCGATGCCACCTACATGAGCATAGCGGCGGCATCGGTGCTTGCAAAAACATACCGCGACGACTACATGCTGGCGCTTGCCAAGGAGTACCCCATGTACGACTGGCAAAGCAATAAAGGCTACCCCACAGCCAAACATCGTGCCGCAATAAGGGAATATGGCACAACGCCCCACCACAGACTCAGCTACAACCTATTGGGCGAGGAGCCACGCCAATTGGAATTTAATTTCGACGAGCTATAAAACAGCGCAAATACAAAAACCATCCACTTTCTCATAGTTAGCGTATTCGCATATACAAGCGCATATGTTTTTTCATTTTTTTTCGGTTATTCATATAAAGTAAATTTTAAATTGTAATAATTTTAAGAAGATTTGGCTATAATTAATAATATTAATTATATTTGATATAAATATCGAATATTTTGAGCACTCGCTGTGAAAAATATTGAAGTAAACTTCATATTTTTCGCTCGTTTATATATATTTGATATAAATATCGAATATTTTGAGCACTCGCTGTGAAAAATATTGAAGTAAACTTCATATTTTTCGCTCGTTTATATATATTTGCAATAAATTGTGGATACTATGCGGTAATATGCCGTTGCAAATAGATTAAAAAATCACAAAATACTAACTTTATTAAAATTTAATTTATGAAAAAAACTCTAACTCTATTTATTGCTCTATTACTATGTGCGGCTGCCCCAAGCATGGCAAGCGTCACACGTGCATCGAGCGGCAATGGGGACAGCCCATTCAAAACCACCACCATTACAGATGGTCAGTTTGCTCCCACAACAACATGGTACCTCATACGCTTAGGCGAGGGTGGCGCACTGCTCAACGACAACGATGGCGCCGACTATATGGCAATAGGACGAGCTACAACATCGTACGAGGACAAAGACCTATGGTGCTT
Organism: Bacteroidaceae bacterium; assembly: GCA_017416705.1. GTDB lineage: Bacteria > Bacteroidota > Bacteroidia > Bacteroidales > Bacteroidaceae > HGM04593. The sequence goes on from JAFQBG010000010.1 coordinate 138,409, forward strand.
CACCGGTAATAACGACGAGGGTTATTCCATATATAACAAACAGGCAGGTGCCACCAAGGTACTTGCATCGTCAAGCACCATGACAACACTTGCCGGGTTCAGTGGCACAGGCGGTTCCACCTACCCCACCATGCAAACAGAGGGTGAATTGCCCGCCGGCTACATAGGCAAATGGTATTTCACCGAATCGACAGACATAGCGGACGTAGAAGGATGGTACATGAAACTGCAAGGCACCAACTACGCAGTGAACAATTTCGGTGGCAATGGCAAATTGGCTTTTTGGGTGGAAGGAACAGACAAAAACTCGACAGTATATTTCGAGGCTGCAACCCAAAGCGTGGAAATTCTTGTATCAGGTGGTACATGGACTGCCAGCAACCAAAACGGCACATGGCACTCAAAATGGGAGAGCAACGACATTGACGGCCTCTCATTTGCCACAAGCGCCAATAACATGACCGCATCGGGCGACTACATAGCAGGCTACTCGGGATTATCGCAAAGCTCCACCTACACACTGACAGTACCCGAAGGATACGTAGTGACAAACATCAGTTTCGGCTACACGAACACCGATACCGGTTCGCACACCATTAATTTGTCGATAGAGGGCCGTACACTGACATCGACATCGACATTGCAGAATATCAGTATCGACATCGAGGACCCCGAACGCACCATCACATTCACCCAGACAGGTGTAAACAAAGGTATCACATTCTCGGACTTCATAGTAACCTATGCACCCGACACCGAGGAGCCCGAGCCATGCTTCGAGGTATTCCCCACCATGACATCGGCTGACATACCATACAGAATACCCGCAATTGCCACAGCGCACAACGGCGACTTGATAGCAGTTGCCGACTACCGTCACAGCCGCGCCGATATTGGTATGGCTACTAACGGCCGCATCGACCTTCGCGCACGTATCAGCAAGGACAACGGAAAGAACTGGGGCGAGATATTCGACATAGTGCAAGGACAGGGCGCAGCCGGAGTAAACACCCCCGGACAGATGTATGTGGGATTTGGCGACCCCTGTATCGTTGCCGACCGCGAGAGCGACAGAGTGCTTGTAATAAGCTGCTCGGGCAACGTTTCGTTCCCCAACGGAACACGAAACAACCACCAAGGTATAGCTCATTTTTACAGCTATGACAATGGCGAGACATGGAGCGACCCCGTTGACCGTTCCGAGAGCATCTACTCGCAGTTCGACAACTCGCCCTATGGCCCTGTGCGCGCCATGTTCGTTGGTTCGGGCAAGATTTCTCAAAGTAAATATATTAAGGTAAAAGACTACTATCGTCTGTACTGCGCAGTGCTTGTAAAAGACGTCAATAGCACACACATCAATTTCGTTCTGTACAGCGATGACTTCGGCGAAAGCTGGACAGTGCTTGGCGGCCCCGACATAGCACCCATACCCGGTGGTGCCGACGAACCCAAAGCCGACGAGCTCCCCGACGGTTCTGTCATAGTAAGTTCACGCGTAACAGGCGGACGCCACTACAACATATTCAGCTACACCGATGCCAAAGCAGCCAAGGGCTCATGGGGCACATACCGCACATCGAACAACAGCACAAGTGGCGTAGTAGCTGTAAACAACAGTACAAACGGCGAAATTATCACAGTGCCTGTGACACGCAAAGCCGACAACAAACCCATGTACCTATTCCTGCAATCGGTACCCTTTGGCTCGGGACGCGCCAACGTTGGTATCTACTACAAGGAATTGGAGAGTCTGAACGACTTCGTAAATGCCGACAGCATATCATTCAACTGGGACGGCAGACACCAATCGAGCAAGCTATCCTCGGCCTACTCCACACTATGCTGGCAACAAGATAACACACTTGCCTTCTTATACGAGGAAGACACCTACGGCACAAGCGGCGGTGGCTACACCATTGTTTACAAAAATTATAGCATAGAGCAAATAACCGATAGCGCATACACCTACAACCCCAACATCGACGACATGGAATTTGTTGCCAACAGCGCTGATGTTAAATTGAACATCCTTGGCATAGACGAGAACAACAACTACGTAGGTTGCATTTTAGGTTCCTCGGTCGACAATATAAATTCCGTCATCGACACCTACAAGAGCGAACCCACATACGACAACTACCAAGCAATAAACAACGCCATACAAAATGCGGCTACTGCCGAAATTGTACCCGGCACATGGTATCGTCTTCGTAATTTTGCTCGCAGCAACAGTACATTATACATAAAGCCCGAGGCATCGCGCATGACAGCAGGTACATCGAACCTTAGCAATGCCGACCAGTTGCTGTCGTTCGTACCGGCAACAGAGGATGGCACATACTACCTGTATAACGGCAACTACCAATACTACTTAGGCCCTCTTGGAGCAAACGAGACACAGCCCATAGTAACCACAAGCACAAGTGACGCCGGTGTATGGTCACTCATCACACGCAAGAATGGAAAAAGTTCCTTGGTGTGCGAAAACAGGACAGGCACCAACGTTGGCTTGCACTTGGCAGGCGACAACGTACGCCTTGTGCCTTGGACAGCCGACAGCGAAGCCTCGCTATGGTACATAGAGCCGGTCGATGAGTACCCTGTACGCATCGAGGAGTATGCAGCAGTGAACTATCCGTTTGCATACAACGTGCCCGAGGGAGTAACAGCCTACACCGCCGGCGAAGTTTCGATGGTAGAAGGCGTAGAGTATGTAACCATCACCGCAATTGAGAACGGCTTTGTTCCTGCCAACACCGCAGTTATATTGGAGGCAGCAAGCGGCACCTACAACCTGCTCGTTAGCAATGCCGACACCGAATCGTTGGCAACCCAACTGAGCGGCACACTGAAATCGGCAACAGTTAGCGGTTCCAATGTGTACACCCTCAATGGCAGCGTATTCACAAAGCGTACAACAACAAGCGGCACCATTGCAGCCAACACTGCATACTACACCGCCGACAGTAGCGCAAGCGAACTACCGTTCCAAAATCTCACAACCGGCATACAGGATGTTCTTGGCGACAACAACAAACCCGTCAAGTTCTACGACCTTAACGGATGCGAAGTAAGCAAGCCCACACGCGGCATATATATCACATCCAACGGCAAAAAAGTATTTGTGAAATAAGCAACCGTTTTATTAATAAATAGTATTTATAAAACTATGCAGCACCTACGTGCTGCATAGTTTTTTTTGGATAGATAACAGAGTACAGAGAACAGATGACAGAGTACAGAGTACAGATGACAGAGCAAAGTGGAAAGAGTAAGCAAAATTAACTTCGTTGATTTTCGGCGGCGTTCGGTTTTTTAGTTCTCCCTCGCCGGAGAGGGAGTGGCAGCGACAAAGTCGATGACGAGGGAGTGGAAACAAGAGGAAAAGCAGAAAGTAGAAAGGAAAAGGTAGAAATAGCAAAATCGCGTGCTGTTGTTTTGTCAACTCCCTCCGAAAAAGCATTTGCTTTTTCTCGTCCCTCTTCAAAGCGGGACAGCTATATTGTTTTGCTGTTCAATCCACCAAACATTTGTAAAATTCTCCCTCGCCGGAGAGGGAGTGGCAGCGACGAAGTCGATGACGAGGGAGTGGAAAACAAGAGAAAAAGCAGAAAGTAGAAAGGAAAAAGCAGAAATAGCAAAATCACTTGCTATGAGTATCTATCAACTCCCTCCGCATTAGTCATCCGACTAATGCTCGTCCCTCTTCGAAGAGGGACAATTATATTGCTTATACAACGTACCTACTTGCCACCCCACATGAATATAAATATCAACAAACTAAGCAAAAAATAATCATGCAACCATAATTTATAAAATAATTATTGCTTGGATTATATCTTTTAACTACCTTTGTCCAAGCGCGAATGCACACTGCACTGCTGCGAAATATTCAAGAAAACTTAATACTTTTTCGTTCGCTTGTTGTTACATTCGCATTGTCCCTGTGGTATCAATCCATAGGAACAGGACATATTAGATTTAGGGCGTTTAGCAAAATTATCCTCTATTGGAATCTGGACAATTTCGACACTGGGGTAATGAGCAATGAACGTCCGCACCTTGGTATCTATATACCCTTAGCAAGGGAATATTATATCATTTGGTGTGGGCTTTGCTTATTATCAGTGTCAGGCAGTCCAGAGCCTCAATAGAATAATAAGTTAAAGTTCCCACGCCTTGTTTTTTTATTAATAGCTTTCTTCGGGGAATTAAGGGGGCAAAAAAAACAAAAATTATGAAAACATTAAGATTTATTGGAATGACAATGGTTGCCATTCTTGTGTGTGCAAATTTTACATCATGCAGCGATGATGACGATGATTCAACCTTTGATGGGGGAAGTAAGATTCCAACCAACACCATTTATTATGAAACAACAGACAAAATTGAACTTCGATTAAAAAATGAAGATGTTTTTGGTGGAGCTGAATTAAAAAATAACACGTATTCTACAACAAATGGCTATGGAATTTTAGAATTTGATTCAGAAGTTACTGCTATTGAATCTGGAGCTTTTGAGAATGAGAAGACATTATCAAGCATCACACTGCCAAACAGCGTAGCTACAATAGAAGACTTTGCATTTTCCCTTTGTTCCAACCTAGAAAGTGCCATATTAGGTAATCGAGTAGAAAAAATTGGATACAGTGCATTCGATGCATGCAACCTTACAAGCATAAACATACCTAGCAGTGTTACTAAGATAGGAGAAGGTGCTTTCCAAAGAAACAACAACCTTACCCAAATACATATAAGCGATATAACAGCTTGGTGCAAATTGAATTTTGATTACTGTGCTGTCAATCCATTGTATATTGCACATAATCTATACTTAAATGGAAAATTGGTAACCGACCTTGTTATCCCCGGTAATGCAAAAGAAATAAAAAACTATGCATTCAATTATTGCACAAGCCTTACAAGCGTAACCATTGGCGACGGCGTTACTACAATAGGAAGCAGTGCGTTCGAAGAGTGCACCGGCCTTACAAACCTAACAATTGGCAATGGTGTTACTAAAATAGGAGAGCAAGCTTTCGGTAGTAGCAATATTGAAAGTATATATGTAAAAAGTAAAACACCAGCAGAACTATCGTGGGTTTTTAACGATTACACATTGCAGAATGCAACCCTATACGTACCCAAAGGTTCATTAGCTACTTACAAGAATGCTTACGGATGGCAAGAATTTGAGAATATAAAAGAGTTTTAGACAAGTTAAACTATAAGTATATAGCACCAACCCATAAATGAAACAGCCAACTTACCTTATGCGGTAAGTTGGCTGTTTCATTATATACAAAATCATAAGAGTTATTTTATTCCACAATAAGGATTTTTGAAAATCCGGTCACATGGACAAAAAGTAGGATTATTTTACACCAAAATTCTCTTATTGGACAAGGGCGCAGGATATTACAAGATGCTTGCTATAAAATATAATAATTTAGGGCTGCATCCCTTGGATACAGCCCTAAATATGTATATAGCTTTTAACTTTTTACTTTTGCTTACTTTTTCAGTGATGCGTCTGCCTGTGATTGGGGAAGCATCTCCTCTGCAAACATGTAAGCACCTGTTTTGGGTGACTTAACCATTTTTATAACCTTAACAAATTTCTCCTTGTCACCTGTTTGGAGAGTTGCAACTGCTTTCTTAGCCATGTCTTATTACTTTATTTCTTTGTGAACGGTTACTTTCTTTAAATAGGGGTTGTATTTTTTCAACTCCAAACGCTCTGTTGTATTCTTACGATTTTTCGTTGTGATATAACGAGACATACCGGGAACACCACTGCTTTTTTGCTCTGTGCATTCAAGGATTACTTGAACGCGGTTTCCTTTAACCTTCTTAGCCATAATTCTTACCTCCTTAAATTTTAATAGAGTACTTTAATTTCCTCCCAAGTTACGTTGCCCTTGCTTACAGCATCACGCAATGCCGCATCAAGACCTACGCGGTTGATAATTTTTAACCCCGCTGCACTCACGCGCAACTGAATCCAACAATCCTCTTCTACATAGAAGAACTTTTTGGTAAACAAGTTCACGTTGAAAAGACGTTTTGTTCTTCTCTTTGAGTGTGAAACGTTGTTACCCACCATGGCTTTCTTACCGGTGATTTGACAAATTTTAGACATCTCTATATATTTTTTGTTTTTATTCGTATTTGCTTACCTAAAACAGCGTGCAAAGATATAAATTTCGTCTATACCATGCAAACAAAAACGTATTTATTTTTTATAACGGTTAAAATTCTTTGTAAAGAACTGCTCCGACTGACGTGCTACGCCTGCTGTAATAAATTCAGCAACAAAGATAACACTTTTTCGGCAGTTGCGCAAATATTATTCTGCCGACCTTTATCTTGCAGCTGCAAAAGCATGGTGTCGGTGATGTCATTTACCACAACGGCAACCCACACTGTGCCCACCGGTTTTTCGGGTGTACCGCCTCCCGGGCCTGCCACGCCCGATGTTGCCACCGCGCAATTGCTGTTTGTGATGCGACACACTCCGCGAGCCATGGCCGCAACAACAGGCTCGCTCACTGCGCCATGGACATCGAGTATGCTTTGCGGCACCCCCAATACCGAGGCCTTGACTTCGTTGGAATAGGCCACGACTGCGCCATTGAACACTTGGGAACAGCCTGCAACGGATGTCAGCGCCGACGCCACCATGCCCCCGGTACAACTTTCGGCTGTGGCCATGGTGAGCCCCTTGTCGCGTAATTTATGCACTACGCGGGTGGCAAGTTCGTTCAAGGATTTTTCTATCATCGTACTTATAATATAGTGCGCGAGAATGCCGGGGCATCCATGGAACAGAAGTCGTTGTCGAGGTATTTATAGTAGCCTACAATGCCTATCATGGCGGCATTGTCGGTGGTGAAACCAAATTCGGGAATGAATATGTCCCAACCATATCTTTTTGCATGGTCGTGATAGGCTGCTCGCAACGCTGTATTTGCCGACACCCCTCCCGAGAGGGCCACACGCTTGATTTTCAGCTGCTTGGTTGCCTTGTATAGTTTATCCATGAGGATTTCCACCACCGCGCGTTCGAACGACGCGGCAATATCCTCCTTGTGTCTTTCGACATAGTTGGGGTCGTCGGCAACCAGCTTGCGCAGTGTATATAGGAGCGATGTTTTAAGCCCGCTGAAACTGTAATCGAAGCCCGGCACGCGAGGCTTACTGAAATTATATGCCTGATTATTGCCTTGGCGTGCCAAACGGTCGATGATGGGGCCGCCGGGATAGCCCAGCCCCATGACTTTGGCGCATTTATCCATGGCCTCGCCTGCCGCATCGTCGATGGTCTGCCCCACTATCTCCATATCCTTGTAGCTATTGACTTTTACTATTTGGGAATTTCCACCCGACACCATGAGGCATAGGAATGGGAATTGAGGAACATTTTTCTGCTCGCCTTGTTTTTGTATGAAATGCGCCATGATATGCCCCTGCAAATGATTGACCTCGATCATCGGTATTCCGAGCGATGCCGCCAAGCCTTTGGCAAACGAGACACCAACGAGCAACGACCCCATGAGCCCCGGGCCGCGTGTAAAGGCTATGGCATTCAGCTGTTCCTTGCCGACTCCGGCGTTTTTCAGTGCCGCATCGACCACAGGAACGATGTTCAGTTCGTGAGCACGCGAAGCAAGTTCGGGCACAACCCCGCCATACTGTTCATGAACGGCCTGCCCTGCGGTGACATTCGACAGCACCACATCGTTGCACATGACAGCCGCCGAAGTATCGTCGCACGACGATTCAATGGCAAGTATATATATTTTTTGTTCTTTTTCCATAGTGTAGCATAATTATTTTCCATCCGCGAAGATACAACATAAATTCTTTTTCACTACTTTTACAGAGACGAAATTATATAATAATGAAAATCGAGATATATACAGCATCGCAGGATATACCACAACTTGTCGATGGCTCACCGCTCCACTCCAAACGAATGTTCTGTTTATTGGAGAGCCACACCGAGGCTCGCCCCATAATGATAGCGGCGTTCGACAACGACAACAAGGAGCTTGGGCATATCTTGGTTGTAAAGTATCGCGAATGGCGTTTGCTCCCCCCGGGCTTTCATATATGGTACACCATACATGGGCAGGGTGTTTACAGCAGCGAATGCAACGACAAGGAGCACCTATTCAAATTATTGATAGACAAACTGTTCGATTTATTCGATTTTAATCACACCCTGATAGATATACGCAACCTCGATGACGCCCGTTTTGCCTACGACACACTGAGCGACAAAGGATTTTTCCCACGACGCGACAGACGCATGTATATATCGCTCCATAGCAAGGAACCCGAAAAACGGCTCACACGCGCCTACAAGGCCAATATACGCAAGGCGCAAAAACGCGGCGTGACGTTTCGCGAAGTAAACAACACGCAAGAGGTCCTTGTCGCCATAAAAATGATGCGTCGTTACTATGCAAGCAAGATAGGACGGCACCTGCCCCCCACGAAATACCTGCTGCACCTGCTTGCCGACGACGAAGGCGACAAGAAAACAGCCCGTCTGTTTGCCGTATATCACAAAGAAAAAATGATAGGCTGTTCGATATGCCTGTACGACAAGGAGCGTGTTTTTCTGGCATACAACTGCGGCCTGCGCAAGACACACCCGCTGCTCTACCCCGGGATAATGGCAGTATGGGCAGCCATAACCGATGCCCACAAACGCGGCATACCCCATTTTGAATTTTTGGAACCGCAAGGGCACAAGCTACGCACAGGCTACCTTAATTTCATCCTTAATTTTGGTTGCAAACAGGTGACGACATTGCGCTGGCGACATTTCAAATGGAATATAATAAATAAAATATTCAAGGCCATATACGTTTAAGAACAATTCTACGTTAAAATAGAATAGAAACAGAGAAACCGAACGCACAAATGAGCAAAATATACACATACCTGCTATTGGCTATGTTTTTGGCGGCATCCATGCCTGCAATGTCGCAGCGTGTGACAATACGAGGAAAAGTCACCGACGACAAACAACAGCCGATAGAGATAGCCAACATAAAAGTAGAGGGACAGGCCGCCGGCACAATAACCGACCTGCAAGGACGATATATTTTCACATGCGAAAGCAGCGACAGCCTTGTTGTAGCCTATTCGATGATAGGCTACCAGACACGCAAAAAAACGTTCAGGAACCCGGTGGACACAATAACAGTGGATGTGGTGCTACCCGCCATGGATTACACCCTCGAAGGGGTGGAGGTTGTGGACAAACAACGACAAATGGGCGGCACACAACAGATAAAAGCCCCCAAGCAGATGCGTCTTCTGCCCGATGCAAGCGGCAACGGCGTGGAGTCCATAATATCCACTCAGGCAGGAGTGAGTTCGCACAACGAGCTTAGTTCGCAGTACAATGTGCGCGGAGGTAATTTCGATGAAAACAGCGTATATGTCAACGGAGTCGAGATTTATCGTCCCCTGCTTGTGAGGGCAGGACAGCAAGAGGGCCTCAGCTTCTTAAATCCCGACATGGTAGGTTCCATAGCATTCTCCACAGGCGGCTACGAGGCAAAATATGGCGACAAAATGTCGTCGGTGCTGGATATCACCTACCGCAAGCCAATGGAATTCGAAAGCACAGTGTCGGCAAGCATGCTCGGCGGCAGTGTCTATGTGGGATATGGCAACAGAAAAATAAGCCTGTCCAATTCCATAAGATACAAAACCAACAAGCACCTGCTTGGCACCATGGACACCAAGGGCGAATACGAGCCACGCTTCATAGACTACCAAACCTATATGGAATGGCGTCCCACACAGAAGCTAAGCATAAGTTTCATTGGTAATATTTCGCAAAACAAATATAATTTCACGCCCACCGACCGCAACACCACATTCGGCACCTTGGAGCAGGCCAAGGAGTTCAAAGTATATTTCGATGGTTGGGAAAAAGATTTGTTCAACACGCTGTTTGGCTCGCTATCGGTCAATTATACTATAAACGAATACAACAAGATATGGTTGCAGACATCGGCGTTCAGTACCAATGAGGAGGAGACGTACGACATAGCCGGAGAATATTGGATAGACGACATAAATGCCGAAGAAAACATGAGCGTGGGACGCTACATGGAGCATGCACGCAACTATCTGGAAGCCGACGTTCAGACCGCATCGCTGAACGGTGTGCATTTTCTTAAATCGCACGACCTGCGCTGGGGTGTAGAATGGAAAAAAGAGAAGGTATCGGACAACCAGCGCGAATGGGAAATGCGCGACTCGGCAGGATATAACATTCCGCATACGGGCAATAACATAAAACCCATTTACAGCCTGCGCTCCAAGGTATCGGCAAGCAGCAACCACATAAAAGCATACGTGCAAGACACATATAAATTCACAAGCAGCCTTGGAGTTATCTCCATAAACGCCGGACTGCGCGTGTCGTATTGGGATTGGAACAAGGAGACACTGTTCTCGCCCCGAGCATCCATAGGACTTATACCCGAATTCAACGACAACATGACGTTGCGATTTGCCACAGGCGTCTATTATCAGGTGCCGTTTTTCAAGGAGATGCGCGACACGGTGAACAACAACGGCATAGCATCGGTGGTGCTAAACAAGAATATAAAATCGCAACGCTCCATACATTTTGTATTGGGTTGCGACTACCAATTCAAACTGTTTGAACGTCCGTTCAAATTCACTGCCGAGGCCTATTACAAGAAACTGGATAATATAATCCCCTACAACGTGGACAATGTACGCATAGTCTATTATGGCGAAAATTGCGCCGAGGGATATGCCACCGGACTGGATATGAAACTGTTTGGAGAATTTGTTCCCGGCACCGACTCGTGGGTTACATTATCTATAATGGATACCAAAGAAAAAATAAACGGTGGCGATGCCATTCCACGCCCCACAAGCCAAAAATACAATGCCTCGCTCTACTTCACCGACTTTTTCCCGGGAACGGACAAATGGAAAATGAGCCTGCGCGGAGTATTTGCCGACGGCCTGCCGTTCGGACCGCCACACACCGGCCGCGAAAAACACTCGTTCCGCGCCCCTGCATACAAGCGTGTGGATATAGGTATGTCCTACCGCCTGTTGGACAACAGCCATGGATATATACGCACCGGCATATCGCAATATATAAAGAATATATGGTTGGGAATTGACGCATTCAACCTGCTCGATATAAACAATGTCAATTCCTACTATTGGGTTGCCGACATCTACAACAACACCTACGCCGTTCCTAACTACCTTACAGGACGACAGATTAACGCACGAATACTCATTGAATTATAACAAAAACTCCCAAACCGCGCGGTTTGGGAGTTTTTGTTCTTGGTGGGTGCCGCCGAATATTCATTCGACACCCATGCAGCCCCGTCCTATTGCTTTAACGGACAATTTTGCTGTTGCAAGGGGCAGTCGGGACGTTGCATACCGCGCATAGGCTTTTTAACGCCCTTAGGCATGCAGCCCTTCGCTTTGCGACAATTGGGCGACATAACTTTTTGCACCTGCAACGGTGTTAGAATATCGGCAAATTTGGCCACATAGCTCTTTTTGATATTCAGACGTTTTATCTGCTCATCGTAACGCTGTTCAATATTTTGCAGGCATTGCTCATCGGTAGTATATTTCTGCGGTTGGCAGGGTTGGCACTGCGACAGTTCAGTTAAATAGGCTGTATAGAGCGGCACAAACTTTGCCGAGGTTTTCTCGTCTAGCATAAGTTTGCGGCTCATGGCCATGGCTCTGTTTTCGATGTTCTGCACACTGTCACAACGAACTACGCAACATTTTCTTTGTGCTGTCACGCTTTGCCCATAGACAAGCATCAGGGCCAAGAACGATAGATAAATAAGATTTCTTTTCATAGTTTGTTTTTTTAGTTATTTACTACTGACGGACAGGTATATGTAAGGGGTATGCTACTTTGCCGTCACATTTTTTTGACTGCACGCGGCCATTAAAGTTTAACCGATAAACAATTCTTAACGTTATATTACGACCGCGACCATAAAAAAACCATTTCGGCCGGTTTATAAAAAATCAATCCGGCAACAAGCGTAATTGCCTGTTGCCGGATTGATTTATGCTTATCTATATTGCTTACTCGGCTGCGGGTGCGGCAGGCGCTTGTGCTTTGGGCATTACGTCCAACAAATCGACGTCGAAACGCAAAGCCTCGTTGGGGCCGATATTTGCTCCGGCTCCTCTTTCGCCATAGGCAAGCTCGGCAGGTATCCAAAGTATCACTTTACCACCCTTGCCAATGAGTTGAAGGCCCTCGGTCCAGCCCCTTATAACACCGTTGAGAGGGAATTCGATGGGATTATCCTCGCTGTATGTGTCGGGACGGTATTGTTTGAGCATTTTTTGACGCTCCTCGGGCATGTCGGCAAAACGCGAAGCATCGAACACCTTGCCATCGCGTGTTGTACCTTTATAATGTACTTTAACAGTATCGGTGGCAGCCGGTTTAGACGAAGCATCGCCGGCCTCTATAATTTTGTAGAGCAAGCCGCTCTCGGTTTTCTGCACGCCGCTTTCGGTTTCTACCTTGGCAAGCCACTCCTGCGATGCTTTTTTGTTGTCGGCAGGAAGTTTCTCGGTGAAATAGTAACGCAGATAGTCGCCGGCTGCACGCTCGTCCATTTTGAGTGCGTTGTTCTCGACATCGTCCAATGCTTGCAAGAACCACACAAGGTGAACAGGGAAACTGTTACGTGCAAGGTTGGTACCTACATCGTAACCAAAAGCAGTTGAAATGAGTTCTTGCTCCTCGTCCGATGCGAACATTGTCTCGGTGTTAAAATCCAATGTGTCATTGGCTGCTTTAAGCGAATCGTTTGCAGCAAATTCCTTTGCACGCAGTTTCTGTGAACGCTCGCGATAGGTTGTCATAAAAAAGTCTCTCAACACGCCGTTTGTCGATTCTTTATCAAGAACAACGTCGCCCACTGTGAGCGATTTTCCACTAAGGGCAGCTGTTCTGACACCCTTTTTAACATTTTCGAGGTTGAATTTTATATTGCCAAGATTTCTCTTTACGCCGTTTGCCATGTCAATACCTATGGCATAGGAAAGAGAATCGAACTTAGCGGTGCTGCCCTCGATTATATTGGCATTAACGCTCTTGCCTCCGCAAGAAATTACGATTGCGGCAAAAAGCGAGAATGCCGCTGTAAGAATTGTTTTTTTCATGTTGATATGTTTTTAATTTAATATATAGTTACCGTAAAATGGGAAATTCGGGCATAAAGGTAATGAATTTTCACGAATTGCATTCGCACTGCTATCCAAAATGTTTATTTTTTAAAAAACTTAACATATAAATTAATTAATAAAACGAAAATTGTTGTGAATAAGGATACGAGTAAGTAACTTTATGGGCATAAACAGACACTAAGACTGCACATGTTTTCGACAAAGACTAAAATTGTATGGGGCTATATCCTATCGGGATTGCTTATCTTGGCGACCATAATATACATTTACGACAAAATATCGCTACTGACCGGCAGCAACAGCGACGACCCGCGTATAGACAAACAAAAAGAGATAACCAACGACATTATAGAAAAACTATACCGTATAGAGATAGCCGGAATGTCGTTAAGCACCGGAGAATACGATGAATATGACATATATAAAAAGAATATGCTCGACGTCAGGAATTCCATCGACACGCTACGTTCCATAACAACAGACAGCACACAGAAGACACGCTTGGACTCGGTGTCGATACTGCTGAAAGAAAAGGAAATGAGAATGAGCGCGTTGTTATATGCCATAAAACAAAACAACGCCGACTCGCTTTACAGACACCAGATAGAGGCTATCATAAACGAGCAAGACTCCATAGCAACCCGCCCAAGGGTAATACACAAGATAGTTACACACACACAAGTGCGCACCGAGGAGGAGCGCCCCAAAAACTTCCTAAGACGTTTAGGCGAACTGTTTTCTTCCGGAAAAGACTCGGCGATAATAAAAGACACCATACACGAAGAGTACATAGACACCATGTCGGTGGCATACAACAATGCCGACTCCATTGCGACATTGCTGAAACAGATGCACGAACGCGCTACCCTCACACGACAACAACAGACAGCCCTTCTGAACAAAAACATAAACAGCGTACAACGCAGCAGCATGGAACTGAGCGCAAAAGTACAACAGCTGCTAAAAACAATAGAAGACGAAGAGAACGAGCGTTCACGACAAAGAGAGGGCGAACTGACAAATATACGTAACCGTTCGGCATACATACTGGGAGCCATAGCCATTGCAGCAGTAGCGCTTGCCACCATATTTATAATTATGATATGGCGCGACATAACACGCAGCAACAAGTATCGCAAGGACTTGGAGAAAGCCAAAGAGCAAGCCGAGGCACTGCTGAAAACACGCGAACAGCTGATGCTGACAATAACACACGACATAAAAGCCCCCACAGGCTCCATAATAGGCTATTCCGAGTTATTGGAGAAGATTACGCACGACGAACGACAACGTTTTTATTTGGGCAACATGCAAAGCTCGGCCAATCATCTGTTGCAATTGGTGAACTCGCTGCTCGATTTTTACAAATTGGATGCCCAAAAAACCGAGGAGCAAAACATCCCGTTCAACCCCAAGGATATGTTCGACAGCATAGCCACAAGCTACATACCCACAGCCGACAAGAAAGGCATAGAATTAAATTATAGTTGCGACAGCACGGCAGACGGTTTCTTCATGGGCGACCCGTTTCACATACGACAGATAACCGAAAATATCCTGTCCAATGCCATAAAATTCACCAAACAGGGCAACGTGGGAATGAACATAAAAATATGCGACGACACCCTGCACATAGGCATAAGCGACACAGGCTGCGGCATACCCAAGGATGAACAAAAAAACATGTTCAAGGAGTTCACACGCCTGAAAAACGCGCAAGGAGCCGAAGGGTTCGGCTTAGGGCTTGCAATAACCAACAAACTCACAAAACTATTACACGGCAAAATAGATTTCGAGAGCAAAGAGGGCGAGGGCACAAGATTCCATATAACACTGCCATTAAAAAAGTGCCCATTCAATGCACCCGAGAAAGAACCCGCCGACAACACGACACAGGAGACTGCCCCGCTGAACCTGCTCATAATAGACGACGACCGCATACAGCTGCAACTGACAACAGCCATGCTCGACGGAAGCAACATAAACATAACCTGTTGCGAGCACACACAGGAAATGTTGGAATATATGAACAACAACACCTACGACATAATACTTACCGACATACAGATGCCCGAAGCCGATGGGTTCGAGATTTACGATATCATACGTCGTCTGCCCCACCAATATGCCCACGATGTACCCATTGTGGCAGTAACGGCTCGGCACGATATAGACACAGACGAACTTAAAAAGAAAGGATTTGCCCACTGCATACACAAGCCATTCACACAGAAGGAACTCATAAACAGCATAGCCGAAGTATCGGGAACAGATGCAACGGTAGATTTTTCCTCACTGACAGCCTTTTCAATGGACGACGATGATGCCACAAAAGAAATAATGCAAACCCTCATTGTCGAGACAGAAAAAATGCGAGTCGCATTAGAAGAGGCACTCGTGAGCAACGACATGAAAAAAACAACGGAGATAACACACCGTTTGTTGCCGCTATTCAAAATGCTAAATGCCACAAATGCAGCCAAGCAGTCAGAATGGTTCGAGGCAAGGCGTCATGAAGAGACCATGACACAAGAAGCAAAAAATAGAATAGCCCATATAATAAAGGATACGAATACTATTATAGCACAAGCCAAAAGAAAAATTAAGAATTGTTAACCTAAAAAAAGCCCACGACAAGGACTAAAACTAATGGGCAATGGTTAGATTTGCAAACAAATAGCAACGCGAAGAATGAAACACAATATACTAATTGTCGAAGACGACCTGACATTTGCAACCTTGTTAAAGACATGGCTCACAAAAAAAGGATTTGCCACACGCACCGCAAGCAGTTGCGCAAGCGCACGCAAGGAATTGGAGAGCGACAAAACCGACATAGTGTTATGCGACATGCGACTGCCCGATGAGGATGGCATAAACCTTGTTCCATGGATGAGGAGCAACGGCTACGACACGCCGCTCATAATAATGACAAGCTACGCCGACATACAAAATGCCGTAAACGCCATGAAGAGCGGTGCATGCGATTATATATCGAAGCCGATACGTCCCGAAGAATTATTAAGCAAAATAAAAGACATTATAGGTGACGGCAACCAAGCCGCTATGCAAGCCGCCAAGCCACAGAAAGCCAACGCAACGTCGCACACAGAATTCATCGAGGGCAAAAGCGACGCAGCCCGTCAATTATACAACTACGCCGACCTTGTAGCCCCAACCCCCATGTCGGTGTTGATAAACGGAGCAAGCGGCACCGGAAAAGAATACATAGCACACCGCATACACATGCACAGCAAACGAGCCGACAAGCCATTTGTGGCCATCGACTGCGGCTCCATCCCACGAGAACTTGCCGCATCGGAGTTTTTCGGGCACATAAAAGGCTCCTTCACAGGAGCCATAGACGACAAGACAGGAGCGTTTGTCGAAGCCGACGGCGGCACACTGTTTCTGGACGAGGTTGGCAACCTGAGCTACGAAGTGCAAGTGCAACTGCTACGCGCATTGCAGGAGCGACGCATACGTCCGATAGGTTCCACAAAAGAGATTGCAGTGGATGTACGCCTCATAAGCGCCACAAACGAGAACCTGCCCAAAGCAATAGAAGAGGGCAATTTCCGCGAAGACCTATTCCACAGAATAAACGAGTTTACCCTGCAAATGCCGTCACTGAAAGATATGAACGACGATATTTTACTGTTCGCAAACTATTTCCTCGACAATGCCAACAAGGAATTAGGCCGTAATATATCGGGATTTGACAAAGAGGCATCGACATTCATACGTAACTACGCGTGGCCGGGCAATTTGCGACAACTGAAAAACTGTATAAAACGCGCCACGCTTCTTGCCGAAGGCGAACAGATAACAGTGAGCAATTTAGGCCTACACATGCAAGAGACAAAGGGAACAAAAAGCGACAGCCTTGCATTGAAAAGCGAAGACGACGAAAAACTACGCATAATAACCGCGTTGCAACGCACCGACAACAACAAAAGCAAAGCCGCCGTATTGTTGGGAATAGACCGAAAGACGCTATATAACAAACTGAAATTATATGATATAAACACCGAAGAATAACACGCTGTGTGGAAAAATTCCACACTCCACACCACAAAATTCCACATATCGAGGGAAAAACGGCACACGCCACAAAAATCGTAAAACAAAGATTACCAACGCATTGAACAAAAAGTAACAATCTTGGCATTATATTTGTTATATAATCGGTAAAGAGATTACAAATTTTATTTACCATTAAAAAAAGAACTATTATGAAAAATTTATTTGGAGCAGCATTTTTTGTTTTAGGAATGAGTATTATTGCATCGTGCGACTCGTTTAGCGGACCGAGCAAAAGCGAACTTAAAGCCGAGGTAGATTCTTTGAGCAACGAGCTGAACATACGCAATGCAGAATTAGACGAATTCATGAGTATTTTCAACAAGGTATCCGAAGGATTTAACCAGATAAATATTGCCGAAAATCGTGTCGAGATGCAACGCGACGCTGTTGAAAATGGCTCAAAAAGCGCAAGCGACAAGATAGCATCGGACATAGCATACATTCAAAAACGTATGAAGGAAAACCGCGAGCTCATTGCCGAGCTTCAACAAAAACTGAAAAGCAGCAACAACAACTCGGCACAGCTGAAAAAAGCCATTGAGTCGTTGCAAGCTGAACTTGTGACAAAGGGCGAACAGATTAAGAGCCTGCAAAGCGAGCTTGCTGCAAAAAACATTCATATCCAAGAACTTGACGCAGCCGTAAACAGCCTGACAGCAGAAAAAGAAAATCTGATAGCACAAAACGAGGAGAGCAGCAAGACCATGGCCGAACAAGACAAAGCGTTGAACGCCGCTTGGTACATTGTTGCCGGAAAAAAGGAGTTGAAGGATATGAAGGTGCTCACAAACACCGGTCTATTCAAAAAAGGCGATGTAATGGAGGATGTCGAGGTTGACAAGAGCGGATTTGTACAGATTGATATTCGCAACACCAACGAGATTGGACTGAACTCGAAGAGCGGCAAGCTGCTTAGTTCACACCCCGAAGATTCATACACCATCGTCGAGGACGAGAACGGTTTGGAAACCATAAAAATCACAAACCCCGAAAGATTTTGGAGCATCACAAGATATCTTGTAGTACAAGTAAAATAAAAAATATGATTATGAAAAAAAAGGCAGCCGAGGCTGCCTTTTTTTCATAATCATATACTCGAAGGCGTGTACCGCCCTTCTTGTTATTTCAAAGAATCGAGGTTCTTTTCGTTCAACAGTTGTTTTCCCTCGGGGGTGTACAGGTGGTCTATGCGCTCCTTGTAGAATTTCTCTACTTTGCCACGAACCACTTTCATTGTACTGTTCATCATGCCATTCTGCTCGGTGAATGCCTCGGGCAACACTGCGAAGCAGCTGGGCAACCAACGTTCGGGGAACATACCCTCGTGCACGCCGCCTTTTTTGAACATATCGACGTCGGCTTTCACAAGCTCCAATGCAGCCATGCGTCCCTCCTCGGTTGTGAGGTCGAGGTTTTTCTCGGCAAGGGCGCGTTTTATGTTATCCTTGTTGGGAACGATGAGCGCAATGGTATAGGGCGATTGATTGTTGTACAGTATAACTTGGTCAACTGTTGCACACATGCTCACGAATGCCTCCTCGATGCCCTCGGGGCTGTATTTTTCTCCGTCGCTCGAAATGAGCAGACTCTTGAAACGGCCCTTTACATAGAGCAAGCCTTCGGGTGACATATAGCCAAGGTCGCCTGTGTACAGATAGCCGTCGCGTACGGTTTCGGCTGTCGATGTGGGGTTTTTCCAATAGCCTGCCATGACGTTCTCGCCCTTGACTACTATTTCGCCAAGCTCGCCGACGGGCAGTTCCTTGCCGTTGTCATCGCATATTTTCAGTTCTATGGGTTTCACGAGTTTTCCGCTTGAACCGAAACGATACAAGTCGGGGCCATTTGACGATATAACCGGCGTTGCCTCGGACAAGCCGTAGCCCTGATACATGGGCATGCCTACACCCAGATAGAAGTTCTGTAATTCTTTGTCGAGCAAGGCTCCACCGCCGACAAAGAAACGTAGCTCGCCACCGAAATTGTCGCGTATCTTGTCGAAGATAAGTTTGTCGAAGAGGGCTACCAACGGTTTCAGGATTATTCTCCAACCTTTTGGGTCGAGGCTGCTCTCGCCATAATATTTCTGACGTACTTTCATTCCCAAATTAAACAATTTCTCGGTTGTTGCACCCTTAGCACGTATGGCTCCTTCGATATTTTTCTTGAACGTCTTGGCCAATGAGGGTACAGACAGGATGAAATGGGGGCGTACCTCTTTTATGTTTCCGGGGATGTTTTTCAGTGTCTCCAACGGTGTGCGGCCCACTTGCACTGTTGCCGCTGTGGCACCGCGCGACATCATGATGTAGAAACCGACAACATGGGCGAAACAGTGGTCGAGGGGCAGAATGATGAGCGTGCGCCATGTCTCGTCGATGTGGACAAGTGTCAATGCCTGCTCTACATTGGCGGTGTAATTACGGTGTGTCAGAACAACGCCTTTGGGGTCGGCTGTCGTGCCGCTGGTGTATGTTATTGTGGCGATGTCGTCGTTCTGAATGGAGTTGGCAACGCTCAAAAACTCCTCCATAGAGTGCGATGCAAGAAACTCGTCGCCAAGTTTCAGAACATCGGCAAGCAACATTTCGCGTTCCTCGCATTCGTGTTCGCCATTCAATATTATTATTTTCTTGACATCGGGCAATTGGTCTTTTATTTTACGTACTTTTTTCAGTTGTTGCTCCGACACCATGATATACTTCACATCGCCATGAATAAGGCGGAACAGCAAATCGTTGCTCTCCTCCAATTTAATAGATAGAGGAACGTTCACGGCACCGGCATAGAACATCGCCAATTCGCCTATTACCCACAGATTGCGTCCTTCGCTCAACAATGCCATATTGTCGCCTTTTTCAACGCCTAAGGACTGCAAGCCGGCACCAAGGCGATATACTTGTTCTTGTACCTGCTTGTAGGTTGTGGGCTTAAAACCCTCTTTCTTGTCTGTTTTCTCTAAAAGGAAGGTATTGTTGGGATACAATCTTACCGATTCCTCAAAAAGGTCTACAAG
Source organism: Bacteroidaceae bacterium (assembly GCA_017416705.1). Lineage (GTDB taxonomy): Bacteria > Bacteroidota > Bacteroidia > Bacteroidales > Bacteroidaceae > HGM04593. Next base: position 158,774 of record JAFQBG010000010.1, read on the forward strand.
TGTTTTTTTCATAATTATTGATGTTTTTGGTTACGGCAAATTTGCCGAAAACCCGTTAATTGGCTGCAAAGGTATTAAAAAACTCGCGAACTGTCAATAGTTTTCTCATTGTTACCTATTTTAGGTATTTTTCTACATTGTCGGCAATATATCGCCGGGGTTATTTTTTATGAGCCAACGCATAGGAGTGCACTATTATTTATTCTATTTTATTAGATATTTCCATATATTCTTTTTATTTTTGCAGTAATCACTAAAAAATAGAACCCGATATGAAAATTTCAAAAATCGAACATTTAGGAATTGCTGTAACAAGCATCGAAGAGGCACTGCCCTACTACGAGAATGTATTGGGCTTTAAGTGCTATAATATTGAAACAGTAGAGGAGCAGAAGGTACGTACCGCGTTCCTTAAAGTAGGTGACACAAAAATAGAGTTATTGGAACCGACATGCCCCGATAGCACCATCGCAAAATTCATCGAGAACAGAGGACAAGGCATTCACCACATTGCATACAAAGTAGAGGACGGAGTGAACAATGCGTTGTCGGAGTGCGACAGCAAGGGTATTCGCCTAATAGACAAAGCCACACGTGGCGGCGCCGAGGGGTTGCAAATAGCATTCCTACACCCCAAAGCAACGCAAGGCGTACTGACCGAACTATGCGAGGAATAGCAAGAACAATAAAAGAACAAAAAAAACACCAAAATAATGAGTAAGCAATTTGAAAAAATAAAAGAATTAGTAGCCACAAGAGCCAAAGCACGTTTGGGTGGTGGCGAAAAAGCAATAGAAAAACTGCACGAACGAGGCAAGTACACCGCACGTGAACGTATCGACATGCTACTGGACAAAGGCAGTTTCGAGGAGTTCGATATGTTTGTGACACACCGTTGCACCAATTTCGGTCAGGAGAAAAAAAGTTTCCTTGGCGACGGCGTTGTAACCGGATGCGGCACAATAGACGGACGCCTTGTATATGTATTTGCACAAGACTTCACCGTTGTTGGCGGTTCGTTATCCGAGACCATGGCACAAAAAATATGCAAGGTAATGGACATGGCCATGAAGATGGGTGCTCCCGTAATTGGAATAAACGATAGCGGAGGCGCTCGCATACAAGAGGGTATAAATGCCCTTGCCGGCTATGCCGAGATTTTCGAGCGCAATATTCTGGCATCGGGTGTCATTCCGCAGATTTCGGGAATATTCGGTCCCTGTGCCGGTGGCGCGGTATATTCACCGGCGCTCACCGATTTCACGCTCATGACAGAAGGCACATCATATATGTTCCTCACCGGCCCCAAGGTTGTAAAAACCGTATTGGGCGAGGTCGTGACACAAGAAGAATTAGGCGGAGCAAGCGTGCATGCAAGCAAATCGGGTGTGACACACCTGACTGCCGAAACCGAGGAAGAGGGAATAATGCTCCTGCGTAAGCTATTCAGCTACATACCGCAAAACAACCGCGAGACAACGCCCGACATCCCCTGCACCGACCCGATAAACCGCACAAGCGACCTGCTGAACCAAATAATCCCCGACAACCCCAACCAAGCCTACGACATGTACAACGTAATAGGCGAAATTGTGGACAACGGAGAATTTTTCGAGATACACAGGAACTATGCACAGAACATCATAGTGGGATTTGCACGCATGAATGGAAAATCGGTAGGCATAGTAGCAAACCAGCCATGCCGATATGCCGGCGTTCTCGACTGCAACGCATCGCGCAAGGCAGCACGCTTTGTGCGTTTCTGCGACGCATTCAACATCCCATTGGTGTCGCTTGTTGACGTTCCCGGTTTCCTTCCCGGAACGGCACAGGAATACAATGCCGTCATCATGCACGGTGCAAAACTATTATACGCATACGGCGAGGCAACAGTGCCCAAGGTAACCGTCACACTAAGGAAATCGTATGGAGGTTCGCACATAGTAATGGCATGTAAGCAACTGCGTGCCGACATAAACTACGCATGGCCAAGTGCCGAGATAGCCGTTATGGGTGCAGCAGGCGCAGCCGAGGTGCTCTATGCCAAGGAAGCAAAAGAGGCCGCCGACCCCAAGGCATTTATAGCCGAAAAAGAGGCCGAGTACAACAGACTGTTCGCCAACCCCTATCAAGCAGCCAAATACGGATACATAGACGACGTGATAGAACCACGCAACACCCGTTTCCGCATAATACGTGCATTGGCACAGTTAGAGAGCAAGCGTCAGGGGCTGCCACAAAAGAAACATGGTAATATTCCTTTATAAAAAACAATCATGGACAAAAAACAAAACGCAATAGTAGCTGCAATATCAATGGTTCTGAGCAGCTACGCCGGTGATAATATTCACGATGAAGAGAGTGGCATATTGACAATAAAATATGTAAACAAGCATTGGAACAATCTGTGCAACTAATGCGCCGCAAGGGCCATGCAGCCACAAAAACATACCAAACAAAAAAAGTAGAACCCGTAAAAAACAATAACAATGAAAGAGTACAAATATACGATAGACGGCAACAGCTATAACGTTACAATAAACGACGTAACAGACACCACCGCCAACGTAACAGTGAACGGCGTCGAATACAAAGTAGAATGGGAAAAGCCACAAGAGCCAAAGCCTGTAACAGTAGTAAAGCCCACTGTTGTGAAACCCGCACCCGCACAGGCAGCATCGCCCGCACCCGCACAGGCAGCGGCACCTGTCAACGGACACGCCATCAAGACACCGCTCCCGGGTGTTATCATAGATGTAAAAGTGAACGTGGGAGACGTTGTAAAAAAGGGAGACACCGTTGTCATATTAGAAGCCATGAAAATGGAAAACAACATAAATGCCGACAAAGAGGGTAAAGTAACATCCATAGCAGTCAGCAAAGGCGACACGGTTGCAGACGGAGCAGTATTATTGACAATAGAATAAAAACCACATAATAAGGACAAAATGAATAACAAACTGTTTCTATTCCTATCGGTCATATATTTTATACTGCCGACATACGCAATCAACGCAACAGAAAAGAACGAAAAGCCATTTGTAATACCCGAGATTAAAACTTGGATTGGTGGCGAGGGACAATTCACAATAACCCCCGATACACGCATTGTGTACCCTGCCAACGCCCCCGAACTGAAAGACATCGCCGCGCAGTTTGCAGCCGACTATAAGGAAATGTTCGCCATAGAACTATCGACAGCCGAAGGCAAAGCCAAAAAAGGCGATATAGCACTTACCATAGCCAAAGACAAGAAACTTGGCGATGAAGGCTATCAGATAGCCATCGGCGAGAAAGTGAGAATAACAGCCCCCACCGCAAAAGGCATATTTTGGGCTACACGCACCATCCTGCAAACAGCAGAAAAAAGCCATGGCAACACCCTGCCCCAAGGCACCATACGCGACTGGCCCGACTATGCACTGCGTGGTTTCATGCTCGATTGCGGGCGTAAATTTTTCCCCATACATTTCCTGCGCGACTATGTAAAGTTCATGTCCTACTACAAGATGAATACATTTCAAATTCACTTGAACGACAACTCGTTTAAACAATACTTCAACAACGATTGGGACAGAACGCAAAGCGCATTCCGCTTGGAAAGCGAATATTTCCCGGGGCTCACTGCACGCGACGGCCATTACACAAAAAAGGAGTTTATCGACCTGCAAAAATTAGCCGAGGGACTGTACGTGGAGATAATCCCCGAGATTGACGCCCCTGCACACTCATTGGCATTCACAAAATATCGCCCCGAGATAGCCAGCAAGGATTATGGCAAAGACCATTTAGACCTGTTCAAGCCACAGACATACGCCTTCATCGACTCGCTATACGACGAATACCTGAAAGGCGACGAGCCTGTTTTCCGCGGAAAACGCGTGCACGTAGGTACCGACGAGTACTCGAACCGCGACACCGCCGTCGTGGAGAAATTCCGCTACTTCACCGACCACTGCATACGCCTTGTCGAAAGCTATGGCAAGCAAGCATGCGTGTGGGGCGCACTGACACATGCCAAAGGAAACACACCCGTTAAATCGGATAATGTGCTCATGGGTGCATGGTACAACGGATATGCCGACCCTGCCGAAATGATAAAACAAGGCTACGACCTGATAAGCATCCCCGATGGTTTCCTATACATTGTACCTGCCGCAGGATATTACTACGACTACCTGAATTGCAAATCGCTATACGACAATTGGACACCGGCACAAATAGGCAACCAAAAATTCGAAGAACGTCATCCGCAAATAAAAGGCGGTATGTTCGCAGTGTGGAACGACCATGCCGGCAACGGTATAAGCTATCAGGATGTTCACTATCGCGTGTTCCCCGCAATGCAAACACTCGCTGTAAAAATGTGGACAGGCGCACAGCCTGAAACCACATTCGAGGAGTTCGACAAACAACGCGAACAAATGAGCGAAGCACCCGGCGTGAACATAGCAGGACGTGTGAAGCCCGTTGTCGCCCCACAAGGAAACAGACAACCTGTTTTAGCAATAGACAAAGTGCAACCGGGAGCCGACACCGGCATAAAAGAGATTGGTTGGGGCTACACCGTAGAGTTCGATATCGCAGCAGCCAAAGAACAACCCGGCACAGTGCTTTTCAGTTCGGACAACGCCACATTCTATTTGAGCGACCCCGTAGAGGGCAAGCTGGGTTTCAAACGCGATGGCTACCTGAATACATTCAATTACAGTTTCTTCCCCGGCGAAAAAGCCAATGTAAAAATAGCCGGCGACAAGGAGAAAACAGAGCTATATATAAACGGCAAATTAGTTGAAACGCTCGACAGACAAACACAGTATCACCACAACAGCACAAACGACAAATATGACAAAATGTACTATGTACGCACATTGGTATTCCCATTGGAAAAAGCAGGTATATTCAAAAGCAACATAGGCAATTTAAAAGTATGCGTTGGCAAGTGATAGAAAACGGCGATAATACAATACCATATTGCATAAAAAATCCCAAGCACGTGCTTGGGATTTTTTATTGCTCGGGATATTATAAACTATTGTATTATTTTATTTGTACCCTTTTCGGGAATTATCACTTTGGGAGTAATATTGACAGCCTCCTCGGGAGTAACTATCGCATAGGCCATGATAATGGCAATATCGCCCGGACTGAATTTATGAGCGGCAGCACCGTTCAAGCATATCACACCCGAATTACGTGCCCCTTTTATTATATATGTAACAATACGCTCACCATTGCTATTGTTCACCACATGCACCATCTCGCCCTCGAACAGTCCCGCGGCATCCATTAGTGCCTCGTCTATTGTAATGCTGCCCATGTAGTTCAGGTTGGCTTCGGTAACAGTCACACAATGCAGTTTGGATTTCAGTACCTGTATAAACATGATGATTTGTTATTCCACCTCCTTGTATTTTATATTGTCGATGAGTCGTATATTTCCACAGAACAACGCTATGCAACCCACTATATAATCGGCATCGTCCCAATTAGAGACAGGCTGCAAAGTATATCCGTTGACAATGCTGAAATATTCCAAGCGGAAACCGTTTACCGCATTTATCTTATCCTCGACATAGGATTTTGTGTCGTCAAGGGTATTGTCTGCCGCAAAACGCAGGCTATCGAACAGAGTACGCGATATGATGAGCGCCCTTTCGCGTTCCTCGGCGGTGAGGAGCATGTTACGGCTGCTCATTGCAAGGCCATCGGGCTCACGCACAATAGGACAACCTACTATATTAATTTTTAAATTGAGTTGCTGCACCATATTACGGATTATGGCAAGCTGCTGAAAATCTTTTTCGCCGAAATAGGCCGCATCGGGTTCTACCGCATAGAACAATTTGCTTACTATCTGCGCCACACCGTTGAAGTGTCCGGGACGGAAAGGGCCCTCCATGACACTGTCCAAGGGGTGGAAATCGAAAACACGATTATCGGGCTCGGGATACATCTCGCTCACTTCGGGAGCAAAAACAATATCGACATCGGCCTGTTCCAAAAGAGCACAATCGGCACTTAAATTGCGCGGATAATTGGCAAGGTCGTTCTTGTCGTTAAACTGTGTAGGATTTACAAAAATACTCACCACGGTTATGTCATTACCGGCCACACAACGATGCACCAACGACAAATGTCCATTATGCAAAGCACCCATAGTTGGAACCAAGCCTATTGTTTTTCCGTCTGCTCTATGCAACGACAGTTCGGCACGCAGTTCCGATATAGTATTTATTACTTTCATTATCAATCAATTATGCTATTATTCCCGTAATTAATGTTCATTTCGGAGTGCAAAGTAACAAACAATTGTGCACAAAATAAAATAAATGCAAAAAAACTTTCGAACTATATTGAACCATGCCCAAGCACAGATTGTTTTACAATAAAAGCGTTAATAAGTGCAAAACGGTTGACTTTTGCTCACAAAAACATTTAAAAAAGAGGGATAATTTGCTAATATGGCGATTTTTATGTAACTTTGCAATGCCATGAAAATACATTCATCGGAACAAATAAAATGAAAGCAAACAAAATATTATTTATTACTCAAGAAATCACACCGTTCGTACCGGAAACAGTTATCTCAAAGATTGGTCGTAATCTGCCACAAGCAACACAAGAAAGCGGACGCGAGATACGTATTTTCACACCCAAGTGGGGTATCATAAACGAACGTCGCAACCAACTGCACGAGGTCATACGTTTGTCGGGTATGAATATGATAATTGACGAGACCGACCATCCGTTGATAATAAAGGTAGCATCGTTGCAATCGGCTCGCATGCAAGTATATTTTATAGACAACGACGATTATTTCCAAAATCGTCTTATGGTAAAAGACGAGAATGGCGAAGAATACGCCGACAACGACGAACGTACCATATTCTTTGCACGCGGCGTACTTGAAACAGTAAAAAAACTACGTTGGTGTCCCGATGTAATCCACTGTCAAGGATGGATTTCGGCACTTGTGCCACTGTACATAAAGAGTTCTTATAGCGAGGAGCCATCCTTCCGCGACTCCAAGGTGGTGTTCTCGTTGTACGACGATGAATTTAACTTTACCGGTCCACTGCCCGAAAGTTTCTTACAAAAAATCCCTCACAAGGATATGTCACCGGAACTGCTGAACGGCGTTAACATACCCACCACATACGAAGAACTTGCCAAACTCGCCATACGTTACAGCGATGGAGTGATAGAAAACGGCGAAAACATCCCCGCATCGCTCCTTGACTATGCCCGTTCGCTTGGGAAACAAGTTCTTACTAAACAGACTGCCGAGGAATACAACGGCGCATGTAACAACTTCTACGAAACAGTTTCATAATTAATGAAAAGAACATATTTTTTTCTATTGATATTTTTTATTGTTACCGCATTCACTGCTTGCGACGACCAAACAGACACATTAGGCGGTAGCATAGTGCCCAATATCGACAAGATAAAAATTGACACATTGACTTTATATGCCAAGAGCAAATCCATTCATGTGAATGACTCTATTTTGGCAAACACAAGCAATGTATATTTGGGACAGTACACCGACCCCGAGACAGGTACTGTATTCTCATCGAGTTTCATCACGCAGTTCAACTGTGTAGAGGATTATGGTTTCCCCTCACATGGAGTCATAGGTGACAGCGTTGTAAAAATAGAACTAAAACTATTCTACAACAGTTTCTTTGGCGACTCGCTCAACACCATGAAATGCGAGGTTTACGAGCTGGACAACACGTTGGAGGAAGGCACACCATATTATACCAATATAGACCCCACCCTGTTCTACGACGCAGACAAAGGTCCGATAGCCACAAAAACATATTGCGCCACCGACTACACCGTACCCGACAGCATAAAACTCGAAGATGACTACACGCGTAACATCACAATAAGACTGCCACAGGAACTTGGCAACCGTTTCATCAGTAAATACTACGAGACCAATGCAGAAGGCGACTCGATAGGCAAAATACGTTTTTCGAACTCCGAAGAATTCATAAACAACGTATTCAAAGGCCTATATGTAAGAAACAGCCAAGGCGACGGTACAGTCATGTACATATCTATGGCACGTCTGAACGTCACATTCAACTACTATGTCAAAGGGGCAAGCGGACAATTAGACTCCATTGCGACAGGAATTGCCACATTCTCATCGACAAAAGAGGTACTACAAGTTAATAAATTCCACAACCGCAATTTGGAACAACTTGTCGAAGACAACAGTTGCACCTACCTAAAAACCCCCGCCGGAATATTCACCGAGGTAGAACTACCCATCGAGGAGATAATAGCAAACACCGATACTCTGAACTCGGTAAAAATAGCATTCTCGCGATACAACGAGGAGCAAACAGGTAAAAAATTCGGTTACTCGGTGCCACAAATTTTGCTGATGTTGCGCAAATGCGACATGTATAGTTTCTTCTTGCAAAACAAAATGTACGACAGCAAGACATCGTTTGCAAGCACATTCGACGCAAGCAGTAACAGATATACTTTCAGCAACATTGCATCCCTTGTAAGCCACTGCCACGCGGAGTACAAGAAAGGCATATCGAGCAACGCAAATTGGGAAGCAGAGAACCCCGACTGGAACAAAGTGGTACTCATCCCCATATCCGTTGCAACCGACAATAATACAGGCTCGACAATGTCCATTTCGCACAATCACAACATGACAAGCGCACGCTTGCAGGGTGGCGACACGCCTATTGCACTGAGCATTGTCACCAGCAAATTCAACAACGAATAAACATTGTTTTATATATCCACAAAAAAACGGTGAAGATTAAATCTTCACCGTTTTTTGTGGGATTATTATATCTATTAATCCTCTTTCTCTTTTGCAGCGCGTTTCTTGGTTTTTGCCGCTTTTGCTTTGAGCGATTCAAGCTCGGCCTCCAACTGCACGATTTCTACTTCTTGGTTCTCGATAACCTGTTTCAATGCGCTTAGCTCCTCGTTATCTATCTCCTCGGGATATTGTGCACGAACACGTGCCATGAAGTCGCCAAGGATATTCATGTAGTTGGTAAACGCATCGTAGGGCGACTCATATATGCAACGTTCGGGGATTATTCCATTGGATTTTGTTGTCATATAACGGAAGTTCTCGGCTGCTTGCAGATAGTCCCAATCCTGTTTAAGTTTCTTGTCGTCGGATAGTGCCACACGCTCGGCAACGCTATATAGTTTATCGAAAGCCTCGCGTTGCAAGGTGTTACCCAACCACGAACTTGTGTCGCGCTCCTCGTCCATCCACGATGTGGGATAAGGAACTTCCAATGGGCCTACTGCCTTATATTTCTCGACAATTTCTGTCGGGGTCGAGAATGTTATACCGCGCTCTTTGGCAGCTGCGGGAATAGCCTTCAAGAATTCAAGGATGTTCGACGACAGGGGTTGTGCCATACCAAAGGCCGACAGGTTCATGAATATATTTACTATCTGCTCCTCGCGTGGCATGCCGGCAATCCAATCGACATAAGTCTCGGCAAACAAAGGATACTCGCTCCACTCGGGGTTAGAGAAACGCAACGAGATATCGTCGGATAGCTTGTAGTCGCGAAGCAATAGTTTCAAGCCCGATGCATATGCGCAGTTATAGAGGAAATGGGGGCTTTTCCATGCCAATATATGTTTTGCACCCTCGGCCAACATTCCTTTGAAGCCCATTGAGGCTGCCATCTCGCCAATCTCGTCGGAGTATATAAGTCCCGAGTTACGCAACACGCGTGGTTTTGTTCCGAAGAGCTCCTTCACCTTGCGTTGCATGCGGCTCACCTCCTCTTTGAATGCGGTGGGAGATACTATTGACGAAAGACCATGTGAATAGGGTTCGCACAGGAATTCGCAGCAACCTGTCTTGGCAAGTTCTTTTAGCAACTCAATTACCTGAGGAGCATATAGCTCCAACATTTCCAAGCCTACACCCGACGCCGATAGAGCCACTTTGAAGTCGCCATCGTTCTCTTTTATCATGTCGAGAAGGGTTGTCAACGCCGGAACATAGGATTTCTCGGCTATTTCGCCAACTGCGCTTGCATTGGCATAGTCATCGTAGTAGTAGTGGTCACTACCTATATCAAAGAAACGATAACGTTTCAACTGTCTGAGCTGATGAATCTCAAAATAGAAACAAATTGTCTTCATATCTTTATTCTGTTTTTGTTTTTTACTGAGCCATTACTTTTTCATAGAGTCCACGTAGTTTTAAAGCAACGTTTTCCCATGTTATATTATCTACCTCGCGACGTCCCTCGACTTTCAGATATTCGTACAAGGAGTCGTTGTTACATATAGCATATATTGCATCGGCCATGGCGTTTATATCCCAATAGTCGGTTTTTATACATTTGTCCAAAATTTCGGCACAACCCGACTGTTTCGATATAATGGTGGGCACATCGCATTGCATAGCTTCGAGTGGCGATATTCCAAATGGCTCGCTCACCGAGGGCATTATATACACATCGCTTGCTTTAAGACACTCGTACACCTGACGTCCGCGCATGAAACCGGGGAAATGAAATCTGTCGGCTATACCGCGTTGGGCTACAAGTTTTATCATGTCATTCATCATGTCGCCGCTTCCTGCCATGCAGAAACGGATGTTTCTTGTTTTGCGCAGAACTTGTGCGGCAGCCTCGACAAAATATTCCGGACCTTTTTGCATTGTTATACGTCCAAGGAAAGTAACCACTTTTTCACCGGGGATTTTCTTGGGCTCTATCGACATGATTTCCTCGGACAACGGTGTCACCGCATTGTGCAATGTAGTGACTTTGTCGGGGTGTTGATGATATTTCTCGATAACGGTGCGACGTGTAAGCTCGCTCACACAGAAAATATGGTCGGCATTATCCATACCGTTCTTTTCTATTGCATATACTGTGGGGTTTACATTACCACGACTGCGGTCGAAATCGGTGGCGTGAACGTGTATTACGAGTTTTTTGCCTGACACTTGCTTTGCATGAATACCTGCGGGGTATGTCAACCAGTCGTGCGAGTGTATTATGTCGAACTCTTCGGTACGTGCCACCACGCCTGCAATTATCGAATAATTATTTATCTCCTCGTGTAGATTTTCGGGATAGCCCCCTGCAAATTCCATACAGCCGAGGTCGTTGGTATTCATATAGCTGAAATCGCCATATATATGGTCGCGGTAACGATAATACTCTTCGGGACGAATAATGGCTCCCACGCGCGAATCGACATAGCTGGAATCTACGTCTTTCCACACGATAGGCACACTGTTCATTCCGACGATTCTCAAGAAGCTATTGTCTTCATCGCCGTAAGGCTTGGGGATACAGAATTTTATCTCCACATCACCTTGTGGTACGAACCCTTTTGTAAGTCCGTAGCTCGCAGTTCCAAGACCTCCGGAAATATGAGGGGGAAATTCCCAACCGAACATTAGTACTTTCATACGATTCTATTTTTTTGTTTTTGGTACTAAGAGAGGATTCCCTTAAGACTCCAATTTTGATTCATACTGTTTAAGAATGTGACTTGTTCTGAGGATGGCAGCAACGTTCATTGCAAAGGCTACGGCACCACGTCCTTTGAACGGTGGGTTTCCATCGAAGACTTCGGGTATCGAGCCTACACAGTGTTGTACTATTTCGTCCTCGTAGCCTATCATTTGGCGTTCCACGAACGACACACCGCTTAGCTTGTATATTTTAAGATATGCCTCGTAGTAGAAACCACCCAGCCAAGGCCACACAGTACCCTGATGGTATGCATAGTCGCGTTGTATTTGCGGACCCACATAGTTGGGGTTGTATCCTACGCTCTTTGGCGAAAGCGAACGAAGACCACGCGGTGTGAGCAGTTCGCGTGTCACAATATCAAGCACTTTCTTTTGTTGTTTTATATCGAGCGGTGAATAGTCGAGAGCGGCTGCCAATATCATATTGGGACGAACGCTCCAATCGACATAGTCGCCATCGACATAGTCGTACAGATAGCCATGTTCGTTCAAGAACACTTCGACAAAGGCTTGTCCTGCCAATGCTATGGGACGTACAAGCGAATTTTCGACCTCGCTGTTACCCATTGCCACCGCCATTTCCTGTGTAAATCTAAGCGCATTGTACCACAACGCGTTTATCTCCACCACATAGCCTGTGCGCGGAACTACGGGGCGTCCGTTGGCTGTCGAGTTCATCCATGTAACAGCCTTGTCTTTTCCGTTTGTCGATAACAAGCCGTTGGGCGACAAATGCAGATTTATATGTTTGTTCGAACGGATATAATCCATTATTTTAAGAACCAGTTCGCCGTATAAGTCACGACATGCCTCTATGCCACGCTCTTTCGCATATTGCTGAATGGCCCACACAGCCCACAACAGGACATCGGGATGTTCCATTTCATATATTTTGCAATCGCTCATGCGGTCGGCCATGAAGTCCTCTATTGCGACACGTGCGGTACGCATCACCTGCTCATACTCGCCGGGCTTGCCCGAGGGGGTAAGCGTCAGGCCGGGTAGCGACACGAACAAGTCGCGTGCGCGACATTTGAACCAAGGATAGCCTGCCAGAATGTATATGTGGTCGCCCTGCACGTTGAAGAATTGGTTTCCTGCACACTCCATGCAGTGCATGAAATTGTCGCGCGGAATACGGATTTTCTCTTCGTGCTCAAAGGCAGCCTTCATTGTGCGTGTACTTATGGGATCTATACCACCCGAGAATACAATGCTCTCGCCCACCTTCATTTTCACCTCGAAATAGCCGGGAACAAACAGATCCTCGTTGAAGTCGTAGCCGCGTTCGAGTTCCTTCACGTACTCGATGCCACGATACCAGTCGGGACGATACACGAAATCGTTCTTTTTGTTCAACTGCATATACAGGTCGGGGTAGCCCGAGTACATGCACATGCTTATTCCGTTTTCTACTACTTTGTAATCGCGGTTGGCAATGTTATTCTCGTGAGTGTACTCACGTACACTGCGGAAAGCAAGGAACGGACGCAAACGCAATGTCACCGCCGTATTCGCTTTCAACAAAGTGTAACGAATAAGAATTCTGTTCTCGTGATGCACAAAGGCCTTCTCTTTTTTTAGCCACACACCGCCAACATTGTAGATGGTAGTGGGCACACGCTCCCATGCAAACTCTCTGATGTACTTGTTGCCACGGGGACTGAAGTTGTCGGCGTTATATTTATGCAAGCCTAAGTTAAATTCCGCACCGTGTAGCACCACTGTTTCGTCGAGCGACGACAACAGCACATGGTTTTCGTCATCAAGTTGCGGAATGGGAACAACCAACAAACCGTGATATTTTCGGGTATTACAATCGACAATTGTCGAGCAGTGATAGGCTCCCGAGCGGTTTGTTCTCAAAATCTCCTTTTGCAACGACTCTTCCAAGTTCGTCATTAGCGTTTTCTCGAATCGCAAATAACTCATCTTTTATAATTTATTTGATAAAAATGTTTCTTATTCATTTTCAAATGTAGACATTTAAAATCTTAATAACAAAAAAGATTGAATGTTTTTTAAAATAAAATAAAAAAAATGCTAAATTCATCAATCACGAAACAGCGATATGCTGATTTTATAGCCTAATTGGTTGAGTTTGTGGTTCTCGAAACTGACAAAAAAGCCTGTGTCTATATACGGAGTTTCCACTCCATAACCAAATTCGCTGTACGGAGTCAGATGCGATATGAAAAGCATATTAAAATAGAGTCGTTCGTATTTCAGGAAATTAACACGTGGCAACATTCGTTGAAGCACCAAGAATGGCGATTCGTAGGTTAGATGAAAACGCATATAGCGATTGGCGGCATTGTACCACTCGGAATCGAGCAACTGGAATGTACCGTCGAGCTCGTCGCTTCGGTCTATGGGCAGGTTGTTATGCCGCAAAAAGGCATAATCGGCAAAATAGACATCATGGGTATATATGAAGCCTCCGCCGCCGCCACGCAGATAGAGGGCATCGGTTTCATTTACTTTATAATTGTACTGTACGTCTATTTCGGCACGGGTATATTCGCCCGAGGAGCCCAAAAGCCCCCGCACGCCTTGTTCCACGTCTATTGTAAAGCGCGGCATATTTGAGCCTATGTTGATTTTTGCTCCATCCTTTATATAGTAGTACATACCCGGTTGCCACACCACAAGCAGATGCGGTGCGAATTGTGTGTATTTACTTTTCAAAGATATGCCGTCTTGTTCCAACAGTTTGTCGGCGTGCCCCACCAATTTGCGTTTGTGGTAGTTCACACCCACAAGGAGTTCAAGCCCGTTGACTATCTCGCGTTTGACACCCAACGAAGCATATATATTTTTAAAATAGTTCAGATTTAAATCTTTGAAATTCAAAGAATCGTATGCGATGTTTTTTATTCTGTCGAGCGCGACACTGCTGTATGTTCTGTTGCCCGACCCTACATTGAGTATTATTTCGCCCAAATGCAAAGGGTCGAACCTATAACGGCCGTCGGCATCCCAATAGAAGGTTTTTTGTTTGAAATTGTACCCCATCATTGGACGCAGCGACAAGGAACGTCGGTTTTTCATTCTATGGGTGAAATATAATTTGGTTTTATAGGAGAGACCGCGGCTGGAACTATACGACAGGTAGGATGGTTTTATTATGGGGGCAAGCCTTAGATTGCCGCCATCCCAATTAAGCGTATGACTGCTTATCATTTGGTCGCCGAAGTTCCATAGCCAATCGACCACCATGTTACGCTCCTTTTTTTGTTCTTTTTGTGTAAGGGTGGTTTTGTTTATCACCCCTTTTCTTGTGTACAGCGCCGAGTCGGACGGTGTCAAAGGAAGCAGACGATTGCGTATTATATAATCGTCGTAGTCGGGTATTTCCTGAATATCTATGGTGTTGTCTATAACCCCTGTCAGGTTGTATGGATATTTCTTTTTTTGCTCACGTTCCAGCGGCATCGCAAGTTCGTAGTCATAGACGCCGGTAGCCGTCACGTCCAGATTGTTCCATGCAAAATTATATGTCAAGGATAGCTCTATGGTATGTGGCAAATAGCGTTTCAAGCCATCGTCGCCCATTCTATACAGCACCTTGAAACGGCTTTGTTCGTCCCATCCCTCGGCATAGAATTCGTGTATGCGACAAGAATCGTCGAGCAGTATCCACCCCTGTTTCAGGAGTTTTATATTATCTATTTTTGTCTTGTAGGATATTTTGACAAGCCCCTCGGCCGACGATGCAGTATCGGCAGCCTTGTCTATCTCGTACTTATAATATCGGGAATTTACGCTGTGTAACGGCGACAGATATCCTCCTTGAAAAAGTTTATCGTGAAACAGCGACGACAACATGAAACCCATCACCCTGTCCATCTCGCCGCTCCCATGCCTGTGAGTGGTCACCGACGCCATACGCCGCACCGCCGGCAGGGTGTAGTCGCGCGCGTGAACATTATAAAACAGTTCTGTCAGGTAGTGTTTTTCTTTACGGTCGAAACGCGTCATCCCGGGAATGAAATTAAGCCCCAGATGCCATTTGTCCAAATTGGCATATTGTTTGACATATAGCTTGCTCAGCGACTCACCCACCGCAAATTCTTTATTTTCAACCATTGCAAACAGACGTTGCATAAGCGAGTCGGCCGATACCGCTGTTGCGGTGTCGGCCGCACACATATACGAAGCTGTTTGCAGCAACAAAGCAAGAACGATGACGCGTATCACATTCACCTGACAGCCGCTCTTATTTTCAGTAATTTATCCAAAAGGCCTTCGAGCAAATCAAGACGAAGCATATTTGCACCGTCGCTTTTCGCCACTGCCGGGTTCTCGTGTGTCTCGATGAATAGTCCGTCGGCACCAACCGCTATGGCTGCTTTGGCTATGGTCTCTATCATCTCGGGCATACCGCCTGTGACGCCTTGTGTCTGGTTGGGCTGTTGCAACGAGTGTGTTATATCCATCACTACGGGATAGCCGAAACTACGCATTTGCGGTATTCCGCGGAAGTCAACCACTAAATCCTGATAGCCAAATGTAGTGCCGCGTTCGGTGAGCATCACCTGCCCTGCTCCACCCTCGGAGACAACCTTCTCGGCAGCGTATTTCATTGCTTGGGGCGACAGGAACTGTCCTTTTTTGATATTCACGATACGGCCTGTTTTGGCAGCAGCCATCAGTATGTCGCTCTGACGACAAAGGAATGCCGGTATCTGCAATATATCGACATATTCCGCGGCCATTTCGGCCTCCTCGGCCGAGTGAATATCGGTGACTACCGGTATATTAAAGGTTTCACGTACGCGACGCAGTACACGCAAAGCCTCTTCGTCGCCAATACCGGTGAAGGAGTCTATGCGTGAGCGATTAGCCTTTCTGTAAGAGCCTTTAAACACATAGGGTATGTTACGCTCTTTTGTCATGGTCACAATACGCTCGGCTATTCTCATAGCCATATCTTCGCCCTCTATAACACATGGGCCGGCCAACAAGAAAAAGTTTTCAGTTGCCGTCAGTTCTCTTATTGTCATATTTTTATTTATTTGGTTGGCTTGTTTGGAATAATAAAATTAAATGTTTCCGGTATAATTCCTACTGTCATAGGATATGTCGGTGTGAAGGGGCGTCCGTCGATACCTGCCATGGCATTCCCGACCGAGTCTATAACCACCTCGGTTGTACGAAACGGCTCCATGAGTCTATAATTCATTATTTTGCGACGCCACACCATGTAAAGGCCTTGCAGCATGCCCATGAAGCGCGGCTGACGTATGGCCGACACGTCGAGCCACCCATTATACGGCACTGCACTCGGTGTCATTCCGTATCCACGCGAATTGCCTATGCAGAGCATCATGAATTTTTTCTCGACGGTATAGTTGTTCAATGTAAATTTCATATTGAAATTCTGACGATGAAACAGCAAATGGAACAATCCTGTCAGCAGCGATGCTCCCTTGGCAAATACATATCGTTTACGATTGGCTATCTCGACAACATGTGCACTGAGTCCGATGTTCACTACATTCAGGAAATAGCGCACCTGCTCGCCCTCGTCGGTGGTGTATTTGCAGTAGCCTACATCCACCCGACGCACTCTATGTGCCTGAATACAATCTATGGCTTTTTTGTAATCGTCGCCGTCGAGCCCCCAATAACGGGCAAAGTCATTAGCTATGCCATTAGGGATGAGCCCGAAGGATATTTTCAAGCGGTTTGGCGAAGCCATTATTCCGTTAATGGCATCCTGCAAAGCACCATCGCCACCAACAAGCACGATTGTCTCGTAGCCGTTGTCGGCAAGCACTCGGGACAGACGCTCTATCGACTTAAAATTCTCCGATTGTATAAGGTCATAGTCTATTCCACGGACTTTTAAGTAATCGCGTATCTCATACCAACGTTTCATTGGTTTCATGACACCCACTTTGGGACAATATATGATGCCCCAACGATGTCTGTTGTTATTCTGCGCCTTTATCATACAACCACTGTTTTATAATTTCCACTTGCGATGACATGGGTAGCGTTGTGTCCACCCATTTAACATCTATGCCCCGACGCTCCATTCCTCGGAACCATGTCATCTGACGCTTGGCAAACTGATGTATGGCTATTTCGAGTTCGTCTATCATCTGTTTGCGCGTTAATTCTCCTTTTATATATAAAGTAACAAATTTATATTCAAGACCGTAATATATCAACTGTTCGGCTGTGAGCCCCGATGCCAAAAGGCGTTCCACCTCCTCGACCAGCCCTTGCTCCATCCTTGCATGCAGACGGCGTGATATTCGCTCCCTACGAACCTCGCGACTGACATCGAGCCCCACCGTAAGTGTTCTTATTTTGGGAAATTCGCGTTCGCCTACGGGGATTTTCTTGTAGTATTCCTCTATCTCAATGGCACGTATGGCACGCTTAACGGTGTCGGTATCGGTGTTATTATGCAATTTTTTGTATGTGGCAAGAATAGCGGTAAGCTCGTCCAACGTTTTGTTTGCAAGCTCATTGCGCAGGGCTGTGTTCTCGGGAACCGGTATGAGCCTGTAACCGCGCAGCACCGACTCGACATACATGCCACTGCCACCACACATAATAGGCAAGGAGCCTTTGCTGCGAATTTTCTCATAGGCATGCAAAAAATCGCGTTGGAACTCGAACAGGTTATATTTCTCGCCTGCATCGACTATGTCCACCATGTGTACGGGCACAGCCACGCCATCGCGCATATATTCGTTCAGGTCCTTTCCCGTTCCGATATCCATTCCGCGATACACTTGACGAGAGTCGGCACTCAACACCTCGCCATGCAGAGCCAATGCCAGCTCCACCGCCAACGATGTTTTTCCACATGCAGTAGGGCCAACCACCGCCAACATATCATACCTACTTGGAAGAGTAAATTTCATAACCGCAACGTTTATATGCAGATATTTTGCAAACTTACATAAAAAAACGTTTTTTACGGCAGTTTGAACAAAGAAATCTTTTTTCTTTTAGAAAATTATGATTTCCGGCGGAATAATAATCGACATAGGAAATAGGAGAAAACGCGCTTTGCCTATTCACTTTTTTTATATTATGTTAAAAAAAGACCATACAGTAGTTAAAAAAAACAAAAATTACATAGTAAATGATACACACAAACGCAATGTTGGTTATATTTGATATAAATATCGAATATATACCGCACTCGCTGTAAAAAACACCGAAGCAAGCTTCGCTTTTTCGCTCGTTTGTGTGGATATATTGGTAATAAAGGCTTTATATAAACAAAAATTACGATGTACGAAAATCTATTAATACTGCCATATTTTCAAGGGATGAGCAAGGACGAACTCACCGGCATCCTCGACAAAGTAAAATTCGAGTTCACACAGTACACTGCAAACGACGAAATAGCCGCACAAGGCGCAGAATGTAACAGATTTGTCATACTCATTCAAGGCTCCATAAAAATAGTAAGCACTGCCGACAACCACAAATACAAAATAGAGGAACGAGCGCAAGCCCCCTATGCAATAGAACCATATTCATTGTTTGGCGGCAAGCCGCAATACCAAAGGAGCTACTATGCACAAAGCAATTGCAGCATATTATCCATAGACAAATCCTATTTTTACAGCGAGTTTTTCAAGCATCAAATTTTCTCCATAAACCTATTGAATTTAATTAGCAGGAAAATACAGATAACAAACGACACAATATGGAACAAGATGCCTTGCAGCATAGAGGGAAGCATTGTACGTTTCATAGCACTGCGCAGCGAACTTTCGGGTGGCGAAAAATGGATTTATATAAAAATGGAGGACCTTGCCGATATGTTGCAAGAGACACGCCTGAACATTTCAAAAGCACTGAACAACATGCAGGAGCAAGGCCTTGTCACGCTAAGCCGCAAAGAGATATACATTCCTTCGTTCAACAAGCTGTCAATGGCGATGAGCGTGCTATAAAAGACCGTTTTAATTTATACAATGGATTTATTTGCAAGGATTTAAACAATTTACAAATGTACGCCCATCGGCCGATGCACCTGCACTCGACTATTGCATATAAAGCATAATTATAAAAAAGTTCCGCAACATCACGATGTTGCGGAACTTTTTTATACCCACTCGACGAGCCGTTTATTTTTTCAAATTATATGTATATTCATCCTTGTCGTTTTCGTAGTCGCGCATGACGTTTTCCGATAGAATTCTGACCGGTTCGCCACCCATCACGCAATAGGATTTCATGACACTGCCACGAGTGACGGTTGTATTCATGCCAAAGACACAACGTTCGGGCGTTACAACAGAGTGCATGACTTTGCACTGGGTACCAAACCAATTGTAATCGCCTATCTCAATGGGGCCACTCGCCTTCTTATATCTTTTATTGACCATGTCGTACAAAGGATGGAAATTGGTATCCATGATAAGACACCCCCAACCAAAACTTGTGCTGACACCGAATTTAATACCCCTGTACGAAACCAATTTAAGAGCACCGAAATTTCGGAAATCGTCGCCGAATTCTACTTTTGTATTCTCGCCAAAAACAAAATAGACATCGTTTCCGATATTTGCTTTTCCTTTAAACACCACAGTACCACCATTGTTTTCCCACGATATACCGGTGTTGGGATAAATGCCGCATAGCCTAAATCCCATTCTAATCATGCCGAATTTCACATTCTCGGCATCTATAATAACTTTTCCTTTTAGTTTCAGGAAATGTGGTTTGTACAACAGGATAGGCAGACGAACAGCTTGCTTAAAAGGCAGATAATGGAAATTAAAATATATTGATTGCAATATATTACGAAGCAGGCGTTTCGATTCCCAGATTTTTCTTATTAAATTCATAATAGCATATATCTTTATTATCCTCACAGGATTGTTATGGCATATATATAGCCCCTATTTCTTACGTCCTATCATAGAGCGTAACAATGTTATCATCTGTCTAAAATCGGGATGCGTGCGGAATAGCAATATAGTAGCAACGGCACCCACGACAAGCGATGCAAGGACTTTCAATATCAATGGCAATGCGTTTGCCACATAGCCTGCTGCCATAGACACCGCAACCACAATAAACAGACGTATGAATATGGGCATTGTGTCCTTCAACTGTTCCATAACGGTGTAGTTTATGGGACGACCGCAATAATAGAGGTTCAAGAACAACAGCACAACGGAGTAGAAAGTAAGCCCCGACACAAACACTGCAATATCGAAATTGACTGTGACGGCAAGAATTATAACCATGATTACGCGCCGGGTTATTTCCAAACGCAATATCGTGCGCGAATCGCCCTTCACCATCAGGATATTTTGGTTGATACAATGCAAGGGGTACAAAATACCGTTAATACCCATAAGCAGGAAATATGTGCCTGCGACACGCCACACAGGACTACCCAACAGCAGTTCGAACAGGTTGGGCGAACAGCCCATGAGCAACGCCATCACCGTACCCACGAAAATAAGCGTTATTGCTATTATTTTTTTATACCCCTCTTTTATGTCACCCGTCTCGTTGTTTATTCTCGACAGGAATGGATAGGTAACCGATTGAATTACCTGTGTCGTTGTATGCGAGCCAAGGTTTTTTATTCTGTCGGCTTGGGAATAAAATCCAAGTTCGGCTGCCGAGTAGGCCTTGCCTATGACAAGCGAATATATATTGTTAAATATAGTACCAATTATGGCCGACAGCATCAGATTTTTTGAAAACGCAAAATAGTTTTTCAGCGATGTAAAGGAGAATTTTAGCACCGGTATGAAATCGGTTGTAACCCACAAGAACAACATTCTGAAAAAGTATATGAGGATATTCTGCACCACCAAAGCCCACACGTTGCGATAGACGTATGCAAGATATATAGCCACCAAGCTCGATAGCACTATGGCTGCCAAGGACACAAAACATAGTTTTTTGAATTTGATGTCGCGTTGCATTTTTGTCATCTGCACCAACGACAAGGCGTTTAGCGGCAGTACAAGGAAAGTAACCTTGCACACGTCGTTAAGCAGTGGCTCGTTGTAGAAACGGGCTATACTGCCCGATGCAAAATACAGCAGGATATATAGCAACAACGACACCAGCACATTGAAATAGAATATTGTAGAATAG
Organism: Bacteroidaceae bacterium; assembly: GCA_017416705.1. Classification (GTDB taxonomy): domain Bacteria; phylum Bacteroidota; class Bacteroidia; order Bacteroidales; family Bacteroidaceae; genus HGM04593. The sequence continues at coordinate 180,390 of JAFQBG010000010.1, forward strand.
TCCTCGCGGGTGACCTCTTTTTCTCTTATCAACGCCTGTCCAAAGCCCGAATCGACTATTACATTGGCAAGCATGGTGAACACAAGCACCATGCCCAATATGCCATAGTCCTCGGGGGTGAGGAAACGCGCAAGCACAAATGTACTCACAAGCTGAACACCCGAAACCGAAAGCAGTTCAAGGTATTTCCACATCACGTTGTTTGCTATCTGCTTGCCTATACCCATTATTCACCCATTGTTTTAGACATAGCCTCCTCGCGTTCCATGTGCCACGAACTACCCATCTCGAAACCGACTTTAAGCACCTTGGCAGGATTGCCCGATATGAGCAGATTTTTACCATACTCGGTGAAGTCGCCGCTCACCTTCGACACGCACGATATTACACTGCCGTCGGGAATTATTGTGCCTTTGCCTATTGTACAGGAATTGCCTGCCCACACCCCTTTACCCAAGTGTACGGGTTTTCGGCGCGGATAGTATTTGTCGGTCACCAAGTTATGGAGGAAATGGAAATCGGTATCCAAAATCTGTGAATTCCACGATATTCTGAACTCATCCTCCATTGTTATCTGCTTGTGGCATATCACTTTTGTATTTCCGCCCAATATATTGCGATGAGCGGCTACCAGCTTGGCACCCTCGCCTATAACGAGTTTCACGCCGGGGTGTATCTTCATATTGCCGGCCACCGAGAATGTGCCTCGGTTATTGAAGACCGTCTGCACGTCGTTTGCCTCGAAACCTATCAATTTGATGACTCCAACCGACACCATGCCTGTGTGCACTTGGTCGGAAAGTATAATTTTGCCTATGTTCTTTACTTTTGTATTATAGGATATTATAAATGGCAGTTTCACTGCCTGCTTAAACGGAAATGCCTTGAAATTGAACCAGATGGTTTTTATCCAATTTATATCCCAAAAAAAGAAACGTACCATTTGCAGTGCATAGCGTTCGTCGGCACTAAGTTTATTCTTATAATTACTTAAAAGTCCCATTATTGTATTTTTTTCAAGTTATTTTTTACTACTGTTCATATAGACACTGTTACGCACGTTGGATGTCGCCTCGACAGAATATTTTTGTTCGTATAGCTCGCGTGCGTTATTTGTCAGTTCGGCTCTTAGTTCTTCGTTTGCCATGAGTTTTTCCAAAGCAGCCGCAAAATCCTGTGGGGCATCGGCCACCATACATTCCACTCCGTTTTGGAACAACAGCCCCTCGACACCCACTGTGGTTGTGACCATTGGCAATCCCATGGCGGCTGCCTCTAATATTTTCATTCTCATGCCACTACCCGACAGGATTGGTATTATCATTATGCTGCCATGCGCCACCGGGGCAAGCTCTTTTACAAATCCTCGGCACTGTACCGTTACGGGCTTTTCTATATTATTGTACGAAGCAGGCCATCCGCCACCTACTATTTGTATTTTGGCATTAGGATATTTGCTCCAATCGACAAGCGGCAGCACCTTGTCCACAAACCACTCCATGCCCTCTTGATTGGGGGTATGGCTGTACCCTCCCAGAAAAGTAATATTCCCGTTCCAACCCGAATATTTCATGAGTTCGGCATTTATGGACGCCGGCGACACAAGAATAGGTGTCGTTACACCCGCCGCAGTCAGTTCGTTCTTATCGACATCGGTAAGTGTCACCACTGCATCGTAGGCGTTAAGGTCGTCTATCTCCTTGCGACGTAGCTCCTCCATGAAATTTGCCTCTTTTTTCAGCAAGCGGATATTTGCCAAAAGACGCTTGTTGCGAATGTAGCGTATTTCGTGGTGAATAAATATCTTACGCACATTCTTCGGCAATTTGTGTACAAAGGACAGATAGGGGTAGAATTCCACTTGCACGACATCGGCATTTTTCTCGGCTATTATATTATTCATGAAGTTCACAAAACGCCCGTCCATGGAATAGCCGTAGGGTTTAAGCATCCTCTCTACCTGAAAACGCTCGCTGTTTTTCATGAAAGTCTTTTTAATGAAACGTTCGGCCTTGGAATAGAAGAACTTTGGATTTGCCAGCTGCTTTGCATAGCTGTATGGGCGGAAATCGACATCGGGCCATAAATCCCTCAATTGATTGAGCGCGGCAACCGAGTTCATCTCATTTATTGGAAATACCAATGTTATATTATGCATACGGCGCAAACGGTCTATCATATTATATTGCGCTTGCGCACCGCCCGAATCGAGCGGATAGGGTAATATTATTGTAAGAATGACTATATTCATATATATTGTTTTTTATGTAAATGGTACATCCCACACACATTTATAATCTAAGTCGCGCGTTCTCTCTCCAACCTTTTTTGCAGGCACTCCGCCCACTATTTCATAGTCGGCAACATCCTTTGTGACAACGGCGCCGGCACACACAACTGCCCCTTTGCCTATTGTCACGCCCTGCAATATGGTGGCCCCTACGCCAATCCAAGCATAGTCTTTTATGACGATGGGGGCAAATTCTCCTGTAAAATACTTCGAGCGGTGGTCGTGGCTGCCGGTCATTATATTGACGTTGTGCGACACTGAGACACTTGCGCCTATTATGATGTCGCCGCGTGCATCGAGCACCACCCCACGATTGATATGGCTGCCCGAACCTATGGTGAGTCGGTTGGGGCTTTGTATATAGACGTTTTTCATTATGAACGTGCCCTTGCCTATTTTGGCACGAACCATTTTCAGGTAGGCACGTCGTATTGTCCAAAAATGTATATGCGGCAGAATACTATTGGGGATAAACTCCATGAAGAAGGCACGTACCCAACGATAGAGCGCAGCATGTGTCATGGCATAGACAAAGCAGTTATACAGGAAATAGGCCCATTTTTTTGGACTGAATTTTCCCTGCGACGTTATTTTGTAGTTATACCAACGACTTTTATAGGGGCGGTTCGACACGCCCTCTTGCAAGAAGGCCTGCATCACCACGCCTACCTTTTTGAAACGGCATCCCGATTTATACATCCTGTGTATCATTTCCCAGTCGAGTGCATAGCCCAATTTGCTTTTTAGCGCAAGGTTGAATTTGAATTTACGTTGAACGGCGGTTCTCACAAACGACGACCCATGTCGATATGCCGGAAAATACTCCATGCGCGAGGCATCGGGAGCAGCAGGCGATTGCAAACGCGCGGTATTGGTCACTTCGACACTATCGCCATAGACTACATCGACGTCGTCGTACGAGTCATTGGCAAAAACCGCTTCCAGCACATGCTCATCGACAAATACATCGCCGCTGTTCAGGAACGTAATCCACTCCCCGGTGGCTTTGTCAATACCTTTGTTCATGGCATCGTATATACCACCGTCGGGTTCCGAGCACCAAAAAGCTATATCGTCGGAATATTCATTTATAATATCCACCGTACCATCGGTGCTGCCCCCGTCTATCACAATCAGTTCCTTGTTGGGCCATGTTTGAGCCACAAAACTATCGAGCGTCTCTTTTATATTGGACACGCTGTTGTAAACGACGGTTATTACAGATATCTTATTTTGTTTTACGGTTTCTTTCATACAAGCAAACAACAATTTACTTATCCTTGGTTAACATATATATGGAATATCGTTCTTCGTAGGATTTTGCTCCGAAAAGGATATTATCGTATTCCGATTTAGGTTCGTTCGTCATTGAATGTAGTTTTAGCACGCCATAGCAGAAAAGGAAAAAGGCAAATAACATTCTATTTCCTTTATACACAAAACATTTGAAAAGGTCGCACCACAAAATCCAATAGCAGAATACAAAAAGGATAGCTATGCGGCGACTCACAACCTCAAATTCCCTGAACAATGCAAACGACAAGAAATAGAGCAGGAATGCATTTATGAACATAGCATTATCCTTGCTTATATTAACCAATTTATCGTAATAACATATTATGAGTATGCCTGTCATGAGTCGTTCCAACAGACCTATCGAGATAAATCCTTGTACATTGGCAAGTTCGCCTTCTATATAATTGTTCACAAGCTCCACATATATCTCGCCCATGCGCGATGCCACAGCCAACATTATGGGGCCTATAAAATTTATCTGCGCCAACAGGAACAGCGTGGCACCTACGAACAAGGATATATATACCCAACGCGGCATGCGACGATGCAAAAAGAAATACAATGGTATATATATCACCGAAGACAAGTGCATGGACATAGCCAACAGACACAGCCCGAAATAGGGCAAGGGCTTGCGTTTGGGTATGAATTCCAATGCGTTAAGGCATATAAGCAGTGCAATGGAATTACGCAACAAATTAATTTCGATACCCGTTCCCGACATGGATAAAAACACCAAAAATGCCAATGGCAAATTGTCCACCCTTTTAGACAAGAAACGGTATAGCAATGCGCAATTTATTACACAGCAGATAAATATAAAAAAGTGATAGTCGTTTACAAGGATTTTACATATGAGCAATAGAGCCATGAAACCGGGCTCGAAATCGGCAGTCTCTCTTATATAAGCAACCATGTTGACAAGACTATCGTCATACATTCCATCGAAGCAAGGGTAATAGTTTGTCCAATCATCGCCCACGAACCCCCTGAAACCAAAAAACAACATGAATAGCGCAACGCTTGCTATTTTCAGTCTTGTTTTTGCTTTCTCATCGACGTAACGATAGACTATTGCCATCGCAGCATACGCAAGGAACAGTAATATGTATGCCGTTGAATACATTCGGTTTATAGGGGGATTTATTGTTATACGGCAATAGGATGTTTATGAAACACCCTATTATATTGCCTGTATAAAAGAACTATTTATTCTGTTTTTTTCTATTGCGGTATGTATAATAGTATTCCCTACCGTACAGACACCACAAGGAGCCTACCACGAAGCCAAGGAAACCAAAAATAGCTGTCACCATCATACGTCCCATGCTTGAAGCCTCCAACGACACTGTTGCCGGCTGTATTACCATGAATGCCGGGGTGCGTTCCTGCACACGCTGTCGTGCCATCTGCAACTGCGTTGTAACCTCGGAATAGACGGCATACTTAATTCCCATTTCGTTTCGCAGATGCTCCACTTTCACCCTTGAACGCGACATCACGAGGCTTTGGCTTGCATCGGCCACTTTGGCATAGGCCTCTTGCGCCTGTATGTACTCGTCCTTGACCTGTGCGTACATTTTTTCGAGGAAGGCAAGGTCGTGTCGTGCTTTCTTGGTGCGATATTCTATGATATAATCTTGCAATTTAAAGGTTACGCTGTCAGCTATGGTTGCAGCAATAAGTTCATCGAAGTCGGTCACATTTATTGTTACAAGACCGTTTTTCTGGTCAACCACACAATTTATGTTGGCTCTCATCATATTACAGATATTATCCTGCTCTTCTGTAAGCCAGAAAGGATCGACCCCGCCTGTGGCATTGGGGTTCTTTCTTTTTTCGGGGCTTAGTTTTCTTATGAGCATAGCCAACCATATCTTGGGATATTTCCAGAATGGCGGTTTGTAGTTTAGTTTCAGATGCTTGTAGTATGTTATTGTGTCGCCCGATTGGTACACGGGTACTTTCACATCGAACAAGTTTATGAGGAATGTCGAGGATGTAAAAATATTGGGGTATAGTTCGGGGAATATTGCATCGCCACCGCTGTTGCCACCCATATTCAGTCCTATTATTCCCGCAGCGGCACTCAGACCATCATCGACACCGGCCGATGATGCTTCGGGAGCAAGCACCACAGTTGTTGTGTATCTTTTTTTTGTACTGAAAGCCACTACCACTCCGACAATGGCAAATGCCAATATGAAAAGAGCGACGAGCTTCCACTCTTTCAATACCTTATATAACATTCCAAGAATATCTATCTCCTTGGATTTTTTATTTTCGTCAGTAGATGCCATAGCTGAAAATACTATTTTATTGCTGTCAGAATAAGTGCTATCATTGAGGCAATGGATGTTGCCGTTGTTGTGTATGCCATAATCTCGGCTGCGGATGTTCTGTTCATGCTCTTACGAGGTATCACGATTTCGCAACCCGGCTCAATTTTCTTTGAGCTCTTCGACAGTTTCTCGACGTTGCCGTTCATGTATATCACATAGGCATCGCGTTTCTTTGCCAAGTCGCTGAAACCACCGGCATGCTTTACGTAGTATTTAAGATTTTTACCCTCCTCCCAAGTAAGTGTAATGGGACGACGTACCTCGCCCGATACTTTCACGGTATTGGAATATTTGGGCACAACCAATACATCGCCTTCGCGTAGCTGTATATCAAATTCCCCTTTGGGATTTTTAAGTGCCGCCTCCAAATTTATGGCAACGGGATAGTAGTCGGGGGCTAACAATTTTGCATTGTTCAAGGAGTCGAGCAGTGCAATATCGACATCGTTGGAACGAAAAGCCTCCTCGTAGAGTTCTATTTTCGAGTTATGCAAAAGCACTTCGCGTTGTTTCCACTCCTCGGCTGTTAAGCGGCGGGTAAGGTATGCTCCTTTTGCGTATGCCGCGCTTGTAAAGCCTCCTGCCGCTTTTATCAGGTCGCTCAAACGATAATCGTTATCTGTCATTACGAATTCACCGCCGAAAGCAACCTCGCCACTGGCTGTTATCTTATGCATTTCGCCATGAACGGGGCTGCGGCGTACATTTACAATATCGTATGGTTGCAACACAAAGCCGGTACCCTGATTTATGGCAAAATCCTTGTTCAGTTCAAAATCATATGATTCTACCGAGGTTTTTGTTTCGGTACGGGCGTAGGGGTCGTATATACGACGATATACTTCGACTTTAATTTTCGATGCTATTTTTGTCAATCCGCCGGCTTGCAGTATGAGGTCTTCTATCGTGGTGTTTTCGGCGTAACGGTAATCACCGGCAAAACGCACTTCGCCTTGGATAGTAACTGTTTGGTCGCCTTTCATCTCGGACTCGCTTGGAATAAATACAGCATCGTTATTACGCAATTGTACATCGGGCGATGTCCCGTTTAATATGCCTGCCAAGTCCAAGGCCTGCGCCTCTATTGTATTATCGAAATTTTTATGCTGCAAGACAACTCGTTCAAGGAAGGCATCCTCGCGCACACCGCCTGCGGCATTTATCAGGTCGAGTACGGTTTTCACGTCACTGCCATATTGGTATTGTCCGGGGTAGAACACCGCACCGCTAATCTCCACCATATTGGAGTAACGGGGTATTATGGAGTCGATGTATATAAGGTCGCCATCGCACAGTTCGAAATTGCCTACTTGGTCTTTTTGTACAGTGTGCATTGAATACTCGCGGTTGCTTTTGCGCACGACGCGTATTTTTTCTTTGTATGCGTCGCCTGTGAAACCGCCACTGAAATCGAGCAGTGTCGATAGTGTTTCGCCGCTTTTCATTTCATACAATTTGGGGCGTTTCACCTTGCCGCGAACGGTTACAACGGCGTCGTATGGCCCTACGTTTATCACGTCGTTATCTTGCAGACGAACATCGCCGGCTGTTTTTCCTTTCAGTATGTAGTCGTAAACGTCTATTGTAGAGAGGAGCTTGCCTGCGCGATATATGTTTATGGCACGCAATGTACCTATGCTGTTTATACCGCCTGCTGCATAAAGGGCATTGAATGCTGTCGATAGCGCACTGACGGTGTAGCTGCCCGGGGTGCGCACTTCGCCCATCACCTGTACTTTTATGGAACGTACCGAACCAACGGTGAGGCTTATGCTCGACTCCGAAAAGACCTCGCCAAGCACTTCCTTGGCATAATCATTAGCCTCGGTAACGGTTTTGCCCGCTATGCGCATGGGGCCTATTCCCTCGACTACGATATAGCCTTCGGGCGAAATGACCTCCTCTATTGCCGACTGCGAAGCACCCCAGATATCTATTATCACGCGGTCGCCTGCACCCAATATATAGTTCGAGGGTATGGGAATATTCATCGAAGGCTCAAACGTCAACGCCGCGTTATTGAATATATCCCTACCGAAGACTACTGTTTCTTTGTATGTAACGCCGTCGTCGGTGAGCAGTTGGTCCTCGTATATAACCTGTTTTTCATCCTCGGACAGATTACTTTCACCAACCATGTTGTTATGTACTTCTTGGTCTTTCTTTTTCTCGATAGCCTCATCGGCACGCATGCGGTTTATCTTGGCAGCCGACGTTTTGTCCTGCGCGCCTTTATTTTTCAGTTTATCGACTATATCATCCTTGCTGTTACCTTTTTTTTGCTCCTTGACAACAAATTCAATTATTTCTTTGTCGGTCAAATTGCTTTGGGCCACAATATTTTGCATTGCAAACAGCAAAGCAAACAAGTAAAACAATCTTTTCGTCATGATATATTATATTATTATATTCTTAGAATTTCTTTCCGTAGATAATTTTAAGCACCGTTGTTACTATTATTTTCAAATCGAGCAGCAAGGAACGGTTTTGAAGATAATCCAAGTCCATTTGCAGGCGTGTGAGCATTTTCTCCATGGTGTCGGTGTAGCCATTGTATATGGTAGCCATGGATGTTATGCCGGGACGTATCATATATAGATAGTCGTAGTTTGGATTGTGTTCTTTTATCTTGTCGATGAAGTATTTACGTTCGGGACGATAACCCACGAATGACATATCGCCACGCAGCACATTGAACAACTGCGGCAACTCGTCGAGGTGGTGTTCGCGCAAAAATTTGCCCACAGGAGTAAGGCGGTCATCACCCTTTTGAGCCAATTGGGGCGTGCCATTCTCCTCGGAATCGACTATCATCGTACGGAATTTCAGTATATTAAACGGACGACCTTTGTAGCCTATACGTTCCTGTTTAAAAAGAACCGGACCGTCGCCCTGCATGCGCAAACTTATATATACAACCAAATACACCGGCAGCAGAACAAGTATGCCGAAAAAGGAACATAATATATCGAATGTACGCTTTATAAAACGTTCGAAAGCACACATTCCGTCACGCATCACCAAAGTTGTTTCGGGATTACTCTTATTCATAATATTTTGTAGGTACCTTAAATCTATTATTATTAATAATAACTATTTTATTAACGTTTTATTGTACAGATAAGCAGAAATTAACATCCCCCACAATTTCCCGTTAACAAAAAGTCATGTACTATCTATTATTTTTATTCTTCAAGAGGCCTCTTTATGTGAAAATATCAAGTATGACACTCGGTTTTCCCCGAAGCAAGGCCTTGCAGAAAACAATTTGCAAATTTAACATTTTTACAAATACTAAACTAACAAACCATGAACAAATTATAAGATTTATAATAAACAGTGAACATACACCGCGCCCCTGTAAAATAAAAACAGGCATTATTTACGCGCTCGCATGCTCACACAAACTATTGTAGCAGGCAAAACAACGAAATATTCTTTATAGCCGAATTTATTGACAGCCAAAAAGCCATTTACCTGTCGTACACAGCTCGAACGGTAAGGCCGTAGAAACGCATTTTAAAATTGAACTCAAATTCATTTTCGTAAAAGACGGCACACTGCGCATAGTAGCACCCCGCATCATTCAATGAATTCAACCAATACAACGCATAGGAATTTTCGCTATAAAGCATGGAATTATAACGATAGCCTGCTGCCGGCAGAAATATGCTTTTGCCATTTCGTCCCGTAACCTTGTATCCGTTTACACCGTTTTGTGTGGTCCACACCCATGTGCATTTGTTCATAAGTTCTTCGTACTCGGCAATGGTTGGCAGACGCCAGCCGTCGCCCAACGTAGCGGTTGCCACATCGTCGTGCTGTTCCAACTGCATTTTGCCATCGACGCAGCCAAAACTTGCATAGCCGCAATACTTTGTCAGCGAAGTAGATGTGCCATTGCAGTGTTTATACGTGTCCCAATTATATTTATCTTTTATGTCGGTTTCGCCCCACGCGTAATAGTCGCCAAACTCCTCGGGTGCGGCCGCGCCTATATTGCACTGTGCCCACTTGACAGATAGTCCAAGATCGACCATTGCAGTCGGTGTATTTGCGACATCGACTTCGGCTGTTCTGCAAGAAACAAGCAAAGCAATTATAGCCAATAACAGGCAATTTAATGACAATTTTGTTTTTTTCATAATGGATATTAAGTAGCAAAGCAAACGATTTTGGAATTGAATAAGGCAAACGTAAGTAGTTGAGAAACAACAAAAACTGATTTTCTTGCATAGTACATACAACGCAAGAAATAACGGTTATGGGCAGGTGTTCAGTTACCAAATCGTTAGCTTAGCAGTTACCGAAAGCCAAGAGGTAATGAAATAATCTGCAATAGCATCACATTGCGTTGATTGTCATTATTTTGCATAGTAAAGAACGCTTATATACAGGCTAACTTTGCCACTAAAAATATAAGCGTATGAAAGTAGAAAAATTCAAGGTGCTGCTCTACCTCAAAAGGAGCGGATTAGACAAGTCGGGTAAGGCTCCCATCATGGGACGCATTACCGTAAATCGAACGATGGCGCAGTTCAGCAGCAAGCTGTCGTGTACTCCAGAATTATGGAATCCCCGCGAAAGCCGACTAAATGGCAAAAGCAAGGAAGCTGTTGAAATCAATACCAAGATTGACAAGTTACTACTTGCCATTAACTCGGCATTTGATTCTCTTTTGGAACACAAACAAGAGTTTGATGCAACCGATGTAAAGAATGCGTTTCAAGGCAGTAAGGATACTCAAATGACCTTGCTTAAACTCTTTGATAGGCACATTGA
>JAFQBG010000011.1 GCA_017416705.1 Bacteroidaceae bacterium
AACATAAATGTTCCGTCGTCGCAAGGCTTGTGCAAGCGAGTACAAAGCAAGTTTACTTGCTGTTGTAAACGAGCGCAGCCAAGGCTCGCTAAAAGCAGTGCAAAGCTACGGTACCGCTTTGCCGTCCCTCTTCAAAGCGGGACAATTAAATAGCTTTGTCCTCTGCACTCCTGTGAAACAATAAAGTAAACTCTATTTATCTCACTTGTTTGTACCTATATTTGATATAAATATCGAATATATTCTGCACTCGCTGTGAAAAATATTCAAGCAAGCTTGATATTTTTCGCCCGTTTGTTTGTCGTATTTGCGCTTCGCGCGAATATATTCTGCACTCGCTGTAAAAAATATTCAAGCAAGCTTGATATTTTTCGCTCGTTTGTTTGTCGTATTTGCGCTTCGCGCGAATATATTCTGCACTCGCTGTGAAAAATATTCAAGCAAGCTTGATATTTTTCGCTCGTTTGTTTGTATATTTGCAACAGAGCCATATAGTTGGTTCATAATTTTAAAGCAAAAAACAGTCCATTATACGCCTTGGGTGAGAGCAAGAAACAACCCGCGGTGTATATTGTCTGTCATTGTATAACTAAAACAAAAAGCAGATGAGTGAAACAAACAAACTCGATGTTCAACAAGAAGAATTGAATATCGCGAGTGCCCCTGAACAGGCAGTCAATGCCGCTACGACCGATTTTGCCGAAGAGCAGAGCAATGAGCAACCTGTTGAGGAGACAACAGAAGAAAATCTCGATAACAACGAGACTGTAAATGCAAACGCAAGCTCAAAACCGGCTACACGCATGGGCATCATAGAGCGTCTGCAAACCATTGCCGAGAGCAACGACATCCTTGGCAGCAAATCCGAAGTAGAGGGGCTGAAAGTCCTATTCTACAAGCTACGCACAACCGAGATTGAAGCCGAGCGCAAAGCGTTCGTAGAGAACGGTGGCGAGGAAAATCTGTTCATGCCACAGCCCGATGCCCTCGAAGAGCAGTTTAAAGCCGCCCTAAGCACCATCAAGGAGAAAAAGAATGAATGGGCAAAGGCACAAGAAAAGCAGATGCAAGCCAACTACGAGGCAAAACTTGCTTTGATAGAGAAACTGCGCGGCCTTATAGAGAAAGCAAGCCAAGGCACACCCGACGTAAACGAGTTCCGCACATTGCAAGCCGGCTGGAAAGAGATAAAAAAGATACCGCAGGACAAAGAGACACCCCTGTGGAAAGAATACCAACAGTTAGTGGAACAATTCTACGACGTACTGAAACTGAACCACGAATTCCGCGAATACGATTTCAAGAAGAACCTTGAAACAAAGAGCGCAATATGCAAAGCAGCCGAGGAACTGACTGCCAACGAAGATATCATAGAGGCCTTCCGTCAACTGCAACAGCTACACATAGAATTCCGCGAGACAGGCCCCGTTGCCCCCGAACTGCGCGAGGAGATATGGTTGCGTTTCAAAAACGCATCGACAGTAATAAATCGTCGTCATCAGGAGCATTTCGAAGAGAAAAAACAGCGCGAGATAGCCAACTTGGAGCAAAAGACAGCAATATGCGAGGAGATTGAGGCAATAGACCTTGACAGCCTCACAAGCTATCAGGCATGGAACAATGCCACACAAAAAGTATTGGACATGCAAGCACGTTGGAAGGAGATTGGGTTCGCACCGCAAAAAATGAACCTAAGAATTTTTGAGCGTTTCCGCATGTCGTGCGATGAATTCTTCAACCGCAAGAGCGAGTTTTACAAAAACGCCAAAACAGCCATAGCACAAAACCTCGAAAAGAAACAGGCATTGTGCGAGCAAGCCGAGGCACTGAAAGACAGCGAGGAGTGGAAAGAGACAGCCGAGAAGCTATCGAGCCTGCAAAAAGAGTGGAAAGCAACAGGCCCCGTTCCGCAAAAACAGTCCGACGCACTATGGAAACGTTTTGTGGGTGCATGCGACGAGTTTTTCGAAAGACGCAAAAAGGCAACACAGTCACAACGCAGCGTGGAGCAGGAGAATATGAAACTGAAAAACGAGGTTATAGAGAAAATTAAAAACATAGACCCCACCCTGCCCGACGAAGAACAGACACAAGCCTTGAATGTACTCATGAGCGAGTGGAACGCAATAGGATTTGTGCCCTTCAAAGAGAAAGACAAGCTATACAAGGAGTATCGTACAACGGTAGATGCAGTGTATGAGCGTCTGCACATAAAAGCCACAGAACGCAAGCTTGCCGACTTCCGCAATAACATAGCAAAGGGCGGTAACACATTGCAAAAAGAGCGCGAGCGTCTGATACGTCAGTATGAAAATCTGAAAAACGAGATTTCCACCTACGAGAACAACTTGGGCTTCCTGAGCACATCGAACAAAAAAGGCGAGAGCTTGGTGAGCGTGATGCGTCAGAAAATGGAGAAACTGAAAGACGATGCTCAAATCATTCTGAAAAAAATTCATTTGATTGAAGAGGAAATAGAGAAACAATAAGAACGGTTCTTTACAGACAGCATATCATCCCCAACCCATTCAGCAGAATGGGTTGGGGATGATGCTTATGAACAAGCGCAATGCAGTTGATTTAAGAAATCTGTTCTCTGTAATCTTGTTTCCACTCCCTCGTCATCGACTACGTCGATGCCACTCCCTCTCCGGCGAGGGAGAATCTTATTTACTCTGTACTCTGTTCTCTGTACTCTGTTCTCTGTTATCTGTTCTCTGTAATCTGTACTCTGTACTCTAAAAAAAGTTCTACAACGGCTATGCAGCCGTTGTAGAACTTTTTTTTTAGATAATTTAATACTATCTTATGACAACCTTTTGTCCTTGAACCACATAGACACCTGCCGGCAATTGAACAACGGTGGTACCCGCCGATATATTCAACGAACGTACCATGCGGCCATCCACTGCATATATATGGACCTTTTGCGATGCCAATGCCGATATTGTCAGATGTTCGCCGCCACGTATGCCCAAAGCAGCCTCGACAGCGGATATTCCTGTCGATAGTTCGAAACGGGCTGTGACATCGCCCACACGCTGCTCGACATTGTCGGTGTCGGCAACAAGGATATTGGACAGGGTTATATGGCGTTCTTCCTCGGGCAGTACCTCGTTCACTTGCAGCGAAAGCCCCACGATGGCGTCTTGTGCCGACATTGCGCTGTTTTGGTCGGAATAGACAAGCAGGCGGTAGTTGTTATCGCTCAGCTTGTTCAGCACCACGTTGTGGCCTGCTGCGCCATTGCCTGCGGTCGCGCCTTGAAGCACCACGCCTGTGGGCACTGCGATGTCGGCCTGCAATGCCGAATATTGCTCGGTGCCAAGCCCCTCTATCGCAATGGGCATATCCTCGGAACCGTTAACCGTTATTTCGACCTCCTGCGCCGACAATAGCGCGTTGGCTACGGGCGTATTATGGTAGTACACCGGCGAGACGGCGTCGGCTGCTGCCACCTGCGATGCCACGCTCGACACGTCGTCGGCGTTTATTGCACCGTTGTTATCGGCATCGGCTTTGACGCTGTTGAACGACTCGTCGGTATTGCCAAGCAGGTATGCTACGGTGATGACCACATCGTGCACAGTGAGCTCGTCGTTGCAATCGACATCGCCCGGTGTGGCATGCAACAGCTCCTCGATATCGTACTTATCTATGTTCGACCACAGATAGTCATGACGCTGTTTCAGCCAATTCTGCGTTTTAGCTATGGACGAAGCATAGTTATTGCCATCGCCCCACAGATAGTAGTTGTTCATGAACGACGTTTCGGCAAAGGCATAATAATCGGCTACAAAGTCCATTACTTCGTATATGTGCCCTTTGTCGAGGAATTCCTTCCATACCTTGTAGTAGTATTTTTTGAATTCCTTGTGTTTCATGAGGTCGCGGAAGAATTTATATCCCGGGTCGCTCGACATGCTGCTTGCAAGCAGGCTTGTCGATGTGCTTACATCGCAATAGGAGGCTGTGCCCTCGTAGCCAAACGCCCAATCGAAGTCCCACAAGGGGCCGAATGTTATTTTTGAGTCGGGCGATGTCATATCCTCGCGCCACAGATAGGTGCTCTTTGGGTGTCCGAGTTCCTGATTCAGTATAAGGTCGTTTGCAAGCATGAAGCGTGCACATACTTCGACGTCGAGTTTATCGCCCAAGGTATCACCGTTGAACACAGCCTGCTCAAAGGCACGGAAGTCGTTTATTATGGCTTCGAACTTCTGCATTGCCACGTCGTCGGTGTAGTCGGTGAGGTCGGGCTCTTTTATATTCGACGGCAATTTGTAATTATTGGTCTTGAATTTATATACCTCGTCGTAGTAGGTGTCGAGTTCTATCATGTAGCCGTTACCCTCGTCGTTATCGACGTCGATACTATTGTCGGAGAAACCTACCTTCTCGGTGAACATATAGCTGCCGACATACGTGCCATCCATATATAATTCGACGGGAATCATGTGGTTGGTACCGGGAACATCGGCAAGCTGTCCCACTTTCATCGCTATTGCATTGGCCATGAGCGCGCCTTTTTGATAATTGGCAAGCAGAACCCAGCTTTTTGCTTTTGTCAGGCCGAAGGGTTGGCATTTCTTGGCGAATTTGAGTCGATATGGTTTCTTGGGATATGCCCATGTGGTATTTCCACGACCTTTTATCTGCACGTCGGCTTCGAAGTCGTCGTACACGCCATAGCCCGTTATGCGGAATGTGGCATCGCGATATGTCTCCTTGTCGCTGTGAATTTGCTCATAGCCCCCTTCGACAACTATATCTATGCGGGGAACGGGGTTGCTGCCGTCTGTGAGCCAATCGGCATCGACGGTGTATATGCGACCGAAAGGCACTTTGACATTTTCGTACACCGCATCCTGTACTTTCTCGGGTTCGCCCATTTCAGCCACGTCGTACAGACGGAATTCGGCAAATACCATGTGGTTATTGCGATACTCCGAGGCTGTCTGCTCCAATTTAAGGTATTTGTAGCTGCCGCCTAAATCGACAACGGGCGATGTATATTCGGCACCTGTCTCCATGGGAAGGGCGTCGTTCTCGTAGGTAAAATTCTTTACAATAACCCATTGCGTGCCGTCGCTCACATACAAATTCAATGCCTTGGGGTTGTAATCGCCCGTGGTGCGGCTCATGTAATAGAATTTCAGTTTCTCGACAGGGTTATCGAGTGTTATTGTGATATAGGGCATTACGGTTGCGTCGTAGGCTGCGCCATAAACAGTGTGGAAACAGGTCGATGGGTTGTTGTCCAACATATTGGCAAGGTCGTCGCCCACCGTTGATGGCTTGTTGGTGTATAGCATATCCTCAGTCAACGCCACCTCGGTTACTTTAATTTCGGGGCTTTCCCATACCTCGTCGCTCACTTTTACGTTCTGCACCACATTGTAGCCGGGGTATGTCACTACATACTGTACGGGGTCAGCGAAACGGTTGCGCGATTCATTGCTTTTTTGTAAAACGGTGTCGATGTATGCAACCGCCTTGTTGTCGCTAAGGTCAAAGTCGGCAGTAAGACTCTTGCCTATTGCATTGAGCGTAAAACGTATGGTGTCGGATATTGTCACAGCCTCGGCGTCTTTGCTCAGCGTGGGATTGTTCTTGCTGCTGAATTTATACGTGGAGAGCATGGGTAACTGCGGGGTGTTCCACGAACAGCTGTCGTACTGTTCGTTGGCATAGGCGGCAAGCTCGCCGCTGCTCAACGGTATGTACAGACCGGCATCGTCGGTGTATGCCTCGCCGATGCTGTTTTTGGGATATGCGTCTATGCCTCCCGATGCAAGATAGACATAGAATATGCTGTCGCTGAAAACATCTATGGGTTTCTGTTCCACATCGCTGCTGCCTGTGCCACCGCTATTACCGCCCGAGGCTCCGCCTGTGCCACCGCTATTACCGCCCGAGGCTCCGCCGGTGTCATCGCTGCCGTCGTATTTGACTCCGTTGGATGTTATTGTCACATAGGAGGGAGCAAGCGACATATCGGCAGATACCATGGTGATGCCGAAAACCGATACCGGTGTCGGGAATGTGACATCCAGATAGACGTAGTCGTCGGGGGTGGCAGCCGCGCTGCTCCAAGCAGAATAGTAATCGGAGTTCCAGTCGCCGTCGCACACTGCGCCAAGCGAACTGCCGCTCTCCAAGGAGTTATATTTTACATTGGCAACAGTGTAGTCGATGTTGTCGTAGTTTTTATCGTAGAATGTCAGTTCGGCAAGTGCCACTACCGGATAATTGGCAAACGTTTTGCCATTGACATTTTGCATTATTGTCACACGCACACCTGTCACAGGCTCGGCAAACGTGTAAAAGGGCGAGTCCCAACAATATTGCGACATGATGGTATTCGATGTCAAATCGCTGCTGACGATAATAGGAAATTCGTCGTACATAGCCGATTGTGCCATTGCGCCCACTGTCGCGCACATGGCAACTGCCAACGTAGTAAAAAGTTTTTTCATATTGATGTGTTTTAGGATTGTCGTGAATTCCAATATTATATACTCGATAGGTCGTATAGCGCAAATATAATGGTTTTTTATTATCTTATTATATATTTTATTAAGAATTTGCCATTTGCGCTTGTCTGTGTATAATTTACTCGCACCCTTTTGATTTACTCGCATCCCTTTCGCTACGAAATCAAAGGGGTGGTATTCTACTTCGAAAACTCCTTGTCGCTACCCCAACACTGCTGCATCCACTGTTTTATTTTTTGTTCGGCGGCATTTTCCTGTGGCACCCAGAAACTGAATGAGCCCCCTTCGTCGGGCAGGAATTGTTGCTTGACGAAGTGCCCGGGGAAGTCGTGCGAGTATTTATATCCGTCGGAATAGCCTAAATCCTTCATTAGCTTGGTGGGGGCATTTCGCAAATGCAGGGGCACAGGCAGATTGCCTGTCGCGCGTACCGTTTCGAGTGCTTTTCCTATGCCAAGGTATGCCGAATTGCTCTTGGGCGATGTGGCAAGATATACGGTTGCTTGCGCAAGCGGTATGCGTCCCTCGGGCCAGCCTATTTTCATGACGGCGTCGAAGGCGGCATTGGCAAGCAACAGGGCGTTTGGGTTGGCAAGCCCCACATCCTCGGACGCCGATATTATGAGACGACGCGCTATGAAGGCAGGGTCCTCGCCCCCCTCTATCATTCGCGCCAGCCAATAGAGCGCGGCATCGGGGTCGCTGCCACGTATGGATTTTATGAACGCCGATATTATATCGTAGTGCATTTCGCCACCCTTGTCGTAGGCTGCCGGATTTTGTTGCAGTCGCTCCACCACTTTTTTGTCGGTGACAACAACGGGGGTGTCGGCATCGGCCTCGACGACAAGTTCCAGAATATTAAGCAGTTTGCGTGCATCGCCGCCGCTGTATCGCAACAGCGCATCGGTTTCGGCAAGCTCCACACCGCGTTTTTTCAGTTCGCTGTCGGTGGCAACGGCATGGTCGAGCAATGTCGATAGGTCCTCTTTGTCCAACGATTTAAGCACATACAGCTGGCAACGCGACAGCAACGGACGTATGACCTCGAACGAGGGGTTCTCGGTGGTGGCACCTATGAGCGTAACGGTGCCTGTCTCCACCGCACTGAGCAGGGAGTCCTGTTGCGACTTGTTGAAACGGTGTATCTCGTCGATAAAAAGGATGGCACCGCCATTGGAAAACAACGGCGAGGATTTGGCTTTGTCTATGACCTCGCGCACCTCCTTTACGCCCGACGACACCGCGTTGAGCGTATAAAACGGCCTGTTCAGTTTGTGGGCTATTATGCGTGCTATGGTGGTTTTACCCGTTCCCGGAGGCCCCCACAGAATAAACGAGAGTATTCTGCCCGAATCTATCATGCGACGAAGGACCGCTCCCTCGCCCACAAGATGCTGCTGCCCCACGAAACCGTCGAAATCGACCGGGCGCAGGCGTTCTGCAAGTGGTTGTGCCATAGTATTTTTATTAACTCAGTCCTACTATCTCGCCATTTACATAGTCTATGTGGTTGGCTTGCGGTTCTTTTGGCAAGCCCGGCATGCGCATTATATTTCCGGCTATTGCCACTATCATCTCGGAACCGGCGTTCAGCACCACGTCGCGTATGTGCAGGTCGAAACCGCTTGCCGCGCCATACTGTTTTTCGTCGCCCGAGAACGAGAATTGTGTCTTTGCTATGCACACCGGGAACGACGACATGCCATGTTTTTCGGCTGTTTTTATGCGGTCCAAGGCAGGCTTGGCAAATGAGACCGAGGCTGCGCCATAGATTTTCTTTGCCACTTTTTCTATTTTTGTGCAAATGGGGTCGGTGTCGTCGTATGTAAATTGTAAATCGGCCGAGGGGTTGTTGTCGATGGTATCTGCCACAACGGCAGCCATCTCCACTGCGCCGTCGCCACCAAGAGCAAATGCGTTGTTCACGACGAACGGCAGGTGCAAATGGTTCTCGCAATGCTCGCGCAGGAAGTCCATTTCGGCGTCGGTGTCGGTGGCAAAACGATTGAACACTATTATCACCGATTGTCCAAAGGATTTCAGATTGGCTATGTGACGATTTAAATTGGCAAGCCCCGAGCGAAGGCCCTCCATGTCGGGCTCTTTTATCTTGTCGAGCGCAACGCCACCGTGCATTTTGAGCCCCTGCGCTGTGGCCACGATGACTGTGGCATCGGGACGAAGACCGCTTTTGCGACATAGGATATTATAGAATTTCTCGGCACCCAAGTCGGCTCCGAAACCGGCCTCGGTGATTGTGTATTCGCTATGCGCAAGAGCCATTTTTGTAGCCAAAAGCGAATTGCAGCCATGTGCTATGTTGGCAAAGGGACCGCCATGTACTATGGCAGGTGTGCGTTCGGTCGTCTGCACCAGATTGGGTTTTATGGCATCCTTCAACAGCACGACGATTGCGCCTGCCGCACCCAAATCCTTCACCGTAAATGGTTCGCCGTCGTATTTATAGCCAAGCAGGATGTTCTCTATTCGGCGACGCAGGTCGGCCTCGTCGGCAGCCAGACAGAGGATTGCCATGAGTTCCGACGCCGGGGTGATATCGAACCCCGCCTGCTGCGGTATGCCGTTGGTGGATGGACCCAACCCTGTGACTATGGAACGCAAAGAGCGGTCGTTCACGTCGAGCACCCTGCGCCACAGTATTTCTTTCAGTGCAAAACCATCCTTGGCATGCTGATACAGATAGTTATCGAGCAATGCCGCTATCATATTATGCGCCGATGTTATTGCATGGAAATCGCCTGTAAAATGCAAATTGATTTTCTCCATGGGCAGCACCTGTGCATAGCCGCCACCGGCAGCACCGCCCTTCATGCCGAAGCATGGGCCCAAAGAGGGCTCACGCAACGCCACCACAGCCTTTTTGCCTATCTTGTTAAGGCCCAACGCAAGACCAATGGAGACGGTTGTTTTGCCTATTCCTGCCTTTGTGGCAGTGATTGCCGTCACCAAAATAAGACGACCCTTGCGCTCGCCTATGAGATTTAAAGGCAGTTTTGCTATGTACTTGCCATAATGTTCCAACTGCTCGACATCCACGCCCATGGATGCCGCCACATCGTCTATTCTATCGAGTTTTGCCTCGTGAGCTATTTCTATATCTGTTTTCATTGTCAAGTGGTTTTTGTTAGCCATTTGTAAAGTTAGGAATATTCCCACGAAGGACAAAAGAAAAATTCCTTTTTTGATGAATAAAAACATTTTTTATTACTTTTCTTAGCATTTTGCACCGCATACTATTGCGATGAACTATTTTTTACTAAATTTGCAATTTAATTATATAATTAAAAGTCTGTTCGAATATATAATTCGGGCAAACGGTGTGCCAACACAAATTACTGATAGAAATTTAAACCGTTTCCAAGAGGTTTTCTAAAATTTTATACAAAAAAAATGAGAAGGATATTTTTTTTCTATATAGTGCTTATGCAGGCCCTATTTGCACACGCCACAGAGACACCGCGGTGGTTGCGCAACTGCGCCATATCGCCCGATGGAAAAAAAATTGCATTTACATATATGGGCGATATTTTCACCGTCGACAGCAATGGCGGTGAGGCACGACAACTGACATCGAACAGCAGCTACGACACTGCCCCAGTTTGGTCGCCCGACAGCAAGCAGATAGCATTTGCCTCGGCGCGTAACGGCAGCATGGATGTATATATAGTATCCAAGGATGGCGGCTCGCCCAAAAGGCTTACCACAAATTCCACACAGGAGATACCGGTGGCTTTTCTCAACGCCAAGGAAATTCTGTTTTGTGCAAACATATTGCCGTCGGCCGAATATGGCGAATTGCCAAGAGCAAGGGCCGGACAAATATACAAAGTAGGCATCGACGGTTCGCGCCCTACGCTGTTTTCATCGGTGTGCATGGAGCAGATGGACATAGATGCCAAAGGCAGAATATTATACCACGACAACAAAGGCTACGAAGACCCATGGCGCAAGCATCACACATCGTCTATCGCTCGTGATATATGGCTCGCCCAAGGGGACGAGGAGCGTTCGTTCACAAAGCTATCGGCATTTGCAGGCGAAGACCGCAACCCCGTATGGAGCAGCAACGGCGACAGCTACTACTATCTGAGCGAACAGAACGGCACGTTCAACATATACCGCTCGTCGTTGTCGAACAAAGAGGAACGCACACAAATAACAAAACACACCAAGCACCCTGTACGTTTTCTGAGCATTGCCGACAACGGCACGCTATGCTATGGCTACAACGGCGACATATACACCCTGAGCGAGGGAGCATCGCCCAAGATGGTCAGAATAACAATGAACGCCGACATAGCACAAGCCGAACGTCGCAGAATGAACATAACAAACGGAGCGTCGGCCATAGCGGTATCCCCGAACGGCAAGGAGGTAGCATTCGTTGTGCGTGGCGATGTATATGTGAAACTAACCGAACACAACACCACACGTCGCATAACAAACACCCCCGAACAGGAGCGCGACATAGACATAAGCCCCGATGGACGCACCATAATATATTCATCGGAACGCAACGGCGTGTGGGGGATATACAAAACAAGCATTGTGCGCGACGAGGACAAATACTTCACGCATGCCACAGAATTGAAGGAGGAACCGCTGGTGGTAACCGACAAATCGTCGTTCCAAGCAACATTCTCGCCCGATGGCAAGGAGATAGCGTTCCTTGAAGAGCGCACCACGCTGCGTGCAATGAACCTTAAAACAAAAAAGTGCCGCACCGTTCTTGACGGGAAATATAACTACTCCTACACCGACGGCGATGTAAGCTACGCATGGTCGCCCGACAGCAAATGGTTTCTGGCAAGCTACATAGGCATAGGCGGTTGGAACAACATCGATGTGGCATTGGTGAAAGCCGACGGCAAGGGCGAGATACATAACCTGACAGAGAGCGGCTACAACGACGCAGCAGCCAGATGGGTTCTCGACGGAAAAGCCATGATATGGAGTTCCGACCGCGCAGGCTATCGTAGCCACGGCAGTTGGGGTGCCCACCGCGACCAATACATAATGTTCTTCGACGAGGCCGCATACGAAAAGTTCAAGATGAGCAAAGAGGAGCTTGCACTGTACGAGGAGAGCGAAAAGGCAAAAAAAGAGACAGACGAAAAGAAAAAACAAGAAACGAAAAAAGAGGGTAAGAAAAACAACGACGACAAAAAAGAGGACAAGAAAGAGCAACAGACAGAACCGCTTGTGTTCGACCTTGAAAACCGACACGACCGCATAATACGTCTGACAACACACTCCTCATCGTTGGGCGATGCCATACTGTCGAAGGATGGCAGCAAGCTATACTACCTGACAAGCTTCGAAGGCACAGCCGACCTGTGGGAACGCAATTTCAAAGAACAAAGCGACAAAATTGTTGCAAAGGGATTTGGCTATTCCATGCTACAAGCCGATAAAAATATCGAAAACATATACACCTGCTCGGGCAATATAAAACGGTTTGCCACAAGCAACAACCAAGTAAAGGAAATACCCTTCAACGCCGAGTTCATATACAGCCCCACCGCCGAGCGCGAATATATATTCGACCACGTATGCAGGCTGGTGAAAGACAAATTCCACGACAAGGAACTGCACGGCATCGATTGGGACTATTATAGCAAAGAATACAGGAAATTCATACCCCACATTGGCACAAACTACGACTTTGCCGAACTGTTGTCGGAACTGCTTGGCGAACTGAACGCGTCGCACACAGGAGCACGCTCGGGCATGGCAGGTACAAACTACCACACCGCAGTGCTTGGCGCGTTCTACGACGAGGAGTACAAGGGTGACGGATTAAAAATAAAGGAGATAATAAGACAGAGCCCGCTTGCCACAGCGAAATCTAAAATAAAGAATGGCTGCATAATAGAAAAAATAGACGGAGTAACAATAGAAAAAGGCAAAGACTATTTCCATTTGCTCGAAAACAAAGCCGACAGAAAGACACTGCTCACAGTGTACGACCCCACGACAAAAAAACGATTCGAGGCATGGGTTAAACCTATGACACAGCAGGCACAAAGCAATCTGCTATACAAACGCTGGGTCGAGAAGAACCGCTCCATGGTCGATTCCTTGTCGAATGGCAGGATAGGCTACATACACATAAAAGGCATGGACAGCCAAAGTTTCCGCAATACATACTCGGAACTCCTTGGACGCTATCGCAACCACGAAGCCGTACTCATAGACACCAGACACAATGGCGGCGGATGGCTGCACGAGGACCTTGCCATATTGCTATCGGGCAAGGAGTATCAAAGATTCGTTCCACGCGGAAAATACATAGGCAGCGACCCGTTCAACCAGTGGTGCAAGCCCTCGGCTGTATTGGTATGCGAAAACAACTACTCCAACGCACATGGGTTCCCCTCGGTGTACAAATCGCTGAATATAGGCAAGTTGATAGGCGCCCCTGTGCCGGGAACCATGACTGCCGTATGGTGGGAGACACAGATAAACCCGGGTATCGTGGTGGGCGTGCCCCAAACAACTGTGGTGGACATAAACGGCAATGTATTGGAAAATCTTCAATTGGAGCCCGACATAGAAATCTACAACAGCCCCGAGGAACGTGAAAAAGGCATAGACAGACAGATTGAGGCAGGAGTAAAGCATCTGCTCTCGGTGATAAACAGCAAATAAAAAACTTAAAAAATAAGAACATGAAACGCTCTATTTCATTTTTATTAACCTTGGTTTTTACATTCATACAAGGTTATTCCACTAATTTTCCCCAAATAAGTACCGATGACAACGAAGTATGGTATCTTATTCAGTTTATGAATGGCGGCAATGCTATTACCGCTTCGAGTAACGGCGCACAGATTTCCACATCGTCGGCTATAAGCAGCGATGAGCAACTATGGAAAGTGACAGGCGACAACACCAACGGCTATACATTCACAAACAAAAAAGGCTATATACTGTACGTTGCAAGTGCCGCCAAGAACCAAATGGTGTCGGCATCGGCGACACCCGGCAGTAGTAGCGTCACTAAATTCTATATCAATGCCACCACAAACGCTTCGTATTCGGGTGGTTACGAGATACAGCCTGTGGGGAACACCTCCATATCAATGAATATATGGGGCGGCCCCGAAGAAAACCGCGGCGTGGGACTATGGGACAAAGCCGACCAGAACAACCCTGTCACATTTACATCGGCTGCACAGGTTGAAAATCAGAATAACATAGCTGTAATACCCTACCCCGCACAATTGGATGTAACGAAGGAGGGTAAAATAGCCATGAACACATTTAACGCCATCACATACACCGATGACAATGTAAAGGAGTACGTGAGTGAATTTGCGGCACAGCTGGCCACGACATCGGGCATATCGCTCGCTGTGGAAGAAAGTGGCAGTACAGCCGCCGACGGCCAGATATGGCTAAATGTAAACAACGCATTGCCTGCCGAAGGATATACACTGACAGTAAACGACCGAAATATAAGCATAGAGGCTGCAAACAAAGCCGGTTTCTTCTATGCACTGCAAACACTGAAACAGTTGTTGCCAAGAGAATTTTTCGAAAGCAAGGCAAGCTACGACGCAGAATGGAGCATACCCTATGTGAGCATAACAGACAGCCCCGCGTTGGAACATCGCGGTTTCATGATGGACGTGGCACGTCACTTTTTCGACAAAGACGAGGTGAAAAAAGTGCTCGACATAATGGCATTGTACAAAATGAACCGTTTACACTGGCACCTGACCGACGACCAAGGTTGGCGCGTGGAGATACCCGAATACCCCCTACTCACCCAAGTAGGCGCAATACGTTCGGGCTCGTTCACCAACCCCGGCGATGGCACAAAATTCTTTGACGACACAGAATATGGTCGCGGAATGTGGTTCTCGCAAGACGACCTGCGCGAAATAGTAGAGTATGCCGGCAAACTCAATATAGACATCTTGCCCGAGATTGACATGCCCGGACACATGGTAGCCGCAGTTACCGCCTACCCCGAGTTCAGCTGCGACTCGACAAAAAAATACTCTGTGCGCCTTGATAGCGGAATATCACAGGATGTTCTGAACATTGGTGACGACAAAGTAATTGATTTCCTGAAATGCGTACTCGACAATATTGCAGCAATATTCCCCTTCCCATATATACACATAGGCGGCGACGAGTGTCCCACCACGCAATGGACAACAAACGAAGACTGCCTGCGTCGTGTTCAGGAGGAGGGGCTATCCGGTGTAGAGCAGTTGCAATCGTGGTTGGTAGAAGAGTTAGGCACATACCTGAAAGAAAAACACGGCAAGGATATTGTGGTATGGGACGAACTGCTATCGCATTGGAGCAGCGACAACAGCGTGAAACCGGTAATTATGGCATGGAACAGTATAGGAAAAAGCAGCGAGGCAGCAAGCAAAGGGTTCAAGAGCATTGTATCGCCCTACTCGCACCTGTACCTCGACTTCATGCAAGTACCTGCCAACCAAACACTGATAGACGAAGTGTACTACGGCGGATGGGGCGACAGCCATGTAAACACCATAGAGGAGGCATATGGACTTAACCCCGTATCGTCATTGGCAGGACGCGAAGAGTATTGCATGGGCGTACAAGGCAATCTGTGGGCAGAGACACTGAACGACAACACCGAACTTGAATATCAGTTATTGCCCCGCATGCTTGCTCTGTCCGAAACAGGCTGGTTGCCAAGCAGCAAAAAAAGTTGGGCATCGTTCTACAACCGTCTGCAATCGCACGACGAGATACTCGATGCGCTTGGTTATATATACGCCAAACACTACATTGTAGCCGACGAGCTAACAAGCAACGAACAGACACTGAAAGAGGCCAAGGATATTATTGACGCAAGCATTCGTGGCGGTGTGGGCTATCCTTCGAGCGAAATATACGATGCCTTGACACAAGCCTACGACGCCGCAACAGCCGACGAAAGTGCCATAGAGGCACTGCAAGCGGCAGTTACGGCATATAAGAATGCAGATATAACACAGCCCGTTCAAGGGAAAACATATCAAATAGTATCGGCATCGACATACTACAAGAAACAGTTTGCAGGCTCCACCATGTATGTAAGCGGCGACAAGGCACGCTTCCACTACACACCGCAAGTGGAACCCGAGGAGCTATGGTCGTTCCAGACAACAAGCAACGGCTACACCCTTAAAAACGTATGCAGCGGCCAATATATGAGCATGCCTACATACAATGCAGCCGTAACCATGACAAACGAACAAGGCACCGAACTGCGCATAGACAAAGCCACAGTGGCAACACGCGACTACACCTATATCCCCGGCGTTGTAACCATATCGGCTGTCAGCGGCTACACTGCATCGGCATCGGGAAGCGTAAAACGCGTGAACGCCGAACTGTCGGGCAATATTTTTGCCAACAACGAACCGGCACTATGCTACCCCGGAACATGGTACATTGTGGAAGTCACCGACTTTGCCGCACAATTGGAGGGACTATGTAAAAAATGTGAACTGATAGTGCTGAAAAAAGATATCGACGAGATAGGCCAACCCACCGTCGAAGCCATAGAATTCCTTAGCAACCGCGTTCTGCTACCCGCAAAAGCCCAATTGCAAGCGGGTGGAATAACAGAATCCATATACAACGGATATGTCGAGCTATACAACGAATTCCTGCAAATGCCACGCAAATCAGTTGTCGATATTCTTGACGACACACAATATTATTATATACGCAATGCCTATTTCACAAACTATTATGCCGCATATAACAGCACCTCGGGCCGAGTGGAGCCAAGGACTATCGGCAACAGCGACAACTACCTGTGGTCGATAGTAAAAACCGCCGACAAGCGAGTGTATATATATAACAAAGCAACAGGAACATCGGCATACATAGACAACGACGTAAGCGACCAGACTGTGAAAGTGGGCAAAGACTACACATGGGATTTGCAGGAAATGACAGTAGATACCGGCGACAGCGGCATATGTATAATTGGCGAAAAAGGAGCCACAAGCTGGTACACAAACCCCGATTCTTGGAACTATATACTCACCAAACCATTCTGGGGTGGTTGCATATGGAGCTTGGTACCTGCCGGCGTTCAAGTGGAGACAGGAATAGACCATGTAACCAAAGAAGACGATGCCGATAAAAAGTCAAACGGCATATACGACCTGCAAGGACGCCCCACAACACCTGCCGGCAACAACATATACATTGACAGCAAGGGTAAAAAAATATTAAACCGCAAATAAGAAAAATGCTATCAATCCTTATACCCACAAAGGACTATAACTGCTGCAAGCTGGTAGAGTCGCTACACGCACAATGCGAGGCAGCCTCCCTCACCCACGAGATAATTGTGGGCGAGGATGGTTCTTCGTCACAAGGATTGAGCATGAACGCCGCCATTGACGACATTCCACAATGTCGCCGAGTTATACAAGCCACGAACATAGGACGTGCCGCCATACGCAACCTATTGGCAAAAGAGGCCAAATGCAAGAACATAATGTTCATAGACAGCGATGCCGTTGTGGAACACCACGATATTATAGCAAAATACACAGCCGCGCTGCAAGACAACGAAGTGGTATGCGGTGGATTATACCACGCCACCACCCTCGACGACATAGGATGTTCGCTGCGGTACAAATACGAAAAAAAAGCCGACAAGCTACGCTGTGCGGCAGAACGAGCAAAAAATCCTTACGACAAATTCTCGACATTCTGCTTTGCCATACGTCGCAGGATATTTCAGGAAATAGAGTTCAGCGACAAAATAAGCAAATACGGACACGAAGACACGCTCTTCGGTCGCGAACTGCAACGTCGAGGGATAGCAATAAAACACATAGATGCGCCATTGTTGCACAGCGGCTTGGAAAGCAACAGCGTGTACCTCGAAAAAGTAAGGACCTCCATCGAGACGCTTGTTCTGGTAGAGAACGAGATAGAGAGCACGCCACTGCTGCAATGCTATCGCAAACTGCAAAAACTACATTTGGCAACCCCAATGGCACATATATGGAGGCATACACACCGCCTATTATGCAGAAATCTGCTTGGCAAGAACCCCTCGTTGACCATACTTGGCATATACAAGATAGGTTTTCTATGCAATATTAAAAACAATATAAAATAAGCAAATACAATGAGCGAAGTAAACGAAACAGAAAAGAAAAGCATGAGTTTTATCGAACAGATAATAGTCAGCGATTTACAAGAAGGGAAGAACAGCGGACGCATACAGACACGTTTTCCGCCCGAACCAAACGGCTACCTTCACATAGGACACGCCAAAGCCATACACTTGGATTTTGGAATGGCACAAAAATACAATGGTATATGCAACCTTCGTTTCGACGACACCAACCCCAGCAAGGAGGAGACCGAATATGTCGATTCCATAATGGAGGATATAAAATGGTTAGGATTCGATTGGGCCAACGTATATTACGCCTCGGATTATTTCCAGCAACTATGGGATTTTGCAATACGCCTGATAAAAGAGGGTAAAGCATACATAGACGAACAAAGTTCCGAGGAGATAGCACAACAAAAAGGCACCCCGACACAACCGGGAACAAACAGCCCCTATCGCGACCGCCCCATAGAGGAAAATTTGGAGCTATTCATGAAAATGAACAGCGGCGAAGTGCCCGAGGGTGCTATGGTGCTACGTGCAAAAATAGACATGGCACACTCCAACATGCACTTCCGCGACCCCATCATCTACCGCGTAGTGAAAACCCCTCACCACCGCACCGGTGACACATGGAAAGCATACCCCATGTACGACTTCGCACACGGACAAAGCGACTACTTCGAGGGTGTCACCCACTCGCTATGTACGTTGGAATTTGTCCCCCACCGTCCCCTATACGACCTTTTTGTCGATTGGGTGAAAGAGGGCAAGGAACTGGACGACAACCGCCCCCGTCAGTATGAATTCAACAAACTGAACCTGAGCTACACGCTCATGAGCAAGCGCAACCTGCTGACATTGGTAAAAGAAAAACTCGTAAACGGTTGGGACGACCCACGTATGCCCACGCTATGCGGAATACGTCGTCGCGGTTACTCGCCCCAGTCGATAAGCAAATTCATAGACAAGATTGGATACACAAAATACGATGCGCTCAACGACATATCGCTGTTGGAATCGGCAGTACGCGAGGATCTTAACAGCCGTGCCACCCGCGTGTCGGCCGTTATAAACCCGGTGAAGCTGGTTGTAACAAACTACCCCGAAGGCAAAGTAGAGGAACTGCAAGCCGTAAACAACCCCGAGGACGAGGCAAGCGGCACACACACCATAGAGTTCAGCCGTGAGCTATGGATAGAGCGCGACGATTTCATGGAGGATGCACCCAAAAGTTTCTATCGCCTGACACCGGGACGCGAAGTACGCCTGAAAAACGCCTACATCGTGCTATGCACAGGATGTAACAAAGACGAGGATGGTAATATCACCGAGGTGCTATGCGAATATATCCCCGACACAAAGACAGGCGAGAAAGAGGCAAACCGCAAAGTAAAAAGCACATTGCACTGGGTCAGCTGTGCCCACAGCGTAAAAGCCGAAGTACGCCTGTACGATCGTCTGTGGAAAGTAGAAAACCCACGCGACGAGATGGCAGCCATCTGCGAAGAGAAACAGTGTGACGCACTGAGCGCAATGAAAGAGATAATAAACCCCGACTCGCTCAAAGTGCTCACAAACTGCTACGTGGAAAAATACGCCGCCACGCTTGGTGCGCTCCAATATCTGCAATTCCAACGAATAGGATATTTCAATGTTGACCCCGACAGCACCCCCGATGCCCCTGTATTCAACCGCACCGTATCGTTAAAGGATACATGGAGCAAAATAAAAGGCGGCATGTCGAAGTAAAAAAAAGCATACTCACAGAACCATATCTTCCTCCGTTTCGTTAACGAAACGGAGGAAGATTAAACAAAAAACGGGACATGAGCAACGACAAAGGATTTTTCGATACAGCAGAATTTCGTGCGCTACTTGAAAAATACGAGCAGATGAAGGAAAAAGGCATCTGTTCATATTTCGAGACACACGAATTAAGCGACATCCATTCATACTATTTATATAAGGAGGACTCCCACGAGGCAGCCAACGTATTTAAATTGGCAAAGCAGCTACACCATGGAAGCCCCGATATAACAAAAATGGAAATACGCGCCATGCTCACATTCGGACACCCCGAAGCCGCCCTGCCCATGTTCAACAACATAGAGTATGAAAACGACGACGATACGCAGATGCTTAAAGCCGAGGTGCTGTTGGCACTAAAACAATACAAGGCATCGCGTAACATAGCACACACCATACTAAGCAGATATGCCATAACCGACGACATATCCTACGACGCCATGGAGATAATGCTCGATTGCGGATATGCTCAGGAGGTATTGGAATGTGCCAACGAAGGATTGAAACACCATCCACGCAACAAGAACCTGCTCGAAGTGAAAGCCGAAAGCCTCATTGAGCTTCAACGTACCGACGAAGCCATATCCATATACAACAGCCTGTTGGACGAAAACCCCTACACCATATTCTATTGGGAGCAGCTGGGGCATATCTACTACATGATAGAACGCTACGGAAAAGCCATAGACTGTTTTGAGTATGAACTGACAATAGACGCAAACATCGAGTATGCACAGATGATGCAAGGCTACTGCCTTTATCATCTGAAATGCTACGACAAAGCCATCGAAATATTCAATCGGTTCATAGCAAAATACCCTCAAAGCATCATGCCAAGGTTCTACAAGGCATTGTCGCAAGCACACAGAGGCAACACAGAGCAGGCAATACAAGAATTCAGCGATACATTTGCGATAGCATACAAGCAAGACTACAACAGCATAGAATGTATGCTATGCAAAATAAACGAGGCCATACTGCTCGTGAAATCCAACCGGCAGGATGAAGCCCGCAAATGCATGACCTATGCCATTTTGTTCCACCCAAGCAGCGACAACATGAAACAGCTGCTACTGGGCGGTAATCCATACTACGAATTGCGCGATAAGGAGAACATGACCTTCCGCGACATCAATGCCACCGAAAACAGGGAGTGGAAGGGCTACGAAATATTGACTACATTCGGCATCGGCCTGATGACGGCCGGGCTAAATGAATTTGCCTTGCTCGCCTTTAATTTTGCCAAATCGACCGCCCCCGACAGCAGCGACATAGATGCCAACATAGCATACATTCTGCACTGCGAAAAAGAAGACAAAGAAAAACTCGAAAAATATGTCGAAAATGCCTTGGAAGGCAAGAGTAACAGACTTTTCGAGTTATTCGGTATTCCCTACGACGGCAATATTGGCGCAAGGGAGTTCTTGAAAAAAATTAATTGACAAACAGCGGCTTATTTATCGGAGAAATCTTTTATACGTCCCTCCTCGCTCAGTTTGCAGATGAGCAACTGACCGTCTTGCTCCGAAACGATACAATTGTCCACACCTATTATAACTACGCGCTTATTGTGTTTTGCATGCACTATGCAATTGTGCGACTCGCATAGCTCCACCTTGTCGCCAATGACTGCGTTGCCGTTTATGTCGTGCGACAAACGGTCGTATAGCGAACCCCATGTGCCAAGGTCGCTCCACCCGAAATTCACCGGGAAGACAAAAACCTCCTCGGCACGCTCCAATATGGCATAATCGACCGAAATATTGCGACACTCGGGGAAACGCTCGTCTATGACAGCCTGTTCGTCGGCAGTGAAAAACACCGACAATAACGACTCGAACAAGGTTGCTATGGGTGCCTGATACACTCGGAAGGCGTTTATTATTGTCTGTACGTTCCAAATGAATATGCCCGAGTTCCAATAAAAATTATTCTTCGATATATATGCCTTGGCTGTGTCAAGGTCGGGTTTCTCCTTGAACGAATCGACACGAAAAACCTCCTTATTGGAAAGAGTCGAGGAACCCAGCTCCGCCTCGATATATCCATAGCCCGTTTCGGGACGGGTAGGTTTTATTCCAAGCGTGAGTATAGCATCGGAATTCTCCACAAAACGCAACGAGGAATTTATTACGCGCCGGAATTCCTTTACGTCCACCACATAGTGGTCGCTTGGTGTCACCACCATGTTGGCGTTAGGATCTTTTTTCTTTATTTTCCATGCCGCATAGGCTATACAGGGGGCCGTATTTCTGCGACAGGGCTCTTTCAGGATATTCTCGCTTGGGATAAACGGCAACTGCTGTTTCACCATATCGGCATAACGTCCCGAGGTAACCACCCATATATTTTCGGTGGGGCATATATCGCTAAACCGCTCCACAGTAAGCTGCAACAACGATTTGCCACAGCCAAGAACATCTATAAACTGTTTGGGGCAATCGGCTGTACTGATAGGCCAAAAACGACTGCCTATTCCACCTGCCATAATCACAAGATGATTGGACTTATTCATATTTCAATCTATTTCTTGATAATAAAAACATAAATACGGATTCATCGGTTTACAACACCGCCTCAGAATCCAAATATAAATTATATGGGCGAAAATAGTAAAAAAATGTAAAAAAACACCCATATATTGAAAATAAAAATCCATAGTGCGCATTTTAATTTACATACATGAAATTTTCGGCAGATTTTTCACCCGTTTTACGTTCAAAACAGGCAATACAAAAAACAAAAAATGGCAAAAAAGGAGTTTGTGTCACTTAGCATAAATCGTTGTAGTTATGCACATATTAGTTGTTGAAAAACAGTTTTTTATTTATTATAGTCTGTTTTTATTTGTATTAAAGAAATTTAATGCTTAATTTTGCTTGGTAATTATATCATTAATAATTTGTTGTATATTAAGAAACTATTTAAATTTCTAAATGTAAACACCGGATACAAGGAATTTGCATTATGAACCACGAGGTATTGACACAAAATATATGCAACGATTATCTATGGTATGTGCTAAGGGTTACTTATCAGCGTGAACTTATAGCAAAAAACAAATTTGATGAAATAGGAATAAAAAGTTTTGTTCCAACGCAAACAGTACAGAAAACCGACAAAAAAGGCTGTAAAATAAAAAAACAGGTTGCATCTATTCACAACTATTTGTTTGTATATAGCACCAAAGAGAAAATAGACGAAATTAAATCATCAATATCTTGGTTACGCTATGCCATGGTATCTGCGGGAAATGGCAAGAAAAAAATAATGACAGTCCCCGACAAACAAATGGAGTTTTTTATAGCAGTGGCCGGAAACGAACAAGAGCAAACCACCTACATATGCCCCGACGAAGTAAATCTGTGCAAAGGCGACTACGTGAAAATAACAGGTGGTCCTTTCGAAGGAGTCGAAGGCATATACATGAGGGTTAACAACAAAAAGCAACGATGTGTCGTTATTAAACTTGATGGGATAGCCGCTGTTGCAACAGCCTCCATTCCCAAGATACTGGTTGAAAAAATAGAAAATAAAAACTAAGTAATTAACAAGGCAAAGACAATTGTATAATGATACAAATACAACAAATTATAATTCCATTTTTGGTCGCTATTATTTCGACATTGTGGATTCACCCTAAGGTTCTTAAAATTGCAAAAATGAAGAATATAGTGGACAATCCCGATGCTCGCAAATTGCAGCGTCGCCCCACTCCCGTAATGGGTGGCGTTGCCGTATTTTTTGGCATTATATTGGGATTGTCTTCATCACAAATAATATTGGTAAATTATATTTTCATATATGTAGCAGCCATGATTGTCCTGCTGTATATAGGCACAATGGACGACATATTGAATTTATCGCCCAAGCTACGATTCTCATTCGAAATAGCAGTCATAGCTATCATAATTCTGGTTACAGACAACTCCATAAGCAATTTTTATGGGCTTTGGAGCATCTACGAAATCCCCACATGGTTCTCTGTGCCACTTACTATTTTTTCTGCGGTGGGCATCATAAACGGAATAAACCTTATTGACGGTGTCAATGGGCTTTCAACCGGTTTCTGCATAATGGCATCTGTTTTGTTCGGCATATTTTTTTATATTACCGACAACATAGCCATGCTCATAATTGCCGCATCGGTAATAGGAGCGGTCATTCCATTCTTTTTGCACAATGTATTCGGCAACGAGACAAGAATGTTTATCGGCGACGGCGGTTCGTTGATGATTGGCGTTATAATGTCATTGTTTATAATGGACATACTTTCCGCTTGTTCGTCACATTCAATCGCCATAGACGGCAACGTGGGCTTGGTGCCGTTTTGCTTGGCAGTGATGTCCATTCCTGTATTTGACACCGTTAGAGTCATGTCGCAAAGGATTTTACGTGGCGTATCACCCTTCCACGCCGACAAGACACACCTGCATCACATGTTCATCAGTTTAGGTTTCTCGCACATAGGAACCACCATGTCCATACTTAGCCTCAACATGTCGGTTGTCCTAATTTGGTGGGCATCGTACCTGCTTGGAGCATCCATCGACATACAATTGTATATAGTATTGTGTCTGAGCATACTATGCACATTTGTTCTATACGCAGTGGTAGAATATAAAAAGAAAAAAGAGAGCCGCACAATAAAAATTTTCAATAAAATAGGCGAGGCTACACACTTCGAGAAAAAAGGCATCTGGAAAACCACCGAAAGACTTATCGACAAGATATAATATTATATATAGCATGATAGGGGCTTTGCAAAGCCCCTATCATGCTATATATAGGTACGCAATAAAATAGCTTGCGCCCCAATGTTGGCAGACATTCCATTTATATTCTTATAAATTCGCATCTGTTTCACCCACAGAACCAACAAAATTTAATAACAAATTGTTATAGACAAAGGAAAATTAGTCATATAAGACTATTTGACAAAGCAAATTATTATAATTATTTTGCATTTGTAATAATTTTAAATATGAAATCCTTAAAAACTATTTGTTATGAATTCAATTATCAATTCCTCTGTACCCGAATTTAAAGTACAGGCCTTTCATAATGGTAAATTTATCACTGTAAACAACGATTACATTGCAGGTAAATGGGCGGTATTTTTCTTCTATCCTGCCGACTTTACATTTGTGTGCCCCACAGAACTTGTCGATATAGCAGAAAAATATGACAAATTCAAAGATATGGGAGTCGAAATTTTATCCGTTAGCACAGATACTCATTTTGTTCATAAAGCATGGCACGACACATCGGACAGCATAAAGAAAATAGAATACCCCATGCTGGCAGACCCCACAGGTGCGCTGACACGAGCATTCGGTGTCATG
Source organism: Bacteroidaceae bacterium (assembly GCA_017416705.1). GTDB lineage: Bacteria > Bacteroidota > Bacteroidia > Bacteroidales > Bacteroidaceae > HGM04593. The sequence goes on from JAFQBG010000011.1 coordinate 24,798, forward strand.
ATTGAGGAGGAGGGAATGGCCTACCGCGGTACTTTTGTCGTGAACCCCGAAGGAAAAATAAAACTTGCCGAGATACACGACAACAGCATAGGACGCAACGCCGACGAACTGCTCCGAAAAATAGAGGCTGCACAGTTTGTAGCCACACACGACGGCGAAGTATGCCCCGCAAAATGGAAAAAAGGCGCCGAGACACTGAAACCAAGCATCGACCTTGTAGGAAAAATTTAAAAATTTTTTAACAATATATTACCATGTTGGATAATGCGATAAAATTACAATTAAGAGAAATATTCTCGGACCTTAATGCGCATTATACCTTTTTGATAGCAGTCCACCCCACTCATCCCAAATACGATGAGTTGGTGGACATGCTTCGCGAGGTGAGCCTTAGCTCCGAAAATATTTCCTGCGAGATGGTTCAAGGCAGCGAACTTAAATTCGATATTCTAAGGAACAATGCAGCCACAGGAATAACCTTCAAAGCCATACCCGGCGGGCATGAGTTCACATCGTTGTTGCTTGCTGTTTTGAACGCCGATGGCAAAGGCAAGAACCTACCCGACGAGTATACACAAAGACGAATAAGAGCAATAGAGGCAAAAATTCACATCGACACATTCATGTCGCTCGAATGTACCAACTGCCCCGATGTCGTTCAGTCGTTGAACATAATAACAATGCTCAACCCCAATATAACCCATAGCATCATCGACGGTGCCATATACAACGAGCAAGCCGACAAACTGAATATACAGGCTGTCCCCACAGTATATGCAAATGGTGAACTGCTTAGCGTAGGACGTGCCACACTTGGCGAACTGCTGAACAAGATAGAAGAAAAATTTGGGACAGCGAAAACCACCGGCGACACAAAGGAATACGATGTTATTGTTGCCGGCGGAGGCCCCGCAGGCGTAACGGCAGCCATATATTCGGCCCGAAAAGGGTTGAACGTAGCCATAGTGGCACAACGTATCGGCGGCCAAGTGAACGAGACACAAGGAATAGAGAATATAACGTCGCTACCCTACACCACGGGCAAGCAGTTTGCCGAAAACCTAAGGAAGCACCTGCAAGAATACCCTGTGGATATTTTAGAGAACCGCACAATAGAAAAAATAGAGACACAAGGAGGCATAAAAACCCTCCACATAAAAGGCGGCGAACTGTGCAAGGCCCCCATAATAATAGCTGCCACAGGAGCATCGTGGCGCAAGCTGAACGTACCCGGCGAGGAGGAATATACCGGTCGCGGAGTCGCATTCTGCCCACACTGCGACGGGCCGTTCTACAAAGGGAAAGAGGTTGCCGTCATCGGCGGTGGCAATTCGGGTGTAGAAGCAGCCATAGACCTTGCCGCAATATGCTCCAAGGTAACGCTGTTTGAATTTGCCGATACACTTAAAGCCGACAAAATATTGCAAGAAAAACTACGAACGCTCGGCAATGTAAAGACAATAACAAACTGCCAGACCACAAGAATAGTAGGCGACGGGGAGAAGGTAACAGGCATCATTACCAAAGACCGCAGCAGCGGCACCGAAACGCACCACGCGCTACAAGGAGTATTCGTGCAGATAGGATTGAAAGCCAACAGCGAGCTATTTGCCGAAAATTTAGAAACCACCGCCATTGGCGAGATACCGACAGACAAAAACGGCCGAACAAAGATAAAAGGCCTGTACGCCGCAGGCGATGTCACCGATGTCAGCTATAAGCAAATTGTTATAGCCATGGGCGAAGGAGCAAAAGCCGCGCTTGCAGCTTTCGAGGACCGCATGCATGGCAACGTGTAAATAAATAGGGGCACGCCCCTATTTATATTTTACCTGCTGCACACCCACAAGTTTGTCGTAGCGTGCACCAAACTCGCGATGATAGACCAAAATAAGATATTCGTTCTCGGTGTTATAGAAATCGCCCTCGGCAGGAGCCGTATATGCCTGTGACGCTCCGTCGGGCAACCACACATACTGATAATTATACACCCCAAGCTTCATCAGCTGCGTAGTGACGTAGGCCCCGGAGGTATTGTCATATATCATTATATTGGAGTCGGTGAAACGGTTACCCCAACAATCGCCCAACAGATAATAATGCCCATCGCTGCGATAGGGGACATCCAAGAAAAAATGCACCAGCACATAATCGGCCTCTATGGCAGTACCGTAACCCTCATGAGTGTTAATATAGTAACGGCCGTTCTCGTCTCGATAATTGGAGTGCGACGTCATTCCGGCATCGGTGTATAAATCGGCATGGTAATATGGATAATGGAACGAAATCCTGTCCACACCCATTCCGGGCGATTGCGGGTCGGTTATTTCGAATCTGCGATACTCATTGCCTGCATCGAAAATAAGTTTGTTCTCGTGCACATACTCCAACCTATTGGCGGTTATGTATGTCGGTTTCAAATTCTGCACAGAATTGTCGAAGCGTCTGTTCTGGAACACACGTACATTGACATCGGAGGCAGGCGTCGCTATTCTGTATTTAGAATAGTCGATGACAAAACTCACCTGCTGGTGTTCATCGTTAAAATCGACATCGGTGTTACTGCTCACTTGCGCATGCACAGCCACCTTGTGCTCCACGACCGCAAAACGAAAAACCGCCACAGGCTCGTCGTCATAGGCATCGTCATCTATTATCTCCACCTTGTAGTTCCCCGACACCTTGAAGGCCACATCCTCGTTGGGCAGCACAAGTTCGTAATGGGTATATAGCTGTGTGGTATTCTCGGAATTGGCCCAATCCTCTATCGTTTGATTATTAAAGCCATGCAGATAGTCGATAGTAAACAGTTCCGAGGGCGACCAATCGGCATTGCAGTGCGTTATTCTGTATATATAACGCTTATAGGTGTGCGACATCTCATCGAAAGCAAGCAATATCTCGTCGTCGCTGCCCAAAGTAATCAAGGGAGGACGTTCCCAATCGCCGTTCACTATCATTTGCAACGTGCGCACCGACGACGAATAAGACTCGGCAAATTGCGCTCGCAGCGACATCGGAATTAAGATTATTAATACAAGGAATATATTACGCATACTACAAAACCGTTCTCGTTATAAAAACAAATAGAATATTTATGCGCGAAGATACGAAAAACATAGAATATTGTGATTATATTTACAAAATATAACTTAGGCGTAATAAAATGATACGAACAACCATAATTTTATTGGCAGCATTTCTATTGAGCAGTTCGGCAGCATATTCGCAGACGCTATACACCGCACAAGACAGTTGCCGCATAGAACAAATACTAAGCAGCGACAGAAAAGGCAACGACATCATAGCCACCGCCGAGCTGTTTCTGGGAACACCCTACGTTGCCGGCACGCTTGATGCAACGTGCAACGAGCAGACCATTGTGAACACAAGGGAACTGGACTGCACCACATTCATGGAAATTGTTACAGCCATAATTATAACGACCGACGAGGGCAAGAGCGATTTCCGCTCGTTTTGCGACAATTTAAATAAAATACGTTATCGCGATGGCAACAGCGACAGCTACGCCAATCGCCTTCATTACATATCGCAGTGGGTGAAGGAAAACAGCAAAAAAGGGGTTGTAAAGGAGGTTTACACGCCCTGTCACACCAAAATTCAGAAACTGCATCTGAACTACATGAGCAGTCACCCGCACAGTTACGAAAAATTAAAGGACAATCCGTTGTTGGTCAAGGAGATAGAAAAGCACGAAAAACCGTTTCGAAATATCGAGATAAAATATATCCCCAAGAGCATGCTATGCGACAGCCTCATGGCAAACTACATACGCAACGGCGATATAATAGCCCTTGTCACAGCCATCGAGGGGCTTGATGTGACTCATGTGGGATTTGCCAAATGGATAAACAGGCAACTGCACCTGCTGCACGCTTCGAGCTCGGCAAAGAAAGTGGTGTCGGACCACCGCACACTGCACCGCTATATGTCGGACAAGAAAAACCATTTGGGAATAAGAGTATTCAGAATCAAAAATTAAAGGCACTGTACCTGTGTACAATGCCTTTAATTTTTGATTGAGCCGAAAAACCATGCGGCATGCAAGCCGACGGTTTTTTGAACAGCGTCGCAATATATTAATATGCTCTTGCAAACAATACGCGACGTGCCGAAGGCTTGCCTGTCACCATGCAGACACCGGGAGTCTCGTCCCATCCGATAGGGATGCAACGTATTGTAGCCTTGGTCTCGTTCTTTATAAGTTCCTCGGTTTCGGGAGTGCCATCCCAATGAGCCAGAATGAAACCGCCTTTCTCTATCTCCACCTTGAACTCGTCGTATGTATCGACGCTGCGAGTATTTGCCTCGCGCATGTCCAACGCTTTTTTATGCAGGTTCTTTTGTATATCGTCAAGCAGTTCCTTTACATAAGTGGTTATGCCATCGATAGAGCGAGTCTCTTTTTGCAAAGTATCGCGGCGCATAACCTCTATTGTGCCATTCTCCAAGTCGCGTGCACCCAGAACAAGACGCACCGGAACGCCTTTTAGCTCGTAGTCGGCAAATTTAAAGCCGGGACGACGATTGTCGGCGTTGTCGTATTTGACGCTGATACCCATTTTGCGCAGTTCGGCTGTGAGTTCTGCCACCTTGCTGTCGATGACATCCAGTTGTTCCTGATTTTTGTATATAGGAACTATAACCACCTGTATCGGAGCCAATGCGGGAGGGAGCACCAAGCCGTTGTCGTCGGAGTGTGTCATGATGAGCGCACCCATCAGACGAGTGGAAACACCCCACGATGTAGCCCACACATAGTCCAATTTATTCTGTTTATCGACAAACTGCACATTGAAAGCCTTTGCAAAGTTCTGTCCAAGGAAGTGCGATGTACCGCATTGCAATGCCTTTCCATCCTGCATAAGCCCCTCTATGGTATATGTGTCGAGTGCGCCTGCAAAACGCTCATTGGCCGATTTCACACCCATAATCACCGGCAAAGCCATGTAGTTATTGGCAAAGTCGTTATATACATGAAGCATGGTGACAGCCTCTTTTTCGGCTTCCTCCTTGGTGGCATGTGCAGTGTGTCCCTCCTGCCACAGGAATTCCGCTGTGCGCAAGAACAAGCGTGTACGCATTTCCCAACGCATTACGTTGGCCCACTGATTAACCATTATAGGCAGGTCGCGGTAGGACTGTATCCAATTTTTATATGTGCTCCATATTATAGTCTCCGATGTGGGACGTATAATCATTTCCTCTTCGAGTTTTGCAGCGGGGTCCACCACGACGCCGCTTCCGTCGGCCGAATTTTTCAAACGATAGTGTGTCACCACTGCACACTCCTTGGCAAATCCCTCGACATGCTCAGCCTCGCGACTAAGGAACGATTTTGGGATAAGGAGGGGGAAATAGGCGTTCACATGCCCTGTCTCTTTGAACATATCATCGAGTGTACGTTGTATTTTCTCCCAAATTGCATAGCCATAGGGTTTTATTACCATACAGCCGCGTACCGGCGACTGCTCGGCAAGGTCGGCTTTTAGCACAAGGTCGTTATACCACTGCGAATAGCTTTCGCTGCGCTTAGTCAAATCTTTTAGTTCTGCCATATTTATCTTTTTATTAAATACATTATCGAGCGTTCGCCGATGCCGCTTTCGACAGACCGACAAAACGCACTGCAAAAATACTAAAAATTCCTTATATATTTGCGAATATCGGTTATTCTTGTTGCAAATATTACATACTGTGTGTTTCAGGAGCATCGACATACGGTTTATTGCCATTTAGGGCATGCAGGCGCACCCTTTTTTGCTCTGTTCCGTTACGGGCCGGCGACAGCCGCTGCACACGCCAAGCAGCGTTTCGTTCGGCGGCATACAGCAGAAAAAAAAAGCCCCATGCCGATGCGGCCCGACACATTCTTTTTTTTATGTAAAAGCGATATTGCCTTTTTTATAACATTTTTTACTATCTTCGCAGTGCAATACAGCCAAACAAGTCACTATTTTGTTTATAATGCAGATTATTAACCAATAAAACATTTATAGTATGAGAAACGAATTCACAAAGACTTTATCTCTTATTTTGTGCGCAATGCTCATGTTGAGCGGTTGCGGCACCACCAATATGAACAACACCGCAAAAGGAGGGCTCATAGGAGCAGGTGGCGGTGCTTTACTGGGTGCCATTGTGGGTAAAATCGCAGGAAACACAGCAGTGGGTGCAGCCATTGGCACAGCAGTGGGCGCAGGCACCGGCGCTGTCATAGGTCGCCGCATGGACAAAGCAGCCGAGGCCGCATCGGAAATTCAAAACGCGACGGTAGAGACCATTACCGACGCCAACAACCTGACAGCCGTCAGAGTGACATTCGACTCGGGAGTGCTTTTTGCAACCAATAAATACGACCTGAATGCAGCCGCCAAAAAGAACCTTGCCGACTTTGCAAAAATATTGAACGAATACAACGATGCCGACGTAGCAATATTCGGCCACACCGACTCCACCGGCAACGACGCCATAAACGACCCCTTGTCGGTGAACCGCGCCAATTCCGTTGCAAGCTATCTGAAATCGCTCGGTGTATCACCCATGCAGATAAAGAATATCGAGGGATTTGGTTCGCGTGAGCCCGTTGCCGACAATTCCACAGCTGCCGGACGTGCCAAAAACCGTCGCGTAGAGGTATATATGTATGCAAGCGAGGCCATGATTAATGCAGCAAACAACGGACAATTAAAATAACACAACGGATAATACAACAACAAAAAGCGGTTCTTGCATGCAAGAACCGCTTTTTGTTGTTGGGCTACAAGGACTCGAACCTTGAATGACAGGACCAGAATCTGTAGTGTTACCATTACACCATAGCCCAATGCTCATTTGCGATGCAAAGATACTACTTTTTTTTTTGCGACAAATAAATGTAGCACTTTTTTACATAAAAAATTCAAAAAACAGAACGATTATACGGGAAATGAGGATAAATCTGCCTATCTTCGCAAAAAATTATATAAACACAGATTTAACATACAGAAAACATCAGGCAATATATGCAAAAGAAAGGACTGACAAACGAAGAATTAATAAAGGAGATTATAGACTCAATACAAGATAAAAAAGGCAGGAATATTGTAGTAGCCAACTTCGAAGGATTGGGAAACACTATATGCGACTATTTTGTTATATGCGAGGGCAACTCGCCTACACAAGTATCGGCCATAACCGACTCTGTTTGGGAAGGGCTCATAGACAAATGCGGTTACAAACCGTTTGCTGTCGATGGACAGCGCAATGCACAATGGGTGGCTATGGACTATGGTCAAGTATTTGTACATATATTCCTGCCCGAGACACGCGCTTTCTACGACATAGAGCATTTATGGGCCGATGCCGAACTGACAACTATTCCCGACATTGACTAAGAAGCTGTTTATATTTATATTGCCAAGGTTTTTTATAGAGCAAAAATAGGATATTTTTTTATTTTTTGTAGGGCACATAGCGGGCTATGCAACCACAAAAAAAAGGAAGAAACAGCCATTTTTTGAATATAAAAAACGACGAAACAAAGGATATGGCTTCTATTAAAAAAATATTTTTTAGAAATTTAGACAACTTCTAAGAATTATGACAAACAACCGAAAAAAGAACAAAATGCCACGAATAAATTTCACGTGGTTCTACATAATAGCCGGAGCATCGCTCGCATTCATATATTTTTTTGGCGATGAGAACAGTTCCTTCACCAAGGAGAGCAACTACTCGCAATTATCGGAATATATAGCAAAAGGATACGTCAACGAGCTTGTTGTATTCGACAACAACGAGGTAGAGGCATATATAATACCCGACTCGGCCATATATATATTCAACGAGGTGCCACAAAAGGCATTGGTGCGCCCCGTCATAAAGACACGCATAGGCTCGGTCGAGAAATTCGAGGAATTTGTAACGAGCCAACAGGCCGAAGGACATTTCAGCGGCACCGTTCTGTACAAGGAGAAACCGCAATATTGGAGCGGCATCCTCATAAACATACTGCCATTGATATTCTTCATTGGAATATGGATATTCCTAATGCGCAGAATGGGCGGTGGCGGAGCCGGTGGCGGCGGCAACGTATTCAGCGTCGGTAAGTCGCAAGCCAAACTGTTCGAGAAAGACGAAAAGAACAAAATAACATTCAAGGATGTAGCCGGACAAGAGGGAGCAAAACAGGAGGTCAAGGAGATAGTGGATTTCCTAAGAAACCCCAAGCGTTACACCGACCTTGGAGGAAAAATTCCCAAGGGAGCATTGCTTGTAGGCCCTCCGGGAACAGGTAAGACACTGCTTGCCAAGGCTGTTGCCGGCGAAGCCGACGTACCGTTTTTCTCGCTTTCGGGCTCCGATTTTGTGGAGATGTTCGTGGGTGTGGGAGCATCCAGAGTACGCGACCTTTTCCGTCAAGCAAAAGAAAAAGCACCATGTATCATATTCATCGACGAGATTGACGCAGTGGGACGCGCCAGAGGCAAGAACCCCTCGATGGGCGGCAACGACGAGCGCGAGAACACCCTGAACCAACTGCTCACCGAGATGGATGGCTTTGGCACCAACAGCGGAATAATAATAATGGCAGCCACAAACCGCGCCGACATATTGGACAAAGCACTGCTGCGTGCCGGCCGTTTCGACAGACAGATACATGTTGACCTGCCCGACCTTAACGAGCGCAAGGAGGTATTCGGCGTACACCTGAAACCGCTGAAACTCGACGAGTCGGTCGATGTTGACCTGCTTGCACGACAAACCCCGGGATTTTCGGGTGCCGACATTGCCAACGTATGCAACGAAGCAGCGTTGATAGCCGCACGACAAAAGAAAAACGCCGTTGACAAACAAGATTTTCTGGATGCAGTGGACCGCATAATAGGCGGCCTTGAAAAAAAGACCAAGGTGATGACAGCCAAGGAAAAAGAGACAATAGCCATACACGAGGCAGGTCACGCCACCCTATCGTGGTTCTTGGAGCATGCCAACCCCCTTATAAAAGTAACCATCGTACCACGCGGACGAGCCCTTGGCGCAGCATGGTATCTGCCCGAGGAGCGTCAGATAACCACCAAAGAGCAGATGCTCGACGAAATGTGTGCCATACTCGGAGGCCGTGCAGCCGAGGAGTTATTTGTGGAACACATATCCACCGGGGCCATGAACGACCTTGAACGCGTCACAAAACAGGCATACGGCATGATAGCATACGCAGGCATGAGCGACAAGCTACCCAACCTATGCTACTACAACAACAACGAATATTCGTTCCAGCGTCCTTACAGCGAGCGCACCGCCGAGCTCATAGACAACGAAGTGAAAGAGCTCATAAACAGCCAATACGAGCGTGCCAAGAAGATACTCGACGAGCATAAGGAGGGACACGCCGAACTTGCACGTGTTCTCATGGAGCGCGAAGTGATATTTGCCGATGACGTCGAGCGGATATTCGGAAAAAGGCCTTGGGCATCGCGCAGCGAGGAGATATTCTCGGAAAACAGCCCCGAGCAACCTCAAGAAACCACAACAGAGACAGCGACCGACAAAGACGAAAAACCAACACAATAATAACAACATGAAATCTTTTTTGACACGTGCCATCACAGGCATTCTATTTGCAGGAGCATTATTGGCAGCCATAATATATGGGCCGATACCGTTTGGAATATTGTTTGCAATAGTAACAGGGCTGGCTGTGAATGAGTTTTGCAATATCGTTCACAAGCATAAGAAAACCACATTCAGCACACTCATTGCGGCTGTCGGCGGTGTTTATCTGTTCTTCGTAATGTACGCATGCTCGTTCTTTACAGTGGCATGCCCCATGTTATTTATATTGCCCTATATACTATTGGTGGCATTCGTGTTCATCAACGAATTATTCCGCAAGCAAGGGGGCGCACTCGACAACATAGCATATTTTTGTATGTCGCAGGTATATGCCGCACTCCCGTTTGCCATGCTCAATATAATAGCCACATATAGCAACGCAACCACATACAGCTACGTCATTCCGCTTGCCATATTCATATTCCTGTGGAGCAACGACACCGGAGCATATTGCGTGGGATGCACATTGGGACGTCACAAAATGTTCAAGCGTATATCGCCCAAGAAGTCATGGGAAGGATTTGCAGGTGGAGCATGCACAGCCATGCTTGCCGGATATGTCATGTCGTTGTTTTACAGCGATGTCATGAACACATGGCAATGGATGGGCATGGCATTGGTTGTTGTCGTTGCCGGCACATTGGGCGACCTTGTGGAGTCGTGTTTCAAGCGCGAGGCAGGCATAAAGGATTCGGGTAACATACTACCCGGCCATGGCGGAATTTTAGACCGTTTCGACAGTACCATATTGGCAGTACCCTGCGTGGTTATGTACCTGTACCTGCTTTAACAACAGGCATATATGCGCTAAGAAAAAAGGGCGTTACATCATTTATTCTTGATGCTCTGCACCATGATGGCAGCAGCACGTTGCGATGCGCCGGCATCGCCAAGAATACCTATAATGCGGTCGTACTCATTGAGCATGGCCGCACGTTCGTTTGTCGAGGGGAGTAGTTTCCCAAGTTCCGTTATTATGTTATCGACACACATATCGGCAGCCACAAGCTCGGTAACGGCACTGCGTCCCGCTATCAGATTGACAAGCGACACGAATTTCACTTTCAGGAAGTTCTTTTTCAGCCACGAATAGAGTTTGGGCATGGGGGTGGCATAGCACACCACCTGCGGCACTCGGAACAGCGCCGTTTCAAGGGTGGCAGTGCCCGATGTCACAAGTGCGGCATGCGAGTGTTTAAGCAAGCGATAAGTATTGCCATAGACAATTTTTGCTCCACGCGACAAGTAGGGGGCATAAAAAGCCTCATCCACACCGGGAGCACCCGCTATTATAGGCTGGTAGTCGGGATATTTTGTCATGGCATCGAGCATCATGGGCAGGTTGCTTTTTATCTCGCGACGACGACTGCCGGCAAGAAGCGCGACCACCGGTTTTTGTGACAAACCAAGCGAAGCAATAAACTCGTCGCGCGTCTCGTGGTTATTGTCCAAGAATGACGACACTGCATCCACACATGGGTTGCCCACATAGTGTATGGGATAATTATGCTTGGCAAAGTATTCCACCTCGAACGGCAATATGGAAAACAATTTATCGACATCGCGTTTTATATTTTTTATGCGATACTCCTTCCAAGCCCATATTTTGGGCGAAATATAATAATAGACAGGGATATTGCTATGCTTGTGTATATATTCGGCAATAGACAAGTTAAATCCCGGATAATCGACAAGTATCAGAGCATCGGGGTTCCACTCCATAATATCTTTTTTGCAGCGACTCATATTAGATAATATGGTTCGCAAATTCATTATCACAGGCAACAAACCCATAAATGCAGTATCGCGATAGTGTGTCACCAAGTCGCCACCGACAGCCTTCATAAGGTCGCCGCCAAAATAACGAAAACGAGCGTCGGCATCTATATTTTTTATAGCCTTCATCAAGTTAGAGGCATGCAAATCGCCCGAAGCCTCGCCGGCAATAAGATAATATTTCATAGATAATTGATTTAGATGCTGTTTAAATCGCAAAAATTATTTATAGCCCCCAACCTTGCATATCGTTCAGCAGGGAGTAGTCGGTTAAATCTATTTTCGTGGGTGTTATGGCCACATAGTTGTTTTCGAGTGCCACCTTGTCGGCATCCAAAGAGCCGCTCTCGCTGCATTGGAAACTACCCGTCAGCCAATACCAAGTGCCACCGTTGGGATGCTCGTGCCCCTTCCACTCGTTCATCCATTGGCCGTATGCCTGTCGGCACACCCTGACACCCGCATAGGAGGGCACATCGGGGAAATTGACATTAAGACAGCTGCCTGTGGGCAATCCGCGTTGCAGAACAGCGGCCACCACGCGACGAATAACAGGCAAAGTAGCCGAGAAATCGGCATCGGCATCGTGCGAGCATAACGAAAAAGCTATCGAGGGAACCTCCTTCATGCAACCCTCCAACACCACACCCATTGTGCCCGAGTAATGAGCATTAACCGCCGAGTTGTCGCCATGGTTTATACCACCCACCACCAACGACGGACGACGCGACAGCACCGAGTCGAAAGCAATCTTGACACAGTCGCAAGGAGTACCCGTGCAAGCATATACCTGCAACCCCTGTTCCTCCGACACTTTCCACACCTTGACAGGCACCTCGCTCGTAATGGCGCAGCCCTTGCCCGAACGTCCTGTGTGAGGGGCCACCACCACCACGTCGCCAAACTCCATGAGCACGCGAACCAGCACATTTATACCCTTTGCCATATAACCATCGTCGTTCGAAACAAGTATCAATGGCCTTGAATTATTTTCAATCATATTATATACTATTACATAAACAGATGCGAAGATACAAAAAATATCAATGCAACAACATGCAGAACAAAATGAATAAACCTATTTGCGTAATTCAGTATTATTACCTATTTTTGCAGTAATATGCAAAGATAGTCGCCACCGGCCTCTATGTCACTTAGACCAACGATAATAATTACATAACCTAAATAAAATCACAGACAATGAATTGTTATAAGAAAATCGTGCTTACAGCATGCGCAACCCTGCTTTCTACTTTTTTTGCAGTTGCACAAACAATAGCAATATCCCCGACGCCGCAAGTTGTCACATGGGGCAAAGACGTTGCGTTCAATAGCGGAGTGGCATTTACGCTCATAGGCGAGTCCGATGCCGACCAAGACGCTGTTAACCTATTCAAAAAGCATTTTGACACCGCCAACGGCACCGTTCAGGTCATAATAGGCGAGCGAGGCGATGCCGCCATAGAGTCGGCAGGCATCCCCGAAGCCGATTTCACCACCAACGCCGAGGGCTATTACCTGAGCATCGAAGCAGGCAAAGTGATAATAGCCGGCAACGACAATCGCGGAACCTACTATGGCGTTCAAACATTCCTGCAAATAGCCTCGCAGCCCCAAGTAATGGAAGTCAGCATCACCGACTACCCCAGCATAAGCGAGCGCGGCCTTGTCGAGGGCTACTACGGCAACCCATACAGCGAGAGCGACCGTATGAACCTTTTCGAGTTTTTCGGCCGTCAGAAAATGAACACATACATATACGGCCCCAAGGACGACGTTTACCACAAAGGAGAATGGCGCACACCCTACCCTGCCGAGCTTGGCAACAAAATAGCCGAGTACGCAGCAGCAGCCAAAGCCAACAAAGTAGATTTTGTATGGGCCATACACCCCGGTGTAGATATAAAATGGAACAAAGCCGACAGTTTGAACATAGTGAACAAACTGAAAAAAATGTACGACTTAGGCATTAGAACCTTTGCCGTATTCTTCGACGACATTTGGGGCGAGGGCACAGACGCCACCAAACAAGCAGGCATAATGAACTATATCGTCGAGGAGCTAAACAAAGCCTACGACGATGTGAACCCCCTCATATTATGTCCCACACAATATAACAAAGGCTGGACAAGCGGCGACTACCTGAACATCCTTGGAACAAAAATGGACAAGAGCGTGCGCATCATGTGGACAGGCAACAGCGTTGTCGATATGATTGAAATGAACGACATGCAATGGATTAACAACCAGATAAGCCGCAAAGCATATATATGGCTCAACTATCCCGTCACCGACTACTGCATAAACCGTCTGCTGATGGGCCCCACATGGGGTAACGGCCTCGACATTGCCAACGAGCTTGGCGGTTTCACATCGAACCCCATGGAATATGCCATGGCATCGAAACTATCGCTATACAGTATTGGCGACTACTGCTGGAACATGCCTGCATACAACGCCGACGCCTCTTGGGAGAGCGCAATGTCATACCTTATGCCCCGCAACAAAGAGGCATTCCGCTTTTTCTGCCAGAACAACGTCGATTTAGGTTCAACGGTACACGGACTGCGCCGCACCAACGAGTCGCCCCTGTTCGTAGATGACAAAGCACTCTTCGACAGCAATATGGCAGCCAAAGACACAACAGCCGCCATTGCCGTCATGCGAAAACACTTCGACAAATTCATAAACACAGCCACCACGCTGCTGACAACCGACGAAGCCCCCGAGTTGATAAGCGAAATAACCCCATGGCTGCAATGTATGCAATATATGGGACAACGTGGCGAGTGCATAATGGACATGTACGCAGCCCTCGTTCAACGCTCCCCCGAAAAATTCATCGACAGCTACACCAAGCATCAGGAGCTATACAACGCACAAGAAGCCCTGCGCTCGCGCGACTTCGAGGGAACACTAAAATGGGCAAAACCCGAAGTGGCGACAGTACATGTGGCACCCTTCCTCAAAAAGAGCCTCGCCCAGCTTGTCACCACATACAAAAGCAGATACGACTATCGCACAGACATATTCCCCGCGCAAGAATTAGAGAATGGCACATACTTCATAAAATACAACGGCAGCTACCTGACCAACCAAACACCCAACGTAGCATCCGGCATACCCCGTTTTGTTAGCGAGCGCGACGACGTGCGTCCCCAACGTCAGGAGTGGCACATAAGCCTCGACCCCGAGACAAACCGATACAAGATAGTAAACGCCGAGGACAACCGCTACCTGAACGAAAACGGAATATTCAGTGCAAACAACAGCACCAACCCCTACGACCCGTCATGGCACACCTATAATATCACACGCATGGCAAATGGCAAATATGGCATACAAAACGGTGGCAGTGCAGGAAAGAACTATTGGACCGTTTCCGACACACGCGTACAACAAAACAAAGGCACCGAAAACAAGCCCGACACATGCTTCATATTCGACATTGAGCCCATCACAGGCCCCGACAACACAGAAACAATTGAAAGCGGCAAAACCTATTACATAGTAGTAGATGGCATGTACCTCACCAACGACAACCCCAAAGGCACAGGAGGCGCTCCCACATTCAAGGAGACAGCCAAACCCGGCAAAGCACAAGAATGGGTGATAGCACAGGACCCCGACGGCCTCAACTACTACAAAATAACAAGCAAAGCCGACGGCAGATACCTGAACGAATATGGCACATTCGGCACCAACGTTTACCATGCCGACTGGAACACATACATGATAAGCATAATGGACAACAAATACTCCATTAGCACCACCCAATCGGCAGCCCCGAATGGAGCACGTTATTGGAACAAGAGGGATAATCGCATAGACCAAGATGCCAACCTCACAAAATCATCGAGCCATATTTTCGAAATCATAAAGAAAGGACGACCATTGCCCGGTGACGTTGGCGGCAAAAAAAAGTCCTCGAAAAAATAACAAATACCAATAGATAGATAACAATTATATCTCCACTACGCATCACGAATTTCACAATGCGTAGTGGAGATATAATTTAACCATGGTTTCCCCACCGCCACACCAAGCGTTCTCTGTTATATTATGGTGGAAATTCCACTCCCTCCCCGGCGAGGGAGAATTAAAAACCAAACGCAGCCGAAATTATTCACGACATATTTTGCAGAAATCTGTCGATTTCCGTTGGTTACAAAATTGCTGTATGTCGGTAAGCCTTGGTTCATCGTTCTTTCAACATTTATATATATTCGTGTTACAAAATACAAAATTAATAAAATTTCAGTATTTCCCTCATTTTTAGAGAACTTTTTCAGAAAAAAGTCTTTTTTTTACATCAATTTGTCTTATTTTGTCAACGCATGTTAAATAATTCGCATATAACTATTATTCTGCCAATTTCCCTCTATTTCGATTTTTCTTACTATATTTGCACTAAATAAGAAAAAACATACTGCTCATTAACAAGCAACACATACATTAAGTGTAATACAACTACTGCAAAATGGGAAAAATAATAGCATTGGCCAACCAAAAAGGCGGTGTGGGAAAGACCACCACTGCTATAAACTTGGCTGCCTCATTGGCCACATACGGAAAAAAAGTATTAGTAATAGATGCCGACCCGCAGGCAAATGCCTCGTCGGGCTTGGGCATTGACATACACAACATACAAAGTTCCATTTACGAGTGCCTTATAAACAAGGGGGTATCGGCCGAAGCCATATACAAAACGTGTATAGACGGTTTGGAGATAATTCCCTCGCACATAGACCTTGTGGGAGCCGAAATTGAAATGCTGGACATGCCGAACCGCGAAAAAATAATGAAAACGGCACTTAGCGAGATAAGAAACAACTACGACTACATACTGATAGACTGTTCTCCCTCGCTTGGACTTATAACAGTGAACTCGCTGACAGCCGCCGACTCGGTGATAATACCTGTGCAGTGCGAATATTTTGCGCTCGAAGGAATTAGCAAACTGCTGAACACGATAAAAATCATCAAGTCGAACTTGAACCCTACGCTGGACATCGAGGGATTCCTGCTCACCATGTTCAATTCGCGTTTAAGACTTAGCAACCAAGTGTACAACGAAGTGAAGAAGCATTTCAGGGAATTGGTTTTCGACACCGTCATACTGCGTAACACCCGACTTGGAGAGGCACCCAGCATGGGAATACCCGTACTATTATACGATGCAGAATCGACCGGAGCAAAGAACTACCTGTCGTTGGCACAAGAAATTTTAAAACGAGAATAAGAAACTTTTTAAATTTATACCAAGGAAATATTTTTAAAATTTAAACAGTCTTCAAGCAAAAACAGCGTATGGCACCAAATAAAAAATTCACATTAGGCCGAGGGCTCGACGCACTTATTTCGACAGAAGCAGTCAGAACATCGGGTTCCTCCTCTATCGGCGAAATAGAACTAAGCAAGATAGAGGCAAATCCCAATCAGCCTCGACGAGAATTCAACGAGGAGGGGTTGAAAGAGCTATCGGCGTCGATAAATGAGCTTGGCGTGATACAACCCATAACACTGCGCAAGACAAACGATGACAAATACCAGATAATAGCCGGCGAAAGACGTTTCAGAGCCTCGCAACTTGCCGGCAGAACAACCATACCGGCATACATTGTCGATGCCGACAACAAAAACACCATGGAGATGGCTCTCACCGAGAACATACAACGTGAGGACCTCAACGCCATGGAAATTGCACTTGCCTACCAGCACCTGATAGAGGAATACGACCTGTCGCAAGAACAGTTGAGCAAGCGCGTGGGCAAAGGACGTGCCACAATAGCCAATTTCCTGCGCCTGCTGAAACTGCCGGCAGCCATACAGGTGGCATTAAAAGAGAAACGTATCGACATGGGGCACGCACGCGCGTTGCTGTCGCTGGAAAGCCCCGCCGAACAGATTGCACTGTTCAAGGATATATGCGACAACGGATATTCGGTGCGTCGTGTCGAGGAGATAATACGCCAAAAAAAGGAGACACCCACAGACACCGTCGAACAGACACAGGAGAAAAAGCCCGCCGACAAGCAGCAAGACGCAACATATCACCGTTTGAAAAGACAGCTGACACAGTTTTTCCAAACACCGGTGCAGCTCACCTGCAACTCGAAAGGAACGGGAAAAATAAGCATAAAATTCAAGAACGAACAGGAGTTGGAACGCATAATAGCCATTTTCGACAAACTAAACCGATAAAAAGAGAGTATGCAACGTTTCATGTACATATTTGTTCTGACGATACTGTCGCTGCCATGCCACAAAGCATACAGCCAAGTAGGCGAGAAAGAACTACAATTGCGCGACTCACTTGTGAACGTCACCATCAGGAAGGATTCCTTGATGATAGACAGCATATACAACAAAGAAATAGCCACGCAACCCGAATTATCGGCCGACAGCAGCCGCGTGTCATTGAAACGCAACGCAACGTCCTCGTTCGACAGCAAGCCTCGTTTTGTGCCCAACCCACAAAAAGCGACATGGCTGGCAGTGGTATTCCCCGGCGCAGGACAGATATACAACAGGAAATATTGGAAACTGCCCATTGTCTATGGCGGCTTTATAGGCTGTCTGTACGCCTATAACTGGAACAGCCAGATGTACAGCGACTATCGTCAGGGCTACCTTGACATAATGGACAGCGACCCGAACACAAAGTCGTACGAGGATTTTTTCAGGCCGGGGTATGATTTTGAGAACAACAAAGAATATATAAAAGAGGTATTCAAAAAACGCAAAGACCGTTACCGCCGTTGGCGCGATTTGAGCGTGTTTGCCTTTGTGGCAGTATATGCGCTATCGGTCATTGATGCCTATGTCGATGCACAGCTATCGAACTTCGACATAAGCGACGATATCAACATGACACTGAACCCGCAACTAATTCGTGGCAACGGCTCGATAGGTTCCGACGGAAATTATTACGGACTAAACTGCAATATTACGTTTTAGCACCAATATTGCGTTTGGCATTACCACACACATACACAAAACAGACTTCGCTCCAACCGACGTCTTGCAGCAACCACGTGCAATAGCCAAGACAGCATCGACTGTACAGGCAACAGCATAAATGAGCAGTGGCGCAAGCACACGAAAGAGCGATAACGAAACACCAAAAGTTTTTTATTAACTACAAAATGATAAGAAGATACATAATATTATCCCTGCTATGCCTATTTGTGAGCAATATAATCATGGCGCAAAACAGCCCGCGTTCCTATGACGTGCCGGCAGACAGCATCGTATCCGAAGCAGACGACGACACTGCCGAGGAGTGCGACTCGCTAAGCATGTTCGACGACTACGAAATAATAGGCGACTCGGCAATGGGCTACCACGCACCAAGCTACACAAGCGGCACAGACGCCATTCACGATGCCGACAGCGTTGTGTTCGACCTGCCCGAGAGCATGACAGCCGACATCGACAGCCTGCTAAACAGCTGGTATGCACGCAATTTGCTGAAAAGCCTCGACTGCGACGCACGCGACATAAGCCCCAAGACGTTCAGCGACTCGGTGTATGCGCAACGCCTGTACAACATGCCCACGATAATGGAAATGACATATAACAGCGTGGTGCGTCAATACATAGACCGATACACCACAAAAAGTCGTGCGCTCGTCTCGTACATGCTGGGTATGTCGCATTTTTACATGCCCATAATAGAGGAAGCCATAGACAAATACGAAATGCCTCACGAACTAAAATACCTGCCCGTAATAGAGTCGGCATTGAAGCCAAAGGCTGTATCGCGAGCCGGTGCAAAAGGACTATGGCAGTTTATGTTTGGCACAAGCAAACTATATGGTTTGAAATCGAACAACTACATCGAAGAACGCTTCGACCCCATAAAATCGACCGATGCCGCCATGCGCTACCTGCGCGACCTGCACGACGCATTCGGCAGCTGGGAGCTTGCACTTGCCGCATATAACTGCGGGCCGGGACGAGTAAAAAAAGCCATCATACGTTCGGGTGGCAAACATAATTTTTGGGATATATACAGCTACCTGCCACGCGAGACACGCGGATACGTACCCGCATTCATAGCAGCCAACTACGTAATGACATACCACAGCGAGCATGGCATCTGCCCTATGGAGCCCAACATACCGGTAGCCACAGACACACTGCACATAACACGCAACCTCCATTTTTCGCAAATATCGGAGCTATGCAACATGCCCATAGACGACATACGCGCCATAAACCCACAATATGTACGCGACATAGTGCCCGGCGAGAACGAAGCATGCGTAATACGACTGACAAACGAAACCATATCACGCTTCATAGCCTATGGCGATTCCGTTTACAGCTATAACGAGGAAAAATTCTTCCCCAAAGACAAGGTTGCCAAGATGCTGAAAGAGGCAAAATCGAACAACGAGTTTGGCAGCGGCGACATGATACGCCACAAGATAAAGAACGGCGAGACACTTGGCGGCATAGCACGCAAATATCGTGTAAGCACCAAGAAACTAATGAAATGGAACAACCTGAAAAATTCCAGAATAAGAGCAGGACGATACCTTAAAATTTATAAGTAGTCAGCAATAGAACAATGAATATGGATGACGAGAAAAGAATTGAAAAGGAAGAACTTGAAATAACAAGAGCCTTTCAGGAAATTCTTGACATATATTTAGCCTCGCAACACCGCAAAAAAGTGGAGCCTATTACAAAGGCATTTAACTTTGCCCGACAAGCACACAAGGGTGTACGACGCCACAGTGGCGAGCCATATATAATGCATCCGCTTGCCGTAGCACGCATTGTATGTGCCGAGATAGGCTTGGGCTCGACATCTATATGCGCCGCCCTGCTGCACGATGTGGTAGAGGACACCGACTACACCGTCGAGGACATACGCAACCTGTTTGGCGAGAAGATAGCGCAAATTGTAGAAGGACTGACAAAAATATCGGGCGGAGTGTTCGGCATGCAAGCATCGGAACAGGCCGAGAATTTCAAAAAACTGTTGCTCACCATGAGCGAAGACATTCGCGTCATACTTATAAAGATTGCCGACCGTCTGCACAACATGCGCACGCTGGAATTTATGCCTGTGAACAAACAATATAAGATTGCAGGCGAGACACTCTATATATATGCCCCGATAGCATACCGTTTGGGACTCAGCAAGATAAAAACCGAGCTCGAAAACCTAAGTTTCCGCTACGAACACCCCGAAGAGTATGCACGCATAGAGAAAAAAATAGACAAGACACAACAGGAGCGCGACATATTGTACAACGAGTTCACGTCGCCCATTTGCAGCAGTCTGGACAAAATGGGATATAAGTTCTATATCATAGGTCGAGTGAAATCGCCCTACTCCATATGGAACAAAATGCAAAAAAAACATATAGCCTTCGAGGACATATATGACATACTCGCGGTGAGAATTATATTCACCCCACGCGACGGCGAGGACGAGAACAACGAATGTTTCAAAATATACAACGCGCTCACCAAGATATACGATGCACACCCCGACCGTCTGCGCGACTGGGTGAACAAGCCACGAGCAAACGGCTACCGCGCTCTGCATGCCACATTCATGAGCAAACGAGGCGAATGGATTGAGGTGCAGATACGTAGCGAGAGGATGAACGAGGTTGCCGAGCAAGGTATTGCCGCACACTGGAAATACAAAGACAACGACAACAGCGCCGACGGACAGTTGGACAACTGGTTGCACACCATAAAAGAGATACTTGACGACCCGCAACCCAACGCCCTTGATTTCTTAGACACAATAAAACTAAACCTATACGCCACCGAAATTTTTGTGTTCACACCCAAGGGCGAGATAAAAACAATGCCACAAAACTGTACAGCCTTGGACCTTGCCTACCGCATACACACATTCTTGGGCAACCATTGTATAGGAGCAAAAGTAAACCACAAATTAGTGCCACTGAACCACGTATTGCAAAGTGGCGACCAAGTGGAAATACTGACATCGAACTCGCAGCATGTGGATGCCAACTGGCTCACATTCGTCACCACCGCAAAAGCACGTGCCA
The DNA here is from genome assembly GCA_017416705.1 of Bacteroidaceae bacterium. Lineage (GTDB taxonomy): Bacteria > Bacteroidota > Bacteroidia > Bacteroidales > Bacteroidaceae > HGM04593. The sequence continues at coordinate 46,238 of JAFQBG010000011.1, forward strand.
AGATACAGGCGGCATTGCGTCGCGAACAACGCATACAGCAACGTAAGGGCGAGGATATATTAAACTGTTTCCTTGAACACGAGGAACTGAGCAATTACAGCAATAACATAGAGAAAATCTGGAAAAACCGCAACCTGAAAAACCGCGAAGAGCTATTAGAGGCATTGGGCAACGGCACCATCGTGTTGGGTAGCGAGGACAAGGATGCTTTGCTTGGCAACAAACGATTTAAATTCCCATCCTTCCCCTTCTTTGGCAAGAGCACGAAAGAAACAAAAAAACAAGTAACAGCAACACAATTCGACAGTATAGACAGCAAACAGACGCTGCAACTAACCGACGAAAATCTGCATAACAGCTATATAATAGCCGATTGTTGTCACCCCATACCCGGCGACGACGTATTAGGCTACTACGACGACGAGCATCACATAGTCATACACAAACGCAACTGCCCTGTCGCCGACACGCTGAAAAGCAGCCATGGCAACCGCATATTGGCCGCCAACTGGGACACCCACAGAGCATTGACATTCCAAGTACCTATTCTTATAAAAGGTATAGACGGCATAGGCGTGCTGAACGAAATAACAGCCACCATATCGCAACAGCTCAATATAGGCATACAGAAACTGATGATAGAGAGCCGCGACGGTATATTCGAGGGCACTATCTGGGTGAATGCACACGACGTTGACGAGGTTCGCACAATATGCGACCAACTGAAAAAAATAAAGAATATACAAACGATAGCCCGAATAGAATAAAGGGCTTGCCGACTTGTTGCTTAGAACAGTTTCAAGCCATAGGAGAACGCCACCTGCACAAATGCCGAGGCGTCATGCTCTATTTCAACATATTTCCTATTGCCGCTGTCGGAATTTAATCGACCGTTTATATAGAAAATCGAGCCACAGCGAACACTGCAACGCATGAGCGGCGTGAAGGAGTGTTCATAGACAAGTTCGGGACGCACGTAACTGCGGCTGTACATACATGTGGATGGCAGTTCGGCATGCTTGGGGCGTATGTAATAGTGTTCGCCACCTATTGTGGTTCCAAGCATCAGTTTGTCTTTTTGGGATATATTATATTGTACATGGCATTGCGGCATGACAAGACTCAACTGCCATTTATCATTGAATTTGCGCCAATAGGTGACAAACGGGAACAGCGGCCACCGCGAAGCCGAGTTCAACAAGAGTACGGCACCTGCCGAAAACGACGAGTATTCGGTGCGTTTTATGAGCATGGTGGCAGCGGCAAAGCCCGATATACGTTCAAAGCCATAGCGCGAACACTCGGCATTTATTACTGCATGACCCATGAGCATTTTACCCCACAACGTGGAACGGAAATTATAGATGGCAGCCGCACCCCAAGTATGGTGGTTGTCGTCGAAATGCACATGCCCTGCCGATGCAGCAGGCATCTGCGGCTTAAATTCTTGGTGCATATAGTTATAATGGCCGCTCAACGACAGGGTGCCCGAGTATATTTTCATGACGGGAACCGAAAGACGAACGTTGGTGACATAGGCATCGGAGGCTGTTCCGCTATGCAGCAGTTTGCTATGCCCCGTAAATTCATAGTCGCCACCGCTCCTGTACCCCGACGCTACGTGTACATTAATTCCCGACATTTTTTTATCCATGCCACCTGCCGCAGTCGGCATGCTCTGTGCACAAAGGGATTGTGCAAGAATTGTCAAGCAGATTAAGAAAAACAGCCTCACAGAACGGAGTGGCGTTATTTTATGTGTCATACACAATATTTTACAGTTATTACAAGTGTTCCAAGGCTGCTTTTATCCCAAGCAGTTCCTCGCGAACCGCTCTTAGGCGTTCAATGACATCGCTGTTTGTCCGGGCTATCTCCTTATTGCCATTTTGTTTCAGGTATTGTTTGGCTCCTGCCAGCGTCAGCCCCTTGTCTTTTACAAGGTGGTGCACAAGACGCACCGTTTTTATATCCTCCTTGGTGTAGCGACGCACATTGTTTGCCCCTTTCTTGGGTGCTATCTGTGGAAATTCCGTCTCCCAATAGCGCAGCGTCGATTCATTGACACCAAGCTCGCTTGCAACCTCTTTTATGGAATAGTATAGTTTGAGTTCTTTGTTTTTATGCAGTGTCATAATTAATCGAAAACTTTGCCATGGTTCTCGGCCATACGCAACATCTCGTCGTAGCCGTCGGCATCGAGGTCCATGAAATAGTAATTTATAGGGTTCACATGTCGGCCTTTCACTATCACCTCGTAATGCAGGTGGGGGCCGGTGCTTTTACCCGAATTGCCACTGAGGGCTATCTGTTCGCCACGCACCACGTTACGTCCCGGGCGCACTGTGAAACTATGCAGGTGGGCATAGCGGGTTACATAGCCATAGCCATGGTCTATTTCCAATGTCCAGCCATAGCCCTGTTTCCATTTTGTAGAAACCACCTTGCCGTCGGCGGTGGCATAGACGGGGGTGCGCATATCGCACGAGAAATCCATGCCATTGTGGAACTTGGGTACCTTATATACAGGGTCGATGCGACGACCATAGCCCGAGGCGGTGCGTTTCAGGTCGCGGTTCGATATTGGTTGTATGGCAGGCATGTGGCGCAGATATTCCTCTTGTTCGCGGCTTAGTTTCACAAGCTCGTCAAAGGATTTTATCTGTATGTATATCTGCTTTGCCAGCATATCCATTTTCTGTGTTGTCTGCACCACCAACTGCGAGTTATCCATGTTCATAAGTTCGTCGTAGCGATTGGTGCCGCCGTATCCGGCATTGCGCACCTCGTTGGAGACAGGCTCGGCATTCAGAACAACGCGATACATATTATCGTCACGCTCCTGCATATTTTGCATTACCTCCATGGCGTCGTCAAGACGTTGCGACAATATTTTATATTGCGACAACAGCTTGGAATTTTCCTCTTGCAATTCCCTCATCGACGGCGTCTCTACCATAAGATAGAAAAACAGGAACGACAAACCGCCGAACACAAAGAAAAGCAACACGCGACGCAACAGCAGTAAAAACCGTTGTGCCAAACCGTAACGCGCTCTGTTGCCGGGTTCGGTATCCCTATTGAACAATGAATAGATTTTTCGCATAGTGTTCTGCTTGAAACATAAATAGAAACTATTTATGAACTTGTTGCAAAAATAACAAAAGTAAGCTATCTTTGCAAGTTGAAACGATAAAAAGCACTTTATATTTACAGATATTAAGAAACTGTTAAACAGGAACAAACAGAATATAACATAAAAAAACAATATGCTCACATCGAAAGAAATAAGAGAATCGTTCAAAAGATTCTTCGAGGAAAAGGGACACCTGATAGTTCCCTCGGCCCCCATGGTGGTTAAAGACGACCCCACGCTAATGTTCACCAATGCAGGTATGAACCAGTTCAAGGATATTATATTGGGTAACAGCCCTGCCAAGAGCAAGCGCGTTGCCGACTCGCAAAAATGTCTGCGCGTAAGCGGCAAGCACAACGACTTGGAGGAGGTGGGACACGACACCTACCATCACACCATGTTCGAGATGCTCGGTAACTGGTCGTTTGGCGATTATTTTAAGGAAGACGCCATAAATTGGGCGTGGGAATACCTGACCGAGGTTGTCAAGTTGGACCCTAACCGTTTGTATGCCACCGTATTCGAGGGTGCACAAAAAGAGGGATTGGAGCGCGACAACGAAGCCGCTGCCATCTGGGAGCGTCACCTGCCTGCCGACAGAATATTAAACGGCAACCTGAAAGACAATTTCTGGGAAATGGGCGACACAGGCCCTTGCGGTCCCTGTTCCGAGATACATATCGACTTGCGTAGCGACGAGGAGCGAGCAGCCATTCCCGGCCGCGACCTTGTAAACGGCTCGCACCCGCAGGTGATAGAGATATGGAACCTTGTGTTCATGCAATACAACCGCATGGCCGACGGCCACTTGGAGGAACTGCCCGCCAAAGTAATAGACACCGGCATGGGCTTCGAGCGTCTGTGCATGGCACTGCAAGGCAAGCAATCGAACTACGACACCGACGTATTCCAGCCGATAATAAAAGCCATCGGAGCCATTTCGGGGAAAAACTACGGACAAGACGCCCAAACCGACATTGCCATGCGCGTGATAGCCGACCACATACGCACTATATCGTTCTCCATCACCGACGGCCAACTGCCCTCGAACGCAAAAGCCGGCTATGTGATACGTCGCATATTGCGTCGTGCAGTACGCTACGGCTACACATTCTTGGAGCAGAAACAGGCGTTCATGTACAAGCTGGTACCCACGCTCATCGAGAACATGGGCGACGCCTACCCCGAACTGCAACAACAGCAGGAGCTTATCACCAAGGTAATAAAGGAGGAAGAAGAGTCGTTCTTGCGTACATTGGCAACCGGCATGCACCTGCTCGACAAGATAATGGCAACCACCAAGGGTGCCGGCAGCAACGAGATAAGCGGCGTCGAGGCCTTCACGCTCTACGACACATACGGCTTCCCCATCGACCTGACACAGCTCATTCTGCGCGAGAACAACCTCACAGTGAACATGGCACAGTTCGACGAGGAGATGCAAAAGCAAAAAACACGCGCTCGCAACGCCGCAACAGTGGAAAACGGCGACTGGGTGACAGTGAACGAGGGCGACAGCACATTCGTGGGCTACGACAAGACCGAGCAAGAGACCGTCATACTGCGCTACCGACAGACAAAACAGAAGAACCAGACACTATACCAGATAGTGCTCCAAGCGACACCCTTCTATGCCGAAAGCGGAGGTCAGGTGGGCGACACCGGCTTGCTCATCTGCGGCGACGAGAAAATAGAGGTTGTGGACACCAAAAAAGAGAACAACCTACCCATACACATAACAAAAACATTGCCCTCCAACGTAGCGGCAACATTCTTGGCACAGGTAGATACCAAGAAACGCAGCGCATGTGCAGCCAACCACTCATGCACCCACCTATTAGACCAAGCGTTGCGCGAGGTACTTGGCACACACGTCGAGCAAAAAGGCTCGTTGGTGACACCCGAGGCAATCCGTTTCGACTTCTCGCACTTCCAGAAAGTCACCGACGAGGAGATAGCCAAGGTTGAGCGCATTGTAAACGCACGCATACGCCAAAACATACCGCTCACCGACCATCGCAACATCCCCATAGAGCAAGCCAAACAGCTTGGAGCCATAGCCCTCTTTGGCGAGAAATATGGCGACCACGTACGCGTGGTACAGTTCGGCACATCCATAGAGTTCTGCGGCGGTACACACGTGGCAGCAACAGGCTGCATAGGCATGGTGAAGATAATTTCCGAAAGTTCGGTGGCAGCCGGCGTACGTCGTATAGAAGCCATAACAGGCGAGGCACTCGAAACGCACTTGCAAAAAGCACAGGACCTTATGAAGGAGATACACGCGCTCTTCAACAACGTGCCCAACCTGAAAGCGACTATCGTGAAATCCATAGCCGAGAACGCCGAACTGAAAAAAGAGATAGAGGAATATGCACGCGAGAAAGCAGCCACCACAAAGGATAAACTGCTTGGCGAGATAAAAGAGAAAAACGGTATGCGCTATATATGCACCCTGTTGCCATTGCCCGCAGCCACAGTGAAAGACATCGTGTTCATGCTACGCGCCGAACAGCCACAGAACCTGCTTGTGGTAATAGGCAGCATAAACAACGACAAGCCCCAGCTGACAATTTCGGCAACAGCCGACCTTGTGGAGCAAGGCATAAACGCCGGCAAGATAGTAGGTCAGGCTGCCAAACTGATGCAAGGCGGTGGCGGCGGACAACCCCATTTTGCAACAGCCGGTGGCAAGGACATAAACGGACTGCGTGCCGCCTTGGATAAAGTATTTGAACTTATTGAAGCATAAATATCGCGTCACTATAAACAATGAAGACAAGCCGCATGGCTTGTCTTCATTGTTTTATCTACATGTGTCTCTTCTAAGATAAAATTCTTCGCCATATTTTTTTACCGAGAATTTTGCATTATTCCTGTCAATGCACCAATTTTCATCACATCTATAAAAAGAAATAGTAGGAATAATTCCGCTACACACCGTTTCATAACTTTCTTGAGCAACTGTAACACCCCTCAATTTATAAACTATTCTGCACCCTATATGCAGATTCTCGAAATCAGTGCCATGTCTCTTATTTATTTCCGATGCAGGAAAATCTCCGCTATAATGATATATAGTATCCCATTCACTACTCATCTTCGACAAATCAGTACAAAAAGAATCCAATTTATCATTTTGCGCCCACTCCTTCATTAAAAATGAACGAATGTCATATTTACTTTCAAAGAACATTGTATAAATACAATATCCAACCACTATTAAAGAAAGTAAAAACAAAGTCTTTTTAAAAAAACCGAACATATTATTAAATTATAAAAATAAAACAAAGAAAAAATATACAAATATGTACCTTTATTATTTAAAATACAATAAATTTCTAATATAATTATTGATAGGGCCTATAATACAAGAAAGACTATACAAAGTTGTTATTTTAATAAAATCACCATTATTCGAACTTATTGAAGCATAAATACCGCGTCACCATACTAAATCAAGACAAGGCGCCATGAAGTAAACCCCGAAAGTTTTTCATCTAACTTTCGGGGTTCATGCAATAAGTTCTATTTTAATTTTATGCTAAACTTAACAGGCTCTTATCAATCGCCGGTATAAGGTTGCTCAACAATCAATTCTTCCACTTTTAATTTGGTAGTGGTGAAGAAACTGAGTTTTGCATCGTAAAAGGGCCTTTTTTGTTTAAATATCTCAATATTATCATAATATACAATAATTCTACCACCCTTACGCTCTATTGTAACCTCCATGTTTCTGTTCCTTGATTTGGCAAGTTTAATGGGCAGTTCATAAGAATTTCCTGCAATACGCGTATTTCCATTGTATTTACAAGCAATAAACTTATCCTCCATAAATACCAACCCTTGACGATTATAGTCTTCATCCATATCGAATAATATTCCGAACTCTTTTTCGTCTATTTTAGGTATTAGGAGTTTTGCTGTTACTTTAAAGTCATACTCAGGAATAACAGGTAAATCAGTATGACAAAGAACGATAAATCCCTCTTTTTTCACCTCCAAATCAAGTGCGCCCATTTCTATGAGTGCACTGACATCTTTATCGGCATATTCACTCCAATCCAAAGTTCCGACACCATCAAATGTTTCTGTAATATTAATTTGCGCAGTTGCAACAGATGTGTACAACAATAGACATAGTGCTATAAATAAGTTTTTCATAATGGTTTAGTTTTTACCTATTCGTTGTTGCATTTCATTTATCAATGGCTCATATTTTTTAAGGATACGTTCCCATGGAACAAAACCATGTTCACCACGTGCATCCAATGGAGCTTTTTCAGACGATATACGTATTTGATATGCCAATCCGTCATTTGTAATTTCCTTAATTTGAACCATTGTGCGTATTTTAACATCGGATTCAGGGAATTTATCTATCTCCCATGCAGTATTCATAAAGCCCGATGATTTATCCGATGTCTTCATTTCATCGAAATAATTGAGCATAACTTGTGTAAGCAGTTTCCACGCTGTCGATTCGTCAACACCATCACGTACGTTTATAGTAAAATATTTGTTTGCAAGATGCGACTCTACCGACGCCTCTATCGACTCGTCTTCGCGTAAATCTATTGGAATTGTTTTACGTGAGTCGTGTTTGTAAACTCTCATTGTTTTCTCTACATATCCCGGTGCTTCTACTTTTATATTAAAGAAATCGTCTTTTCTTGTGAATTTCAAGAAATAGACACCGTCGCCCACATAATTACCGTCAACATAGATTTTGGCAAATTCTGGATTTGTAACAATTTTTATTCTTTTTGCATGCGCTTCATTTGACAATGCAAATAGCGAACATAAAATTGCGACCACAACAATAAATGATTTTTTCATAATATTTTTCTATTTAATCCCTACTCTTCTACGGCGTTTCGGGTTACTCCGTCCGTTCCTTAAAGCAGAAAAATACACACAAAAAAAAGCGCGGAACTTTTTAGTATATTCCCCACCTAAGGTGTTTGGCGTAACCTAATCAGTGGAATAACCAAAAGCCCACGCAATATTGCGCGAGCATCTTTGCCATATTCCTACTGATTCCATTTAATAAGTCGCCAAACTTTTAGGTAGCAGAATAAAGCTAAAACGCTTTTTCAAAATATGTCTTAAATTATGTGTATCAAACTATTAGCATTATACCATAAGCTTTTGTTTTAAAAAGTTATTTTATTAATATTTTTCGATGCGCAAATATACAAACAAACGAGCGAGAAATATGAAGCTTGCTTCGATATTTTTCAAAGCGAGTGCAGACTATATTCGCAGTTTACTGCAAATATACAAAGAACTTGCGTAAAAATGGCAGAATGAGGGCAAAATGTGATAAGTGGTTGGTACATATACCATTTTTGTGTTACCCCGCCATATTTCTAATCTCGGCAGAAATAGCCGTATATGGTGGGTATTAGAGAAAGAAATGCTACCTATCCGTTGCCTTTTTATAGAAGGGAAAGTTGGTAGAAACAGCATCTTTAATCTCTTGCACATACCCTGCCACAGCCACAAAGAACGCTTGTTTTACCTATCGTTGCACTGACAAAGGTAATCATTTTTTCTCGTTGGAAGAAAAATACGAGAATGAGATTAATAGTCAAGTACTTGTTGCCTTGTTCCGCTA